>JANNQN010000087.1:0-25567 GCA_031400775.1 Planctomycetia bacterium | reverse complement strand
TCCGCGTCTTCGACCGGCTGTTCTATCGTCATTGTGATTCCTGGGTCGATGGCAAGCGGGAGCACCTGTTCGTGCTGAGCGCGGAGGGTGGCGAGCCGCGCGACCTGACGCCCGGCGATCGCGACGCCTATCCCACTTCGTCCACGTTCTCCGTGGGCGATGACTTCACGTTCACTCCCGACAGCGCGGCGCTGGTCTACACGGCTCCTCCGGAAAAAGACGAAGCCTGGAGCACGAACCACGATCTGTTTCGGGTGCCGCTGGCGGGCGGGGAGCCGCAGAACCTGACCGCCGGCAACCTGGCCGCCGACAGCGGCCCGCGGTTCAGTCCCGATGGCAAGTGGCTGGCCTATCGCGCGCAGAAGCGGCCGGGCTACGAAGCCGATCGCTGGGAACTGACGATCATGCCGGCCGCCGGCGGAACGCCTCGCAGCCTCACCAGCAAAGTCGATCGCTCGGTCGATTCCTTCGTGTGGGCCGGCGGCAGCGAGACGATCTATTACACGGCCGAGCAAAATGCCGGCGCGCCGATCTTCAAGCTGAACGTCAAGGACAGTAAGGTCACCGAGTTTGCCAACACGGGCACCAACGCCGCGCTTTCGGCCAGCGCCGACGGCAAGCGACTGTCCTTCACGCGAGCCACCATGATGCAGCCGGCCGAGGTCATGCTGGCAGAATCCAACGCCCAGGCCCGCAATCTGAGCCAGGCCAACACGGCGCTGCTAGCCGAGATCGATCTGCCCAAGCCCGAGAGCGTCACGGTCAAAGGGGCGGGCGGAACGCCGATGCAGATGTGGATCCTCAAGCCGCCGGGGTTCGACCCCGCGAAAAAATGGCCGCTGGCGTTCTTGGTACACGGCGGACCGCAAGGCGCGTGGGAGAACGCGTGGAGCTTTCGCTGGAATCCCCAACTGTGGGCCGCGCAAGGCTACGTCGTGGCCCTGCCGAATCCGCGCGGCAGCACGGGCTTTGGCCAGACTTATGTCGACGAAATCAGCGGCGACTGGGGCGGCAAATGCTTTGACGACTTGATGGCCGGCCTGGCCTATCTGGAGAACCTGCCCTACATCGATACCTCGCGGATGGGCGCCGCCGGCGCCTCCTTCGGCGGCTACATGATGAACTGGTTCGAAGGGCACACCACGCGCTTCAAGACCCTGATCAGCCACTGCGGCGTCTACAACTTCGACAGCATGTACGCGATGACCGACGAGCTGTGGTTCGACGAATGGGAACACGGCGGCCCGCCCTGGGGCAAACGCGAGTCGTACGAAAAACATTCGCCGCACCGCTTCGCCAAGGATTTCAAGACGCCCATGCTGATCATCCATAACGACCTCGACTTCCGCGTGCCGATCGACGAGGGCTTTCAGATGTTCACTACCTTGCAACGGCTCGGCGTGCCGTCGAAGATGATTAACTTCCCGGACGAGGGGCACTGGGTTCTCAAGCCGGCCAATAGCGCCTACTGGCATCGCGAAGTTTTCGCCTGGCTGGCCAAATATGTGCCGCCCGGCGGTCGTTGACGCACACTTTCACAGACAGGACACCACGATGCGATTCTCATGGACCCGGCTGGGCCTTTGCCTGGCACTTTCCAGCGGCACGGTTTCTAGCGGAACAGTGGCACACGCCCGAGCGGCCGACGACGCTAAGTCGCCAGCCGAGCAGTGCCTGGTCTACGTAGGCACGTACACTGGCCCAATGAGCCAGGGCATTTACGCGTACCGGCTCGATCTAACGACCGGAGCTTGCACGCCGCTTGGCCTGGCGGCCGAGGCCAAGAGCCCCTCGTTCCTGGCGATCCATCCCAATCGCAAATTCCTGTACGCCGTCAACGAAATCAGCGACATGGGAGGCAAGCCGACTGGCGGCGTGAGCGCGTTTGCCATCGACGCCCAAAGTGGAAAGCTCAAGTTTCTCAACCATCAACCGTCTCAAGGCGCCGGACCGTGTCACCTGGTGGTCGACCGGACCGGTAAAACCGTGCTGGTGGCCAACTACGGCGGCGGCAGCGTGGCTTCGTTTCCAATTAGCGCCGACGGCCAACTTGCCCCGGCCGCCTCTGCCATCCAACATCACGGTCACAGCGTCAACGCCAGCCGGCAGAAGGAACCGCACGCCCATTCGATCAACGTCGATCCGGGCAATCGATTCGCCATGGCGGCCGATCTGGGCCTGGACAAGGTGCTCGTCTATCGCCTCGATCCGGCCACGAGCAAGCTCACGGCCAACGACCCTCCCTCGGCCAGCGTGCAGCCGGGCTCCGGCCCGCGCCACTTCGCGTTCCATCCGGATGGCAAGCGAGCCTACGTGATCAACGAAATCCTCTGTACGCTGACGGCCTTCGACTACGACGGCCAGGCCGGCAAGCTCACCGAGCGGCAAACCCTTTCGACGTTGCCCGAAGGCGTCGCGGTCAAGCCGGAGTACAGCACGGCCGAAGTGCAGGTGCATCCGTCCGGAAAATTCGTGTACGGCTCGAACCGTGGGCACGACACCATCGCGGTGTTCGCCGTCGATGCGAGCCAGGGCCCGCTGCGGCTGATCGCCAACACGCCGACCCAGGGCAAGACGCCGCGCGGCTTCGGCATCGATCCCACCGGGCGGTTTCTGCTGGCCGGCAACCAGGATTCGCACACAGTCGTGGTGTTTCGCATCGACGCGGAGACCGGACTGCTGGCCCCCACCGGCCACACGCTGGAAGTGGGTTCGCCGGTGTGCGTGAAGTTTGTCATGCCGTAGCCGGCGTGGTACAAGACTCGCTTGGCCCTTTCATGGGCGTTACCAGGCGAAGCGAAGCGACCAGCGAAACGATGCCACGATGCAACGCCCGAGCGTCCAGCCCGTTCCGCTCCCTCCGCCGATTGGCGCCGGCGCCGGCGCGCCCCTGGTGGCTCACCGCGGCGAGAACCGGGTCGTCTGGACGCTGTGGCTGACCTATGGCGCGTTTTACTTTTGCCGCACGAATATTTCGGCGGCCGTGCCGGGCCTGAAGGCGCCGCTGGTCGATGGCGGGTTGGCGCTGTCGGGCGACGAAATCGGCTGGATCCTGGCATCGCTGAAGATCGCCTACGGCGTCGGTCAGCTCGTCAACGGCCAGTTGTCGGAGCGCGTCTCGCCGCGCGCCATGCTGGCGCTGGGTATGTTCGGCTCCGCGGCGCTCAACGTGCTGTTCGGATTCAGCACGGGCTTCTACTTCCTGCTGTTCGTGTGGGCCGCCAACGGATTCTGCCAATCGTTGGGGTGGACGCCGACCGTGCGGGTCGCGGCGAATTGGGTGCCCATCGCGCGGCGCGGCAACGCCATCGGCATCATCGGCACCGGCTATCAGATCACGCTTGGCCTGACCTATGTCATCGCCGGGCAGGCTGCCGAGCATCTGGGTTGGCGAGGCGCTCTGTGGGCGCCGGCCGTGCTGTTGACGCTGGCCGGCATTTACATGCTCGTGGTACTGCGCGAAAAGCCCGACCATCCGCCCGAGTCCACCGACACGCACCACGCAGTCGTGACCCCGCGACTTCCCATGTCCGAAATCCTGTATTGGACGCTCTACAATCCCACGCTGTGGCTGCTGGGACTTTCGCTAGGATTGTTGAACGCTTGCCGCTACGGATTTTTGGATTGGGGCGTGACGCATCTGATGGAAACGCAAGACGTGCGCGTGGGCAAGGCCGGCTTGCAGTTTTTCGTGATCGCGATCGGAGCCACGGCCGGCTCGTATCTGGCCGGCTGGGCGACCGACCGCTACTTTGGCAGTCGACGCGCGCCCGTGATTTGCATCCTGATGGCCGTGCTGGGCGCGTTGTCGCTGGTTTACGATTCGGTCGTGCATCACAGCGCCGGCGGAACGATGGTGCTTCTGGTCGTGATCGGGTTTTGCATCTACGGACCGCAAGTACTGCTGGTGGGCACGGCGCCGGCCGATCTGGCGCATCGGGGCACCTCGGCGGCGGCCGCCGGATTCGTCAATTTCATGGGCTACATGGGGGCGGCCACCGGCGACGTCGTCACGGGCTACTACTCATCGCCGGCCCACGGCGGCTGGCAAGTCGCGATTTATATCTGGGCGGCATGGGCATTCGCGGGCTCGGTAATCACGGCGATTCTGTGGAACACCACGTCGCGGCAAGCGGGCCTGCTGAACAGCGCGGTTCCCAAGCTGGCAGCGATCGCCACGTTTGCCGTCGCTTGTGCCGCGATCAGCTACGGGCAGCAACCGCTGGCTCTGCAGATCGCGACCTATGCCAGCGCCATCTGCCTGGGCGCCACGTTCTTCACTCGCTGGGCCGCGGCGCCGGCGCTAGTCGTCGCGGCGATTGGGCTATTGACCGTGTTTGTCGGCTATATTCGGCTGCACGAGCCGGTCGCTTGGGATCAAAGCGCCGCGATGGTCGCATATGGACTGGCGATGATTGTCGCCTTGATGGTGCTGGTCGAAAGAAAGGAACCTGCATGCGCGTGATCGTGATTGCAGCCGGTCGTGGTCGGCGCTTGATGCCCACCACGGCCGACGTCCCCAAGTGCTACGCCCAGGTGGCGGACCGCCGTCTGCTGGATTGGGCGCTCGAAGCGTTTGCCGCCAACGACCTGACCCGAGTGTGCTTCATCGGCGGCTACCAGATCGACGCGGTCAAGCGCGACTACCCGCAATTCACGTTTCGCCACAATGCCGCCTGGGAACACAACAACATCCTGGCGTCGCTGTTTTTCGCCCAGGACCTGATGGATGAGCCGTTTATCTGTTGTTATAGCGACGTGCTGTTCACGGCCGACGTGGTGTCGCGGCTGGCGGCCTCGCCGGCGGACATGGCGCTGGGCGTCGACACCCAGTGGCTGGCCCGTTATGGCGAGCGCACCGAGCATCCACCCGACGACGCCGAGAAAGTGACGGTCGCCAACGGCCGCGTAACGCGGATCAGCCGCCAGATCTCGGAAGCCGAAGCTCATGGCGAGTACATCGGCGTCGCCAAGTTCTCGGCCGCCGGCGCAACCCGCCTGTGCGAGGCCTACGAGCGCTGCCGGACGGAATTCGCCGGCCGGCCATGGCGCGGGGCGACCGTGTTCGAAAAGGCTTACAAAATCCTGCTGTTCCAGGAGATGATCGAGTCGGGCGAGCAATTTGCCCACGTCGATACTCCGGGCGGCTACATCGAGGTCGACACTCAGCAGGATTTCGAATACGCGCGAAAACATTGGACGGACCTGCATCTAGGAAAATGACGATGGCAAGCGACTTGCTGTTTCCGACTTCGGTCATCGGATCGCTCCCCCGACCGCAATTCGTCAAGGACCTGATCGCCGACGATTCGCCGATCGTGGGCGAAGAATATCGGCGGCTGATGGGGGCCGCCATCCGCTCCGCCGCGGCGCTCCAAGAGAGCGCGGGCCTGGACACGGTGACCGACGGCGAATGGTGGCGCAAGAGCTACATCGGCGTCATCGCCGAGTTGGCGCACGGCTTCGAGCTCAGCTTGAATCCGGCCGACGGACGTCCCTGGACCGTGGTCGTCGACCGTCTGTCCCCCAAGCAGCCAGGGTTCATCGCCCGCGAGATCGAGTTTCTCAAACAGCTAACCGGACGGCGGCTCAAAGCCACGCTGCCGGCGCCGGCATTGCTCGGCGAGCGGATGTGGGATCCCGTCAAATCACGCGCAGCGTATCCCAAGCGAGAGGACTTCGTCCGCGACTGCGTGCCGATCCTGCGGCGCGAGGTAGAACTGTTGCGCGACGAAGGCGTTTCGATCATCCAGATCGACGATCCGCACTTGTGCTTGTTCGTCGATCCCGAGGTGCGGCGTCAGTACGACGACCCGGATCAGGCGGCCGATTTCGCCGTCGACATGGACAACCAACTCGTCGACGGCATCGAGGGAGTGGCGATGGCCGTGCATCTATGCCGCCGGGCCGGCGCTCGGGCCCGCGGAGAGGCCGAGCATCGCGGCGGCTACGATCCGATTCTGCGGCAGCTCGGGCGGCTGAAGGTGGGACATATCACGATGGAGTTCACTTCCCCCGGCGCGGGCGACATGTCGGTTTTCAAGAAGTTGCCCGAGCACGTCGAAATCGGCCTGGGTTGCGTCAGTTGCCAACCGGGGCAGATTGATTCGGTGGATACGATCGTCGAGCGGGTCGAGATGGCGCTCGAGTATCTCGCACCGTCGCGGATCACGCTCAACCCGGATTGCGGCTTTGCGCCCGGTTCGGCCGCCGAGGTGAGCCTGGACGAGGTCTATACGAAGCTCAAGAACGAGGTCGCCGCCGCCCGGCAACTGCGCGACAAGTACGGGTGAACTCGAGACCGCGGCGCTCGGGCGCCAAGGCCAGCTCCACATGTTCAGTTCAGAGACTGAAGATTTCGCAACTGGCGAGATACGCGGCGCCCAAGGAATTGCTGCCGCCAATGATCAGCACGCTACCGTCGGGTAACAATGTAGCCCGATGGTTTCGCCGGGCGACACTCATCGGAGCTGCCGGACGCCATGTCTCCGTGACAACATCAAAAAGCTCGGTGCTCTTAAATTCCATTTGACTCTGCGCCCAGCCGCCTGCCACGAGCACTTGTCCGTCCGAAAGTTGGGTGATCGAGAAGCCGGCTCTCTTTTCCTTCATTGGACGGGTCTCGCTCCATTTTCCCGTCTTCGGGTCATACAGCGCAGCGCCCGCCACGTTTACACGTTTTTTCCAGGTAGCGCCGGTGAAACCTCCTGCCAGAAGGACGCGCCCATCGCGCAATTTCGCTAGCCCGAATGCAACCCGTGACGACGGTATGTCTCCGGTCACCTGCCAGGAGCCCGTCTTGGGATCGTAGAGCTCGGCGCTAGCCAAGAGCACGTCCCCCTCCTGGTAGCCGCCGACTGCCAAAACACGACCGTCGTCCAGCAGAATCGTCTGATGAGCATAGTGGGCACTGCGGAGCGATCCTGTGGTCGTCCATGCGCCGGTCGCCGGATCGAAAAGTTCAGCGAGATCATATGCTTTGCCCCCACCAATGTTCCAATCAATACCGCCGGAAACGAGCACGCGTCCATCGGCCAGCAAAGTCGCTTTAGTGTCACGGTCAACGCTGAGGTTTCCAGCGTCGCTCCACTGTCCGGTCGTGGGATCAAAGAGCTCGGCGCCGCGAAGGGCTTCCGTATTTGTGTTTCCCCCTGGAAGCAGGACGCGGCCGTCGTGCAATAGCGTTGCCTCATTACCGCCGTTCCGCGACTGCCGTAGTGAGCCGGTGTTGCTCCACGTTCCGGTCCCAGGGTCGTAGAGCTCCGCACTGGCGATCGACTTGCCTGCCAATGGATGGCCAGACACAGCTAGGATTTTCCCGTCCTTCAGTCGCACACCGCCGGCATACTCGCGACGCTTGTTCATCGAACCGGCCGACCGCCATCTTCCAATAGGTGCAGGCGCGTGTGGGTTATCGCCGTCTTGTCCGTAAGCATCTACGATAGTCAACCCTGCAACGTGAACTAATACCGCAACGAGCCCAGCGGCCGGTAGGGAGTATCGCATGAAATGAGTCTCGAAACTGCGTGTTGAACCTAATGGGGCCGCTTGCAAGGTAATCTCGCGGCACATGGTTGAATAGCTGCATCTTGATTCCGGCGCTTGTCACGAAGCGTCGGGATCCGTCGCGTCAAACAGCATCGTGCGGTCCAGCCCTTGCTCAGAGGTGACTTTCGCCTGGTCGGCAAATGCCGCTGGCGCTGGTCGGCTTCCGCCGCTGGTGTCGGCGGACGAGGCGGCGGCGGTCTTGTTGTCGGTCGAAGAGGACGAGTGCGAAAGCTGCTCGCCGTGCTCGTGGCGTCCCCACCAGGCGTCGGCGTCGTCGGTCGTCCAGACTCCGTCGGCCGGCGAGCGCGCCAAGAGCGACACCAGATCGCGCGCGGTCTGCGGGCGCTTGGCGCGGCTCTTCTCCAGACAAGCCATCAGCGCGCTTTCCAACTCCGACGAGATCGGCTGGTTCACCCGTTGCGACGGGCGGGCCGGCACTTCCGAGACATGCTTGTGCAGCAGATCGGTGAGCGAATTGGCATTGAAGACCGCCTGGCCGGTTAGCAGGAAATAACCGACGGCGCCGACAGCATACAGATCGCTGCGCACGTCGACTAGCTCTGGAGTTTCGATGGCCTCGGGCGACATATAGAGCGGCGTGCCCGACAGGCCTCCGCCCGATTCGTTGGCCTGTTTGTCCTCGTCCAGAGCCTTGACCAGGCCGAAGTCCAGCACCTTAATCACGTCGGGCTCGCCTCCGCGGCGATTGAGCATGACGTTGGCCGGCTTGATATCGCGATGCACCAACCCCAGCGAGTGGGCCTCGTACAGCGAGCCGCACATCAGCTTTAGAATATGGATCACCCGGCCTTCGGGCTGGGGACCGTAGCGCTCGACCAGGGTCTGCAAATTGATGCCATCGAGATACTCCATGGCGTAATAAAACACGCCCTCGGGCGTGCGGCCGTAGTCGTAGATAGCCACCGTGCTGGGATTGTTCAACTTGCAGGTGATCTGCACCTCGCGTTCGAACCGGGCCATCGACGCCTCGTTGACGCGATCGACGTTGAGCATCTTGATCGCCGTGGGACGGCGCAGCATGGCATGGTGGCCTTTGTAGACGATGCCCATCGCGCCGGCGCCGAGCTGAGTCTCCAGTCGATATTGCCCAAGCTGCTTGGCCTCGATGGCGGCCTTCTGGGCTTCGCGCTGCATGCGGGCGACTACCAACGTAAAGCCGAAGATCGCGATCGAGGCAATCGTTAGCAGGGCATAGAGCAAATAGAAAACCCGTCGCAAGATCGTCAGCGGACGAAACGCCTCGTCGTAGTCGATCTCAGTGACGATCCCCAGCCCGTACTTTGGCAACCACTGATACGCGCCTACCGACGGCCCCCCACGATAGTCGTTGTAGGGTTCCATCAGCACGCCGGACTTTCCCGACACCGCGGTCGCGGCGATCGCGGTCAGGGGCAGCTCGGCGCGGCGCACGCGAGGGCGAAAGCCCTGGTGCATGTTGCCGCCGGGATCGCGAGCGGAAATGCTCAAGATCGACGTCGAATGCTCGACATCCGGCAGCAGCCCCAGCAGGATGAGCTCCTCGTCGAAGCGGCTGTTCGAAACCAACAGCCCATTCTTATCGACGGCGTAGGTCTCGCCCGAGTTGCCAATGCGACCCAGTTGCAGGATCCTGGTAAATTCGCGCTCGGGTCGAATGCGAAACGCCAGCACTGCGACGACCTGAAAGTTGGAGTCGCGAATCGGGGCACATACGAACATCGTGGGCACGCCAGTGCGGGTCTTGCCGTACTCATCCTTCATCAGCACCACGGCGGGAAACGGCGGGCTCACCGCGGTTTGTCCCTCGAGCGTGCGAGAGATAAATCCTTCGTATTGAGAAATAGTCTGCTCGCGGAGCTCGATATTGGACGACGCGATGATCTTCTGATTTCGGTCCGCCAGAAAGTAGCCGACGAACTGATGCGACGACATGCCAGGCGCCAGTTCTTGCGACAAGCGATTGTCCAAGGCGGCGATAGTCGGCGGCGCGGGGCGACCGGCCGTGGGCGCATCGGCCTCGGGCGTCGCTTGCGAAAGAGCCAACAATTGGGCGGCCGTTTCGCGAGTCTGCTGATCGTTGGCGAGCGACTCGGCGTTCGCTTCCTGCACTTTCAGCCAGGTCTCAAGCATCGACCGCTCGACGTTGGACAGCGCGCTTAGCTGCGACTCGAGGTTCTCGTGGATGGTTTGCTCGATCGCGGAGCTAGCCGCGTATCCCAGGACCGAAAGCAGCACGATGGCGATGATCGGCCAGATCCAAAGTTGTCGCTTCAAGAACAGGCTAGTGCGAGACAACGAGCGGCCGACCGACGTCGCGCCAAACGTCATGTGCGCCTGACCCTTGGCGGGAATGCCGCCGGAGCGGCGAAATCGGCCCGTAAACCGTCTTAGAAGCTGCATGGGAACCCGAGAATCAGGGGGCGCGGAAATGAAGACGTCGCGTCAAAGATCCCCCACTACGAGGCCGCGAACGTGTCCCATCCATGCTAATTGGAACAAGACAGAGCGACAACTACGCCAGGCGACACAGCACTGCCAGAAAACCTGCAAAAAACGGGCCCAAGCACGCCCGGCCAAGCTTCCTTTCCTTCCTTGCGCCTTAGCGCCTTTGCGTGAGACTGTCCTCCTTTGCCGTCAGTCCGTTAAGCCATCAAGAACGGCTCACGCAAAGGCGCTAAGGCGCAAAGAAGCCACTAAGCAATGGAGCATGGCTGGGAGCCGCACGCTATTGCTGGGCTTTGACGTCGAGTTGGTTTCCCTTGCGACCGCCGGGCACGATACCGACCTCGCCGATCGAGCCTTCGACCAGCAGCCGGGCCATGGCGACCGTGCGATCGGCCAAGGCCCGCGCGCCTTCGTGCAGGTCGTTGCTCTGGTCGACGTAGCGCACGTTGTTTTCCATGTCCTCGGCGCTCCAGCCGCGCGAGTGAGCGATGTACGGGAACTGCGGAAATTGGCAGCCCAGCTCCGCAAAGAACCCGAGCATTTGCCCGGCGACGGCCTGAATGTTGTCTTGCCCGCCGGTGATGATAAACGCCGCGGCCTTGTTCTTGAGCAGGTGGCGCCCGGCGATCGTTTCCTGATTCTGGATACAATTCATCCGCTCGACCATCTTCTGATACAAGCTGACCGGCGCTCCCCAGCGAATCGACGTCGTGATCAGGATCGCATCGGCCCAGTGCACGAATGCCTCGTAGACCCGATCCAACTGATCAAGGGGATCCATCTGGGTGATCGAGCAAGGCCATGTGCATGCGTGCGCGCTTTTGGAATAAAAACCTTCGCAGTGGCGAAAGTTAGGCTCGCGCAGGCGGATCAACTGCGTCTCGCACCCGGTCGCTTGCGCCTGAGCCAAGGCCTTGTCCAACAGCAACTCGGACGTGCTGGGCCGCGGAAACTGCAAGTTCATCATCGTCGTGGCGATGCCCACCACGCGGACCGGACCCGGCTGGCGCTCGATGGGACGAGCCAAGGGATGCGGCGCGTGCGGAATCTTTTTCCGCGCCGTGGCCGATGCCAGATCGACCAGCACGATTCCCCCCTCGACCTTGACTTTGTAAACCGGAACGCTCCCGTCGCCAATCTCGGGTCGCACCTTGCCCGTCTGCCAGTGAAATTTCCAGAAATGCCAGGGGCAAGTCACGTACTCGCCGTCGATGATTCCCTCGCCCAGCGGTCCGCCGACGTGATTGCACACGCCCGAGAGGGCCGTGAATCGGCCATCGCGGTAGCACAGCGCGATCGGCGTCCGCTCGGCGGCGACCTGTTGCAACTCGCGCCGCGAGAGCTCCGCGGCGGAACCTAATGCGACCCACGATTCTTCGGCCATCGTCCGTGGCTCCTTCATCCCCGTGTACGGCTGACGCGCGCTTGGCGTGCGACTGAAATCATACTCGACTTCGCACCCAAGGCGAGCCTTTCCGCTAGACTAGCCGTTCGGTGCCGCGCCGCGGACCACGAGCTTGGAGATAAACCATGTCCGAATTTCTGACGATCGACGCGGTTCGCGTGCCTCGGTTCCTCTACGGCACGGCCTGGAAGGAAGACCGCACGAGGGCCTTGGCCGAGCTTGCCATGGCCCAGGGCTTTCGCGGCATCGATACGGCCAATCAACGCCGCCACTATGTCGAAGCGGCAGTCGGCGAGGCCGTCTCGGCCTCGATAGCGGCCGGAACCATTGCCCGTGACGATTTGTTCTTACAGACCAAGTTCACCTTTCTTCCCGGACAGGATCAGCGCCTGCCCTACGATCCGGCCGCTCCGATCGCGACGCAGGTCGAGCAGTCGTTTGCCAGCTCGCTCGAGCATCTGGGCGTCGAGACGATCGATTCTTACGTGCTGCACGGTCCCAGTCAGCGAACGGGCCTGGACGATGCCGATCTGGAGGCCTGGCGCGCGATGGAAGCCATTCACGACAGCCGCCGGGCGCGGCTGCTGGGGATCAGCAACGTCACGCTCGAACAGCTCGAAAGTCTGTGCGACCTGGCGCGCGTGCAACCGCGTTTTGTCCAGAATCGCTGCTACGCCGTGCAGGCCTGGGACCGCGACGTGCGCAAGTTCTGCGCCGCGCGGGATATCGTCTATCAAGGATTCTCCCTGCTCACTGCCAACCGGGCCGCCATGGCCCATCCGGAACTGGCAAAAATCGCCGCCCAACACGGTCGCAGCGCCAGTCAGATTGTGTTCCGCTTTGCCCTCGACGTGGGCATGGTTCCCTTGACCGGCACGACCAGCGCCGAGCACATGCGGGCCGATCTCAACGTGTTCGATTTCGAGCTGGAGCCCGCGGAAATTTCTAGGATCGAGTCGCTGATCGCGGTATAGCGGGGCACTGCAAAAAATGTGTGCCGGCGTCTTGATATATTCCTTTATAAGCATATAATGCCGCCATGTCCCGAGCCACCCAGAGGAGCGACGTTTTTAGCGCCATCGCCGAGCCCCGCCGCCGCGATATTATTGATATGCTTTCCGGTGGCCAATCGCATGCGGTTGGCGAGATCGTCGAGGCACTGCGGATTTCGCAGCCGTCGGTGTCCAAGCATCTCGGCGTCTTGCGCAAGGTGGGAATCGTATCGGTGAGCAAACAAGGCCAACACCGCTTTTACCGCCTCAACGCCAAGCAGCTCAAACCCATCCATGATTGGGTGACGACCTTCGAACGCTATTGGGGCCATCAAGTGGATCGCATCAAGCAGCGGGTCGAGCGCAAAGCGAAAACACGCGGGTCCAATTAGGAGCCTATCCGAGAACTGTCGGGGACTGTCCCAATTTTTGCGAGGCCCTGCGAGTAAAATGGGACTGTCCCCCTCTCCGAGACAGTTCTCGGATAGGTACTAGAGCCAATTATTTCACGACTATGAGGTACGACTATGATTACGCACTCCGTCGAGCCGGCGATTCAATCGTTGGCGATCACTAGAAGCGAGGAAATCGCGGCGACGATCGAGCTGGTCTTCGAATCGGTTCTGGAGCAGCTCGGTCCGGCGACCGAAATGCCCGACGGTTCCCCTTTTCCAATGAAGCTCGAGCCCTGGCCGGGTGGCCGCTGGTACCGCGATCTGGGCAATAACACGGGGCACCTTTGGGCCCACGTCCAGGTAATCAAGCCGCCGGCGCTGCTCGAGCTATGCGGTCCGTTGTTCATGTCGTATCCTGCCGTTTCCCACGTGCAGTACCGGCTGACAAAAAACGGCGACAAGACCACGCTCCAGCTCACCCACAAGGCCATGGGGCTGATTACGCCCGAACATCTGAAAGGCGTTCAGATGGGCTGGGACCATGAATTCAAGAAAATCCGCGAAGCGGCCGAACGGCGCGCCGGCGAGAGTCGGAAGCGTTAGCGCTCGCCCAGGCTCGCTGGCGGCTTAGCCGGGCTTCACACATCGTTAACCCCGGGAGGAGTTTACCATGGCGGTAGAAAACCAAGAAAAAGGCGGCAATCCCGGACAACCCGCGCCCCCTAAGAAACAATCGGTCCTAATGCCGATTTTGCTCGGGCTGGCGGCGATCATTGTCGGGCTGGTTATCGTGATCGCCATGCAGCCGGCGGACTTCCGCGTCGAGCGGTCGGCCACGATCCCGGCGCCGCCCGAGGAAGTGTTTGCGCAGGTGAACGATTTCCACGCTTGGAAAGAATGGTCGCCCTGGGCGAAGCTCGATCCGCAGTCGAAGGAGACCTACGAGGGTCCCGCGGCCGGCACGGGCGCCATTTTCAAATGGTCCGGCAACAACGAGGTGGGCGAAGGCATGATGACCGTGACCGACAGTCAGCCAAACGAACTGATCCGGATCAAGCTGGAATTCATCCGGCCGTTCGCCGCCACGAACACCGCGGAGTTCGCCTTCAAGCCCGAGGGAGATCAAACCCTCGTCACGTGGTCCATGTTCGGGCAGAACACGTTCATGGGCAAGGCAATACACCTGGTTATGAATATGGACAAAATGGTGGGGGGCAACTTCGAACAGGGCCTGGCCCAGATGAAATCAGTCGTGGAAGCGGCGCACGCCAGGTAGTTCGGTCTGCACTCGCTGCAAACAACAAACCATTTCTCGACGAAACATCACGCGGAGACTTGAACAATGCAAGCAGAACCTGAAGTTGCTGGGGGCTCGAAGAAAATGTATTGGGTCGGCTGGATCCTGAGCGTATTGCCGTGTGTCCTACTCATCTTCAGCGGCGCGATGAAACTGACGCAGTCGGAGCAGGTCGTCGAGGGCTTCACGCACCTGGGGTATGACCCCAATCTGGCCGTCGGTCTAGGGATCGTCGAGGTGGGGTGTACGGTCATCTATCTCATTCCGCAAACCGCGGTGCTCGGCGCAATCCTTTTGACGGGTTACCTGGGAGGCGCCACCGCGACGCACTTGCGCATCGGCGAGCCGTACTTCGCCACGGTCATTGTCGGCATGGTGCTGTGGGGCGGGCTGTACTTGCGCGACCCGCGGATCCGCGCGCTGCTCCCGCTGCGAAGTTGATTGGCCAGAAAGACGAAGAGGGAGAGCCACGGAGGCTTCGGCCGTGAGCTCAGCCGAACGGGCACAGAGAACACAGACGGGGAAAGAACGAAGCATTCTCCGTGACCTCTGTGTGCTCCGTGGCTAAAAAATGACTTTGAACAGGCGATCCATTTGATTGGGAGGGAGTAAGCAATGAGCGCGGTACGGGTATTGGTTGGCACGCGCAAAGGCGCATTCATCTTGACCGCCGACGCGAAGCGCGAGCGCTGGGATGTCAGCGGCCCCCACTTCGCGGGCTGGGAGCTCTATCACGTCAAAGGTTCGCCGCACGACCCCAACCGGCTGTACGCCTCGCAATCGAGCGGCTGGTTCGGGCAATTGATTCAGCGATCCAACGACGGCGGCAAGACCTGGGAACCGGTCGGCAATCAGTTCACCTACGACGGAGTGCCCGGCACGCACCAATGGTACGACGGCACGCCCCATCCCTGGGAGTTCAAGCGCGTCTGGCATCTGGAACCGTCGCTGACCGATCCGGATACGATCTACGCCGGAGTCGAGGACGCCGCCTTGTTCCGCTCGACCGACGGCGGAGGGTCGTGGCACGAGCTGGCGGGACTACGCAAGCACGGCTCGGGCGCGCAGTGGGCCCCCGGCGCCGGCGGCATGTGCCTGCACACGATCTTGCAGGATCCCACGAATCCCGCGCGGCTGTTCATCGCCATCTCCGCGGCCGGCGTGTTTCGCACCGACGACGGAGGCAAAACCTGGCAGCCCACGAATCAGGGTTTGCGATCGGAACATATTCCAGATCCGAACGCCGAGGTGGGCCACTGCGTGCACCGCATCGCGCTGCACCCTTCGCGCCCCAACGTGCTCTTCATGCAGAAGCATTGGGACGTGATGCGCAGCGACAACGGCGGCGATTCTTGGCAAGAAGTCAGCGGCAACTTGCCGACCGACTTCGGCTTCCCCATCGACGTTCATGCGCACGAGCCCGAGACGATCTATGTGGTTCCGATCAAGAGCGACTCGGAGCATTACCCGATGGAAGGCAAGCTGCGAGTGTATCGCAGCCGCACCGGCGGCAACGAGTGGGAGGCGCTCACCAATGGTCTGCCGCAAAGCGACTGCTATGTGAACGTGCTGCGCAATGCCATGGCCGTCGACTCGCTCGATCCGTGCGGCGTGTACTTCGGCACCACGGGCGGTCAGGTCTATGTCTCGCCGAATGCGGGCGACAAATGGGCCCCCATCGTGCGCGATCTTCCGCCGGTCCTTTCGGTCGAGGTGCAGACGCTTGCATGATCCGCGTGGAGCTTCCGGCACATTTACGGCTGTTGGCGAAAGTGCGCGGCGAGGTGCAACTCGACGTCGAGGGGCCCGTCACGCTGCGCTCGGTGCTCGACGCGCTCGAAGCCCGCTTCCCTATGCTGCGCGGAACGATCCGCGATCATGTAACCCACGAGCGGCGCGCGTTCCTGCGGTTCTTCGCCTGCGAGCAGGACCTGTCGCTCGACTCGCCCGACGCTCCACTGCCCAATGCCGTCGCCACCGGCGCCGAGCCACTGTTGGTCATCGGGGCCCTGGCCGGAGGTTAGGGCGCTTCCATCGGACGCATACCGAGCGCCCCGCAGGGCCGCTATCGCCTCCAAATCAGGTTGGCATTCAGCCCCACACCGGGGTCGAAGCGCACCACGTCGTTGCGGTCGCTAAAGAAGTTATCGCCCTGGAATAGTTGCCGATTGAACAAATACAGCGCCGAGCAGTTCAGAGCGAAGCCGGATCGGAGCACGCGTTCGGCCCCGACGCTGACCCGTTGATCGAAGACATAGAACCGTTCGCGCGATTCAATTCGATCGGCCAGAAAATACGTCTCGGTATAGATCTGGTAATCGCTGTACAGTGTCCAGCCACTGTCCAGCGTTCGGGCGGCCCGCGCGTTGAAGTTGGTCAGCGGCACGTACGTCACCGCCAGCGAGATTTGTTCCGTGGGGCGATATGTCAGCGAGAAAGGCACGCCGATCGACGCCTCGATCTTTGGCGATGGACGCCACACGTAGGCCAGGCCGGGCATCGGATAGGGCAATTGCGCGGTCGGCGAATAGAGCAGACTCACGTTCCAGGAATCGCGCTCGTTTTTGGCCGGACGGTTCGCGAACAGAGCCAACGTGAACGTCATGTCGCGCAATGCCGCGAACGGCCGGTCGCTGGCTGAGCCGAACAAGAACATCCCGCCGCCGTCCCAGCCGTTGTCGTATTGCCGCGTGTGCATCGTGCCGAGTTGCAGCGACCAGAGTTGATCGGGCACCGGCTGCGTCGTGCCGGTTAGCATCGCGCCGCCGCTCAGTTCCAACCGCTCGAAATTCGCGATTCCAACTAACATGCCGCGATCGTCGGGCTGCCACAGCGGAAAGCCCAAGTTGACCAACTGCATGTTCATGCCGAGGTCCGTGGCTTGTCCCTTGACGCTGGTCGGCGGGGCCCAGAACCCGGTCATCGAGAAGGGCGCTTTGCCGCCGAGCGGCCCGCCCATGCCAGGCGCGCTTGAGCTCGCGTTCGTTGCGGCATCGCCGGTGTCAAGCACGCCACCGCCAGGCATGAATTCGTCCAGCGGCGGCGGTGCCGCGACCCCTTCCATCTGAAGCGGCTCGAAGGCGGGTTCCGTCGCGTCGAAGACCGGCGGCAGTCGTTCGCCAGGTATTGACTGACGCGTGACCGTCGGCAAACGTTTTACTGGAGCATGACCGTCGACGTCCCACGGTGTCGGCTCGAGTAGCTGGCCCGCGGTAGCGGGCACTTGTTGCGGCCCAGGTTCGATCGCCGTTGCCGCGGTCGCAGCAGACGCGGCCCAAGACACGAAGAACGCGCAGCCGCAACCGAACGCCAGACGGGCGATCGCAAATCGTGGCGACCACCGCTTACGTAGCGGCGCCGATGCAAGTTCCGAGGACGGAGGCGCGTACACAGCTAGCGTCGTTCCCGAGGCGGAGATGGAGGCGACGAGGATACTGGCCGATCCGCCAGCGCAACAGACCAGTCGGCCCCCAACCGCCGCCAGATTGGCCGCAGCGGAACCAAGGTCGCTACCCATGCTGCGCAGTTTAGCCGGAATAGCGTCCAGCGTCCGTTGCTCGCCGGGGCGCTGGCCGGGGATTAGGGGCAAAAAACGGGGTACTGTTGCTCCCGAGGTCCCGGCAAATCGAATGGGCGTCGTTCGTCAGGATTGGGTAGAATAGGGTTCGTGCAGCTACCACTGGAGGAACCGGCCCTTGGCAACTTTTGACCGCATTACGTCCGATCCGGCGCAGCTCAACGGCCAGCCCTGTATTCGTGGCATGCGGCTCACCGTGCGCCGCGTCTTGGAAGCTTTGGCGACCTACCCCGACCGCGGGCAACTTCGCATCGAGTATCCTGAGCTCGAAGACGAAGACATTCGGCAGGCGTTGGAATTTGCCGCCGCTAATCTGGACGACCGCGTCGTCGAGCTTCGACCGACGGTATGAAGCTACTCCTGGACCAGGGTCTGCCGCGCTCGACGGTCAAACATCTTGCCGCCGCCGGTATTGCTGCGGAGCATGTCGGCGAACTGGGCATGGCTTCCGCCAGCGATGACGCGATCCTGCTGGCCGCGCAACAGCGCCATGCAGTGGTCGTCACGCTCGACGCCGATTTTCACCGTTTACTCGCCGCCTCGCACGCCAGTTCGCCTTCGGTCGTTCGAATTCGTATCGAAGGATTGCGAGGCGATCAGTTGGCCGTAATTCTTACGCGAGTTATTGAGGCGGCAAGTGCGGAGCTTGAGGCCGGCGCTGTCGCCTCTTTGACGCCGAATCGGATTCGCGTGCGGATGCTGCCAATTGGCCACTGAATCTGGCGGCCCGTAAGCCCACAATTGCAAACTGAACGAAGTCCATTCTACTGCTCGACTCAATCCGGTACCGGCCCCAGTGCCGCGGTTTTGGCCGGCTTCAACTCGATCACGACTTTGTCGATCTTGCCGGTGAAGGCGTTGTCGTACTGCTTATAGTCTTCGGTGACGGGCGTGGCCTCGTCGACGCCGACGTCGGCCGTCTCGTCGGCTGAGAAAATATTGGGCTGCGTGCGGCCGATGCGGCCTTCGGCGACTTTCTTGTCGTTCACGAACAGCGTGCCCAGGCCACCCTTGCCCAAACCGCCGCCGTCGTAGACAAACTCGAAGCGAATCTTGGCCTTGCCCGCCGCGATAGCCTCGGGCGCCGCGACTGAGAATCGCTCCAGGCCGAGGAAGTTATAGGTATAGATCGGCTTTCCGTCTTTCAGATACAAGCTCCAACCGCCGAAGCGGCCGGCCTGCGCGATGATCACGCCGCTCGCGCCACCCTGCGGAATCTCCACGTCGGCCGTAAGCGAGTGCGAGCGGTTCTTGAGATTGATGAAGACGTTCTCGGTCATCCCCTTCATGCCTGGAAAGACCGTGAACGTGGTGCGATCACCCATCAAGTCCGGCCGGCCGACCAGCTTCGCGTCGGTCCGCTCCAGCACCCGGTCGTCCAGCGGCAACACGCTGTACTTGACCGCCTCCTTCAGAAAAAGATCTTGCAGTTCCTTGAGCTTAGCCGGGTTCTTGGCCGCCAGATTGTTGGCCAGGCTGAAGTCGGTGCGCGTGTCGTACAGTTCCCATTTGTCGTCGGCCAGTGTCGCCCGCGGCTTCATCTCCCAGGCCGCCCGATGCACCGTGCCGGCCAGCCAGCCATCGTGGTAGATCGAGCGGTTGCCAAAGATTTCGAAATATTGTGTTGTGTGCCGGGTCTTGGCCCGCGCATCGTCGAACGTGTAGACCATCGACACGCCCTCGATCGGCGTTTGCCGGGTGCCGTCCACCGCCTTCGGCTCCGGCAGTCCGGCCGCCTCGAGCACGGTGGGCGCAATGTCGATCACGTGGTGGAACTGCGAGCGGATTTCGCCCTTGGCCTTGATGCGATTGGGCCAGTGGACGACCAGGCCATTGCGTGTGCCGCCAAAGTCGGAGGCCACCTGCTTGGTCCAGGCGAACGGAGCGTCGCCAGCCACGGCCCAGCCAGCGGCGAAGTGCGAATACGACAGCGGCCCGCCCAACTCGTCGTAGTGCTTGAGGATTTCCTCCACGGTTTCCGGCGCGCCGTTGAAGTAGCTGTACTCGTTGAACAGCCCATTCATGCCACCTTCGGCGCTCGACCCGTTGTCGCCCACGATATAGAAGACCAGCGTGTTGTCCAGTTGGCCCATCTCTTCGACGGCCTGCACCAACCGGTGTATCTCGGTGTCGGCATATTCGCCGAAGCCGGCATAGATCTCCATCTGGCGGGCGAACAGCTTCTTCTCATCGGCCGACAGCGAGTCCCAGTCCTTGATGGCCTGCGGCTTGGGCGCGAGCTTCGTGCCCGCGGGTACCAGACCCAACTTGATCTGGCGGGCGAGCGTCTCCTCGCGCATCTTGTCCCAGCCCTGATCGAACTTGCCTTGGTTCTTGGCGATCCACTGCTTGGGCACCTGGTGCGGCGCGTGGGTGGCGCCGGGAGCGAAGTACATGAAGAACGGCTTGTCCGGCGTGAGGGCCTTTTCGTAGCGCATCCAGTTGATGGCCTGGTCGGTCATGTCGGTCATGAAGTGGTAGTTGGGGTCCTGGGGCGTTTCGATCTGGTTCAGCCCGTCGTAGAGCATCGGCGCCCATTGGTTGGTCTCGCCGCCGATGAAGCCGTAGAACTTGTCGAAGCCCGAGCGCGTCGGCCAGCGATCGGTTGGGCCCGAGGGACTCACCTCCCAGGCGGCCGTCTCGTGGCTCTTGCCAAAGGCGGCCGTGCTGTAGCCGTTCAGTCGCAGCATCTGGGCCAGCGGCGCTACGCTGTTGGGGCGCTGCCCGGTCTGGCCTGGAAAGGCGGTGGCGGTTTCGGTGATCGAACCCATGTTGCACATATGGTGGTTGCGGCCGGTGAGCAGCGCGGCGCGGGTCGGCGAGCACAGCGCCGTGGTGTGAAAGTGGTTGTAGCGCAAACCGCCCTTGGCCAATCGCTCGACCGTCGGCATCGAAATCGGCCCGCCGAAACCGCTCGACATGCCAAAGCCCATGTCGTCGATCAAGACGATCAACACGTTCGGCGCCTCGGTCGGCGCCTTGACCTCGAACCGCGCCGGCGGCTTGGCATTGCGGGCGTCGAGCACGGTCGAGTGGGGGATATTTGGCTCGGGAATGGGGAGCGTGGTGCGGTCGACCTTGTACGCCGCCGACTTGGCGGGCTCGGCCGCGTCGACGCCGGGGAGCCTCGTTCCGGCAGTCAGCCAACCCACCGCGACAGCCACGGCCAGCGCTACGCCGAGACAATACTTTGTTCGCATCACAATCAAACTCCCCGGGCTTATTCTTAAGAAACGAGCGCGTCGACCTTCATCGCGCCGATTTTATCGAACCGCCGCCTGTTTTGCGAGCGATTCGCAAGCGATTACACTGTCGAGTGACCCAAGATAAGCAGAGGCCGACCGAACTACTGGAGCGTGGGCCCTTCAAAAAATACACTTAGCGGGAATAGTAGCATGATCCGATATGTCCAAATGATGTTGGCTTGCGTGGGCGTTTTGGTTCTCGGGCCAATCGTGGCCAGCGGAGCCGAGCCAGCCGCCGCGGCCGACAAGGCTGTCGCGCGGGAAAACGATCTCGCGCGGCTGGAACAGCGGTTTCAAGCTGGGCTCGACACCATTTGCACCAAATATCAACTGCCGGGCATGACCGCCGCCTATGCATTGCCAGACGGCCCGGTCGTGGCTTTTGCCAGCGGCATGGCCGACAAGGAAACCGGCGCTAAGATGACGCCCGACGTGCGGATGCCCGCCGGCAGCATCGGCAAGACATTCGTCGCGGCCACGATCATCGGCCTGGCGCAAGACGGCAAGCTCTCGCTGGACGACAAAGCCGAAAAGTGGCTGGGCGAAGAAGCCTGGTTCGCCGATCTACCCAACGGCCGCGAAATGACCGTTCGCAATTTGCTGATGCACCGTAGCGGAGTGGCAGACCACATCTACGATCCGACCTGGATCGCCGCGGTCCATAAAATGGTCGAGGGGCTCGACACCGATCCGGACTATTACTTCAAGCCGGCCGAGCTGGTTGGATATATCCTGAAGCGCAAACCGTTGTTTACCCCCGGCCAGGGTTACAAGTACACCGACACCGGCTACATCCTGCTGGGGCTCATCGCCGAGCGGGCGGGCGGCGCCAGCTATTACGATCAGGTGCGGGCGCGTTTTCTAACGCCGCTGGGTCTCAAGCTCACCGAGCCGGCCGATCACCGCGACATCCCGAACCTGGCCGCCGGATACCTGGCCGCCAAAAATCAATTTGGCTTGCCAGAGAAGATCACGGCCGATGGCAAGCTGCGATATAATCCGCTCACGGAGTGGACCGGCGGCGGATTGGTGAGCAACCCGCAAGATCTGGCCCGCTGGGCCAAGACGCTGTACGAAGGCCGCGCTCTGGAGAAACCGTATCTCGACGAGTTGCTGGCCACGGATCCGAAGGATGAAAAAAAGAGCAGCAAGTACGGACTGGGCGTGTCTATCAGCAAGAGTCCGCTGGGCACGAGCTACGGCCACGGCGGCTGGTCGGTGGGCTACTTGTCGCACGTCGCCTACTACCCGGCCCAGCGCGTCGCCGTGGCGGTGCAAACCAACACCGACGTTCGCGACGACATGCTGGGCGACTTGATGGCGATGATCAAGGACGTGCTGGAGACCGTCGGTCCGGCGAAGTAGCGTGGCGACTTCGTTAAATAATTGTTACGAGGACAGCTAGCCACGCAGTTCACAGAGGCTTCGGCCGTGAGCTCCCCTCTCTTCGTCACGGTGGCCATCTAGGGATAACTGCTTCGTGAACATCCACACTGGCACATTGCTCTACGACGCCGGAAAATTCCAGGGCGGCAAGAAAACCGGCCCCTGGAACTACTACGACGAGAAGGGCAAGCTGACGCGAACCAAAACGTTTTGATTCGCGCGTCGTTCGGCAATTCAACTTGCGCTCCGGCGACGCAGAGCCTCCACTACCCTACTTCTTCCCTTCGATTCCGGCACGCAGCCGTTCCTCTTGCTCGCGCAGCTCGGGCGTGTACTCGGCGCCAAAATCTTCGGCCTCGAACACCGGGCGAATCTCGATCTCGCAATCTTCATTCATCGGATTGGGGCAGCGCTTGACCCAATCGATCGCCTCGGCCAGCGACTTTACTTTCCACATCCAGTAGCCGGCAATTAGCTCCTTGGTTTCCGCGAACGGCCCGTCAACGACGGATCGTTTCGTGCCCGAGAACCGCACGCGGGCCCCCTTCGAGCTCGGGTGCAGGCCCTCGCCGGCCTGCACGATCCCAGCCTTGACCAGTTCTTCGTTGAAATTGCCCATCTCGGTCAGCAGCTTCTCGCTGGGCATGACCCCGGCCTCAGAATCCTTGCTCGCCCTGACGATCACCATGCATCGCATCGTTCTGTCTCCCTTAGTTGTTTGGTTCTTTGATTTTGATGCGAGCCTGAGCGGCTTGAGGCGGCGGCAAGCGCCGGGCTTTACCTATCTGTCGAACGACGGAACGCGAATTCGACAAGCTACCATTTATTTTTCTGATGCGTATCGAAAAAAGACAAATTCCGCCGACCTGATGCGTTGCATGAAGTTCTGCAAACCCGGAAACGAGGCGACCGGGGCGCCCAGCCCGGCGCTTATGGTCGAAATGGGAAGTTCATGGTCGAGACTACGCGAGCCCTGGCCGCTGGAGCCTTCGGCTGACACGTCTGGCGCAAGCGATCGTCGAGCGGCGGCTCCCGAGGGTCATCTCCCTGGTAGCGGGCTCACGACCAGCCGGCTCGACCGCGCAGCGCCAAATCGGTGGCGGGCGACCACAGGCCATTGGCCTCGTCCTCCTCGTCGGGCACCGTCTGGGCGATCGTGCGCATTTCCGGCAGCAAGGACAGGAACAGATCCAATAACCGCGGATCAAAATGCTTTCCTCGGGCAGAAGTCATCGTATTCAAGACTTCCGCTTCGGGCAGCGCCTTGCGGTAGACGCGATTGTGACTCAGCGCATCGTACACGTCGACGATCGCGACGAGCCGAGCGGCCTCGGGGATCTCGCGACCCATCAGTCCGGAGGGGTAACCGGCGCCGTCCCATCGCTCGTGGTGGTGCAGCGCGATTTCCGCGGCCATTTGCAGCACCGGGGAGGAGGATCCAGCCAGCATGATAGCGCCGAGCTCGGAATGGCTTTGCAGGGTCGCCATTTCGTCGCGCGCGAGCCTACCCGGTTTGAGCAGGATCGCGTCGGGAATTCCGATCTTACCGACATCGTGCATCGGCGCCGCCAGGCGAATCTGGTCGACGCGCTCGGCATCCCAGCCGGCGGCCGCGGCCAACTGCTCGCTATACAATCCCACTCGGCGAATGTGCGCTCCGGTCTCCTCGTCGCGGCACAACGACGCTCGAACCAGCCGATAGATCGTTTCCTCGTGCGCTCTGCTTACGGCGCGCGTCTGCTCGCGCACCAGGGCCTGCAAGTCGTGCAGCTTGCACTTCGCGGTTTGCGCAAGGTTCCACTTCGCGACCAGCGTCGAGGCAAGTTGCCGCACCTCGATATTGTCGAACGGCTTTTTCAGTATCAGCCAGCGGTCCGAGGCTCCCAACGCCGTGACCATCTCGCTCCAGGAGAAATCGGAGTAGGCCGTGCAAATGACAATTTGCAGTTCCTCGTCGATCTGCCACAGTCGCTGCACCGTCTCGATGCCGTTCCAACCCCGGGGGCATGCGGAGGTCGACGAACGCGACGGCATACCGGCGCCGCTCGTCGATGCTTTGTTGAACGCGGGCAAAGGCTTCCTGTCCTTGGAACGACGAATCAATCAGAAACGACGCGCGCGGCGGCGCCGGCCGCGACGGCTCGTCGAACAGGGACGCCGCGGCCGAGTTCAAATCCGCGTCGCGGCCCAGGTTCTCTCCAATGATCTTATGAAAATCGACGTGAATCGATTCGTTGTCGTCGATGATCAACACTCGGCGGTTGTCGTCCATGGCCATATCGCCTCGATTTTCAATTTCCGACGTGGGACGAGGTATTCAGCTTCGACGCGCCCATCGAACTGTCGAGATCGACGACGATCGGCGTCGGCTGGCGCTGCAAATCGGCCGACAAGTTTCGCACCAATTCCTTCAATTGCGAGACACGCGCGATCGCGGACGGCACGGAGTCGTCGAGCGGGCTGGCCAGGATCTTCGAAAGCTCGGCCGCGCCCTGGGCAATCGCCCGCGCGCCGTGGATCAACTGATCGCGCGCGGACAGGGCCGGCGGATTCGCAGCGGCGGCGGACTGCGCCAGATCGTGGGAACGCACGACGGTCGACCGCACGACTCGATTGCGCCCGGACTGCTTGGCGGCCATGAGCGCCTCGTCCGCGCGCTCGACCAACGACTCCATGCGGTCGTCGCTCGCCAGGCGCCCCGCGACTCCGAAGCTGGCCGACACCTGAATCGACCAGTCGCGGCTAACCACCGGCATGGCGAGGATCGACTGACGGGCGAGCTCGGCCCACGTCGCGGCGCCGTCCTCGTCCGTATGCGGCAGGAGCACGCAGAATTCCTCGCCGCCATAACGGCAGACCGAGTCCGTCGCTCGGCACAGTGTCTGCAAGTGCCGGGCCACGAGCTTCAGCACGAAGTCGCCGGCTGCGTGGCCGAACTCGTCGTTGACTTGCTTGAAGAAGTCGAGATCCAGAATCGCGCACGACAAAGGAAGCTCGTGACGCAACGTCCGACTCCACTCCACGTTGAAACGTCCCTGAAATGCCCGTCAAACATACGGTCTCGGAAGGTTAGCAGTGAGTCGACCGCACTCGATTCAACGTCGCAAATTTGGGGAAACGGCATGTTAGCCCCAGACGTTCGCTGCTCCGTTCAAGTCGACTGAAGGCACTCCGGTGTGTCGGACCGGAGTAGTGAAGTGAACTCCGGTTTCTCGCCCCGGTCGTGACTGACGCAGTTCAGAAAGAGCCGTTTGCCAGGGAGGGTCGACGTGACCGG
>JANNQN010000086.1:0-12310 GCA_031400775.1 Planctomycetia bacterium | reverse complement strand
CCAATCCGTATGCCGAAAAAGTGGGCCGTCAGATCGCGGAGATTATTTGCAAGGCCGCGGGCGAGCTTGTGCCGGTTCGCATTGGCGTGGGCCGCGGCACGGCCGACCTGGCCCATAATCGCCGCAAGTACCTTGCGGACGGCCGCGTCGCCATGCAATGGCGAAACGCCGAGCGCGAGAAGACCGAACCGGTCGATCGCGAGTATGCCACGATTCGGCTCGATCGGGCCGACGGCGGCGCGCTGGCCGTGCTGTTCAACTACGCTTGCCATCCGGTCGTCATGGGAGGCGACAACTATCAATACAGCGCCGACTATGTCGGAGCGGCCTCGGCCGTGGTTGAAAGCCACCTCAAAACCAAGTGCCTGTTTTTGCAGGGGGGCTGCGGCAACATCAACCCGTACATGGATAAGACGCCGCTGGACCAGGGCGGTGTCGAGGAAATGCGTAAGATGGGTCGCACGCTCGGCGAGTTGCTCACGAAGACGGCTCGCGAGACCGTCACCGCCGTGCCGGCTCACCCCTCGATCCAGTACGAAGCCCGCGTGATTCCGGTGCGGGTTCGTTGGGACCTCGAAAATCCTGAAGTTCGCGCGATATTGAGCAAGGCCTATGGACCGCGCTTCGACAACTACATTTCCAAGACGGTCAAGAACAACCGCGTGCAATGCACGCTCACCACCCTCGTCATTGATGGCGATATCGCCCTGGTGGGAATGCCGGGCGAGATCTTCGTCCAGTTTCAGACCGCGATCAAAACCCGTTCGCCCGTGGCAAACAGTTTTCTGGTCGGTTACACGCACGGCTACTACGCCTATTTCCCCACGCTGCGCGACGCCGCGGCCGGTGGCTACGGCGGCAAAACCGCCACCTACGTCGAGCCCGGGGCAGGGGAGCGATTGACCGACGAAGCTCTGATCACGCTCTACAAAATGACCGACCGGCTGCACGACGTGCCGCGCGTCGAAGACTTCAAACTGCTGGATTACGACGAGGTGCGCGGCAAGTGACAGGCGCGCGCCGGCCGGGTACATTGCTCTGGCACCCTCTGTTCGACGCTCGTGAGTTATCAAAGGCCGCACGCATGGATTCATTTGCCACCCCCGCCCTGGTGATCGACGCCAAGACGGTATTTCGGAACATCGAGCGACTGGCGACCTACGCCGCCGATCACGATTTGGACGTTCGCCCGCATACCAAGACACACAAGTCGCGCCAGATGGGCGCTCTGCAGATGTCGGCCGGCGCGATCGGGCTGACTGCCGCCAAGGTGGGCGAAGTGGAGCTGATGTCCGAGGTGGCCGACGACGTGCTGTTGGCTTACCCGGCCGTCGACCCGGCGCGGACCAGTCGGCTGGTGCAGTTGGCCGCCCATGGCACGATTCGCGTTGCCGCGGATTCCAAGCATTGCGCCAAGGCGCTGGCCGACGCCGCCAATCGGCACAGTGCCACGATCGGCATTCTGGTCGATCTCGACGTGGGCATGGGACGCACGGGACTGCAAACGTCCTCCGAGGCCCTCAAGCTGGCCCAGTACGTCGACGCCACTCCCGGGCTGCGCCTCGACGGGCTGTTCTGCTACCCCGGCCACATCGTCTCTCCGCCGGGCGAGCAAGAGGCGGAGCTCCTAGCCGTCTCCGACAAGCTGGCCGAAACGCTGAAGCTATGGTCCGAACACGGCTTGCAGGCCCGCATCGTCTCGGGCGGATCCACGCCCACGGCCTATCAGTCGCATCAGGTTCCCGAATATACCGAGATCCGCCCGGGCACGTACATTTACAATGACATGAACACGGTCCATGGCGGCTATTGCAGTTTGGAGGACTGTGCAGTGCGCGTCGTCTGCACGGTCGTCAGCACCGCCGTGCCGGGGCAGGTCGTCATCGACGCGGGCAGCAAGACTTTGACCAGCGAATCGTGCGGACCTGCTCCCAAAAGCGGATACGGACACGTGGTCGAGTATCCTCAGGCACGCATTTCGCGGCTTACCGAAGAGCACGGACAGGTCGATATCCGCTCCTGCCCTCGGGCTCCTCAAATCGGCGAGCGATTGACCGTGATCCCCAACCACGTTTGTCCGTGCGTGAATTTGCAGGACACTGTTTGGTGGCGCGACGAGGAGGGGCGGCTGGAAGCCTTCAAGATCGACGCTCGCGGCCTGCTGAGCTAGGGCCGCGGATGCAACCCCTTCAGGGTTGGCTTCCTGGACCGCGTCCGGATTACCCAGGGTAGCCGCTGCGCGGCAACCCTGGGCTGGGTGGCTGCAATCCCGTTGGGATTGGTCCGATTCTTCCAATCCCAAAGGGATTGCCTCTTTCAGCCCAGGGTTGCGAGTCTTCGAGCTACCCTGGGAAGTCATGAATGCGTACGAACCCAACCCTGAAAGGGTTGCATCATCTAAGCGTCGTCACACGCAAAACGCGTGGCGGTTATTCGGCCATGTCGCCTTCGCGGGGCTCCGGCAGCCAGAAACAGGCGATGCTGCCCACCAGGTAGACGAACAGTCCGACACCGGCGGCGGCATAGGCCAGACGCAGCGAGGGCGATTCGCCCGGCACGTATTTGCTCAGCACGGTCGTGACCGCGGCGAACGAAGTGCCGATCATTCGCCCGCCGATATTGGCGGCAAAGCCCTCGCCCGTGCCGCGCAAATGCACGGGGTACACCCGCGGCAGGTAGTTGCCCCAGAAACTGAACTGGGCGACCGTGAAAAAGCCGGCCACGAAGGCTCCGACCGTCAGCGCGTCGAGACTATAGAGCGGCGCCACGGCAAAAATGACCGGGACGGTTAGCAGGCCCGGAACCTGAAAGATCCGCAGCAGCTTCCTTCGACTGACTACCCGCACGGCCAGGATGGCCAGGGCAAAACGGCCGAACAGCCCGCCGACTTCCTGCACTTTGTTGACGAATGCGGCCGACTGATTTTGAAAGGCCCTTTGCTCGGGGACCGGCTTGCCGGCCGTGGCGGCGGCCACGTCGGGCACGCCGGGGATGATCTGCGGAATCTGCTGGATGGCGCCAAAGGCGGCGCCGTAGCTGCAAGCGAACATGATCGTGGTGACGATCGTCGTGCGACGAAACTTGGGCGAGAACAGTTCCGCGATGCTGGGACGCTGCAGGGTGCCGGCGGCCCGTTTCTGGGCCCAGACCGGCGACTCCGGCAGGAACGGCCGGATCGCGATCAGTGGCAGGGCCGGAATCAGTCCGGACATCAGCGTGTAGCGCCAGGCGGCTTGCGGCTGATGGATCTCGCCCAGGAAGCTCAGCCAGGACGGCAACGCGATAAGCGGCAGGTGTTCGCCATACGACACGATGAGTCCGAAGACGCCTGCGACCATCAGCCCCCCCAGCGACGAAAAGGCCTGCGTGTAGCCCAGCACGTTCTCGCGCTGGCGAGGATCGGGGAACAATTCGGCCAGCCAGGCCACGGCCGCGACAAATTCGATGCAGACGCCGATAAACGTGGTGCAGCGGAGGATCAGAAACATCTCGATCGACGTGGAAAAGCCGGCGGCGAAGGCCGACAACGCGTAAATCAAGATGCTCCAGGTCAGCACCCGCCGCCGGCCCAGCCGATCGGTCAAATAACCGCCCAGCAGGCCGAAGATGCCCCCCGCGACCGCCGGCGCGTAAAAAATAAGCGAGGCCCAGCGGATAAATTCGTCGCTGCCGGGCTTGAAGCCCGTGAGGTCCGTAATCACGTCCTTGATGATCAGCGGCATCATCAGCAATTCGTAGATATCGAAGGCAAAGCCAATAGCGGCCAACGAGACGATCAACCATTGGGTCACGGTCAGGCGTTGGGCGCCGCTGGGCATGGCAGGCATGGGATGGGTCCGTGAGGGCAAGAGGTACCAAATCGCTCTTGAGGCTTCGCGGGCGAGTCGCTATGAATCGTCGAGCCTCGGGGCGGGTTTGGACCCGATCATAGTGGACGCCGCTTGGCTCTGGCAAGCGATTCGGGCGGCGCACGGTCGGGTGCGAGGAGGCGGGCTCCGCTCGAACCACTCGTCGCTGCGGGTGGCGCGGCGCGAGCGGCATTTGCGATAAATTTGATTTTCTTTCGGCTCGCGGCGGCCAGCGCACTTGTCGCTCCCGCGCGTCGCCGAATAATACTCAGCAGGTAAGAAAATGCTGGCTTTGCTCCAAACATGCTTGTCGATCTTGGCGATAGCTGGTATAAGCACGCGAGTTTAGACAGCGTGACGGGGCTTCCCGGCGTTTAGACTCGATGGATCACGTACAAGTGGAGGGATTCGCTGCACATGAATCGTATTGATGCCGCTTCCATTGCGGTGCCCGAGAGCAGTTTGCTGCCGGAGGAGAACGAGGAGCCTCCTGGTACGCCTCGCCGCCACCCGAAATGGAACGACGTCCCCGACGAACAGTGGGACGACTGGCGATGGCAGATGCAAAACGCCATCCGCACAACCTCTCAATTGGCCGAGTTTTTCTCCTACGGCCCCCAGGAACTTCTCGCCCTGGAAATCCTCGAAGAGAAGTATAAGCTGGCGATCCCGCCCTATTACTTCTCGCTCATTAACGTCGACGATCCGTTGGATCCGATCGGGCTGCAATCGCTCCCCTCGACGTTGGAGCAGTCCAGCACGGCCGGCGTCGAGCTGGAAGACCCGCTGGAAGAGGACAAGGACTCGCCCGTCCCCGGCCTCACCCATCGGTATCCCGACCGAGTGCTGCTGGTCACGACGCACGTCTGCACCATGTACTGCCGGTTTTGCACCCGCAAACGGGTGACCATGGATCGCGACGGCTGGGACGCTCCCAGCCATAACGACCAGCGGATGATTCAGTACGTGCGCGACCATCGCGAAATTCGCGACGTGATCGTCTCGGGCGGCGACCCCCTGTCGTTGCCGGCGGGTCGCCTGCGGTGGTTCGTCACCGAGCTGGCCGACATCGACCACGTGGACGTGATTCGCCTGGGAACCCGCGTTCCGGTCACGCTGCCGCAGCGGCTGTTCGATCTCGAGTTGATCGAAATGCTCAAGCAGGCCGGCAAGATCTGGATCCAAACCCATTTCAACCACCCGCGCGAAATTACACCGGCCACGGCCGCGGCCTGTCGCAATCTGGTCAATGCGGGCATGCCGGTCAGCAACCACGCGGTGTTGCTCAAGGGCGTGAACGATTCGGTCGCCACGATGCGGCAACTGGTTCGCGGGCTGCTGCGGATCAAGGTCCGCCCGTATTACCTGTTCCACTGCGATCCGGTAACCGGGGCAGGGCACTTTCGGACTTCGGTCTGGAAAGGTCTGGAAATCATCGAGGGATTGCGCGGGCATGTTTCGGGGTTGGCCGTGCCGACGTATGTCGTAGACGGTCTACACGGCGCCGGCAAGATCCCGGTGATGCCCAACTATTTGGTCTCGGCTTCCGACAACGCCGTCATTCTGCGGAACTACGAGGGCCTGTTGTTTCGCTATTCCCCGGAGGATCGGCCCGAGGCCGCCGACCGTGGATACCCGACGCTGGGCGTTAGCTCGTTGTTGAGTGGAACCCGCGACGTGCTGATCCCCGATGGCACTCCGCGGATGGCCCGTCGCCAGGATACGGCCGCCGCGCAGGCGGTCGAGCCGACCGCCGCCGACGTCATCCAGATGAAGGGCTATCCGCACCAGGAACCGATCGAAAGCCCGCGGCCCGCGTGGAGCCGGCTACCCAAGGCGAAATGAAAATGTCGCGAGCCATTCACCGGCGAAACAGGCTCGGGCGCTTATCCTCGTTTGAAGGAAGCACCGCTTGAAAATCGGCGTGACGTTCAACGTTCGGCAACCGGCGGCATCACCGGCTGGAACAGCATCGCAGGGCGCTGCCGACATGGTTCCGCTTGAAGATGCGACTTTGCTTGTTGCCGACGACGAGCAGGAGGAATTCGACTCGCCCGAGACGATTTCCGCCATGGCCGGGGCGCTTGAGAGCCTGGGTCACGAGGTGGAGCTGCTCGGATACGGCGAGCCAATGTTGCGACGGCTGCTCACTGGGCCGCCGTTGGATCTGGTCTGGAACATCGCGGAAGGGCAGGGGGGCGGCCGAAGTCGCGAGGCCCGTGTGCCCGCCGTGCTGGAGATGCTCGAAATTCCCTTTACGGGCTCCGACCCGTTGACGCTGGCTGCCACGCTCGACAAGGACTGCGCCAAGCGGCTGGTCGCCGACAGCGGAGTGGCCACGCCCGAGTGGGTACTGTTCGAAGGAGATTGGGCGGCGCGTCGACAGCAACTGGCCGCTTTGCGATTTCCAGTCTTCGTCAAGCCGGCCTATGAGGGCTCAAGCAAGGGAATCCTGGCCAGCAGCCTGGTGACTGACATTCACGAGCTACGGCCGTACTTGGAGCGGATGCACGCCGCGTACCGGCAGCCGATCCTGGTCGAGGAGTTCATCGACGGCGACGAATTGACCGTTGGCGTCATCGGCAATCGACCGCCCGAAGTGATCGGCATCATGCGGATGCTGCCGCGCGCAACGAAGCCCGGCCCGTTCGTCTATAGCCTCGAAGTCAAGCGCGATTGGCAGCGGCTGGTGCGCTACGAATGCCCGGCCCGGCTTTCGGCGGCGGACACCGAGGCGGTCCGCGAGGCGGCGCTGACCTGTTGGCGAGCGCTCGGCTGTCGCGACGTGGCCCGAGTCGATTTTCGCTTGCGCGACGGAGTGCCCTATTTTCTCGAAGTCAATCCGCTGCCGGGCCTGTCGCCGATCTCCGGCGACCTGGTGCTGCTGGCCGGGCATGTCGGAATCGAATATTCTGAACTGATCGCGCGAATCCTGCAGGCGGCTATCGAGCGATTGAATCTGGTTTGTGAACCGTCGCTCGTCGGTTGACCGTCCCCCACCCCACCGAATCTCTCACACCGGAAGAATCCCTTGGAAGTTCTGATACTCTATAACGAGCCGGGGCTGCCCGCCGACGATCCCGACTGGGCCGCCGAGATCGGCGTGCTGGACTCGGTCGAGTCGGTGTCCTCCGCTCTGTTGGCCCACGGTCACACGGTGCGAAAGTTGGGGCTTGGTTCGTCCACAAGTATTCTGCTGGAAGCCTTGGCCGGCGTTGGGCAGCCCGACGTGGTGTTCAACCTGTTCGAGGGTCTGGGAGGAGTCAGCCGCGGAGAGTCGGAAGTCGCGGGGATGATCGAGCTGTTGGGCTTCCCGCTGACCGGCTGTCCGGCCGAGTGTCTGGCCTTGGTCCGCGACAAGGCCCGCACCAAGTGGCTGTTACTCGGCGCGGGTTTGCCGACGCCTCAGTTCTTGATGATCCGCCCGGACGATCCGCTGGACGAGAATGCGCTGCGCTCGCTGTTGGCCCAGGGCGCAATGATCGTCAAGCCGGCTCACGAGGATGCGAGCCTGGGGGTCGATTCGGAGAGTATCGTTACCGAATGGGAACCGCTCGCGCGGCGGATCGAGTTTGTGCGCGGTCGGTACGGCGCGGTCCTGGTCGAGCAGTTCGTGGTCGGCCGCGAGTTCAACGCCGCCGTGATCGCGCTGGACGAGCCCGAGTGCCTGGCTGTGGCGGAGATCGAATTCTCCGGCTCCGGCGTCAAAGGCTGGCAGATCGTGACCTACGACGCCAAGTGGGCTCCCGGCAGTTCCGATGATGTAACCACTCCGGCCCGCTGTCCGGCGCGGGTCGACACGGCGACCGCCCGGCGGATCGAGGACCTGGCCGTGGCCGCCTTCCGCTTGACCGGCTGCCGCGACTACGCGCGGGTCGATTTGCGGATGGATAGCCGCGGACAGATCTTCGTGCTCGAGGTGAACGCCAACCCCGACATCGGTCCCACGGCGGGAATCGCCCCGGCCTTGGCCGTGTCGGGTGTCGGCTACGACGAATTCGTCGATCGGATCGTGCGCACGGCACTGGCCAATCGCGGCCAGAAGCAAGATGCTTGCGACCGCGTCGGCTGACGGCTGCTGATTCGCCGTGGCCTCCGACAATCCTGCCGATCAGCCGTCGACGCGGCGGTAGAGACCCAGGTTTTGCTCGGCCAGGGTTTTGAGAAACATGTCCAGCGGACCGCCGGGAATTCCGGCGCCGATGCCGATCGTGTAGATGCTGATGCGGCGCGTTTTGTTGGCCGCCGAGATGGCCGCGACGATGTCGACCGGGGCCGTGATCTTGCCGCCGTAGGGCGCTCCGTCGGAAAGAAAATAGATCGCCTCGGTGTCGAACTCCATGGCCGCTTCCAGGGCGTCGTACGATGCCGTGTTGGAATGGGTGGCCTGCGCGCTGACGTAGTGCATGGCCGTCTTCTTCGCCGATTCGGTGGCCGCAACGAGCTGCCGCTGCCACACCGACACGTTGCCGTTGAAGACCACGATGCCAAAATGGGCATGCTCGGGCAGACTGCCGATCGCGCGGGTCAGCTCGCGCTTGGCGGTTTCGATACGCGCGCCGTTCATGCTGCCCGAGGTGTCCAGCACGAACACCAGCCGCTGGGCGAATAGCGGCAGGCCGTAATAGTAGCCGCTGGCGGCTTCCAGGCTCGCCTGGCGGTAGGGCGTTCGGATGGAACGGGCGGGATACTCGAACGAATCGCGGTTGTCTTCCCACCAGCGGCCCCAGGCGTCGGAGTCGGCGGCAAAGATTTGCTCCGTGACCTGCGTGAGATGTTCGATCGCATCGGCCCCGGCCTCGCCGCCGAGCTGGGGCAGCATATCAATCAGGGCCCCCAGCGCCTGGCGGTCTGGGATTTTGGTGAGCGCGGCTACCACGGCACGGCGGAGGCCGAAACGATTGGCAAAGCTCTTGGTTTTCGACAATCGCGCGAGCGGCGCCACGTCGGAAACGTCGCGGTGAGCGCCCAATTCGTCGGCCAAAGTGATTAGCACCTCGACTCCGTGCTTGGAAGAAACGACGGTCTCATCGACAAACGCGACCGCGTCGCGGCGCACGCTGGGCAGGTTCGACGAGAGCAACACGGCCAGCGACGGCGCGGCGGCCATGCCTCCGTCGGGGCGGTTCAAGTCCTTCTTGGCGATGCTCAGCAGCGTGTCGCAGACCTCTTGCTTGTCGCCCTGTTTGAGCAGCGAAACGTAAGCGGCTTCGCGCACCTTGTCGTCGGTGTCGTACAGCCCGCCGTGAACCAGCCGCACGGCATCGGCAATCGGGAATTGTCCGAGTTGCTTGATCGCCGAGGCCCGCATTTCGGGCTGCTTGCTGCGCAGTTGCTGCTGCAACGACTTCTTGGCCTTGGTGAAGTCGCGGATATGGTCCGCTCCGCGGGCGACGCCCAGCGATGCGCTGGCGATACAGGCGATGAGAAGGATTAGCAAACGCGATCGCAAGGACGGCCTCTCGGTGGTGCTGTTCTAGTCGGGCCTGGCGGCCCGGCGGAGCACAACACAACTATTTTCCCGTTGGCCGGGCTGTTTTGTCAACTGATGCGGGAGAGGGTGGTGTCCTGAATGTGTGTTGCTGGGGGCGACTAAGGGCTGGCATCGAGTGACCGCGTTTCTGTACGACCGGTCGTTTATTTGTCAAAGACTGCGACGGCGGCATTCATTGATGCGATTGTAAGCAAGGCGTGGTCTTCCAAATGAACGTGGGCCGTCCCATCGCTCCCCAGGGAGCGAGATGCCAATTGGGTACAGATTTTGGCCAACTCCGTAAGTCCATCGCGTGTTCCGTAGATCGCAACCCCCTCGCCGTCAACGCGGAATTCCAAACGTCCATCGCCAAACTGGGGAGGCTCAAATTGAATTGCCATTTGTGATCGAATCCGCGAAAGAAAACCGGGAGGAAAATACGGAACAGGTCTAATCTTCACGCTTGGGGCGAAGTCGCTTTGTGAATCATTTGGCGGTCACGTTTGCGGAGCACCGAATCCACGACGAGACGCCCGGCGGTCGAAAATTAGACCTGTCTCGCTTTCTGCACTGTCCTGGGCAATCGGCTCATGCCGGAATTCTAACACGGCACAGCGAGAGACGCTCGGCTCACCGCTTCCGCCGACAGCGTCTCCAGTCACGGCACGGATTGGCCGCTTACGGTCCGCTGATGATTTCTAGATTCGTGCCGTCGATGGTACGAAAGGTTCCCTCGGTTTTGCCGGTCTGCTGGAACCGTGGGCCGCGGCCCTTGTCACTGTTGATGGTGAAAATCCCCAGGTCTTCGCAATCTACTGCGAACGGAGCATCGACTATTCCGCCCGGGTATTTCAAGTTTGATCCGCCTTTCCACGGATCGATGTAAAGGAGCTGGCTGCCGGACTTGTCCGAGCCCACGACGAGCACCGAGTGGCCGTTGAGCCCAGTCCGCTCGATCTGGCCATACTTATTGGTCACGATAAAGGGCGCGCCAGGCGAAGGACCGTAAATGACACCGACTACGACGGGCTGCTTCTTCTTGTGCAGCCATCCTGCGATGGCCGATTTCGCGCGCGCCATGGTCTGCGTGTCGTACTTGACTTGACTGCGGTCCGTCACTCTTACATTGGCTTTCAGCGGGATGTGGTAGGTCTTGAACGAGTGCGCGTCGGCCGTCCCTCCCCAGATGGTTTCGCCGCCGACTTTGGACACCGTGCCGCAGGCGCGCAGACCCCACTTCTCTTCGTTCGACTTCCAGTTCTCGTTGAATATGTTGTCTTCGTTGCTATTCAGCATGCGATACATGGCGTGAATTTTGCCAGGGTCGGATCCGCGGCAAATGTCGTAAATCAGGTCGACCTCCATATCGGGGTGCATTTTGAAGTCGCCCGAGACTACCGTCAGCGGGTCGAGCTTGTCGGTGATGTTACCCAAGGAGTCTTTGCCCTTGAGTTGAGCCTTGCCCGCCCCCTTGCCCTTGATCGTGATCGTCTGCGACTTGCTATGCCGCGTGACCTTTACGATTTCGACCGCACCCTCATTGGTCGAAAAGATCACCGGCAATTCCTTGCCGCCCGGATCGATCGTGCCGGTCTGCTCCAGCACGATCTGAATGTCCTTCTGGATCGCGATCTTCTCCTCACCCGATTTGCCCTTAACGAAAAGCCGAGTGTTCTTGGAGAAGAGCCAGGTCTTCTTGATAAGAAACTGATTGTCGATCAACTCGAAGTGGGCCATCGTCTTTGTGCCTCCATTCGATTTTTGAATGCCTGCGGGCCGACAGACCCGAGACGCGCCCGATAATGCGGCACGGTTCCACCGAAAGTTACCATGCGACAACTGCCATTGTCGTTCATGCCATTGTCGTTCAAAAGCGACCCAGAGTTGCGTGAAAAATTTGCAAGAAACTCGCGGTCTCCGTCGAGAAGCCGATTCGCTGGGAACGAAAACAGGGGAGAGTAAACCGGACAGGTAAGAAAATGGACGGGTCCGATGCTGAAAGCGCGGGGCCAAACCCGCGGCGCGGTGATTTCAAAGTGCATCACTACCAGGAAGGGAGTCGTCAGGAATCGACGTCGCCATGCCTTGCCGCATCTTGCGCCACAACTCGCGCAGTTGATCGCCGGCGGCGGGGGATAGCTCGCCGCGGGCATAGGCGGCTCGGCTGTAAAGCTCGGCCAGGTTGCGGGCGTCGACCGCTATGTGGGCGTTGAGCTTGCTGACGTCGCGGGCGAGCTCGTGCGGCGTCTGGTCGGGGTGGCGCGGGCAGCCGTGCTCGCGAGACCAGGCTTCGAAGGCCTCGAACGTGTAGCGCACGATCTCGGTCATTGAATAGCGTCCGACAATGCCGGTGGCAAACGGATCGGCATAACTGGAAAAAGGGGCCGGCGGGATTTCGAGTTGCTCGGGACCGCCGACGGCGCCGCGCCGTCGCCTGACGCCAAAGAATCGGTTCCAGAAATCGCGGCACTCGAGGAGAAAACTGCGCCAGGCGGCCAGGATCTCGGCCCGAAATCGCCAGCAGGCATACAGGGCCGCGAGCACGACCACGGCATAAACAACCCATTGAAGCACGGTGGCAAGAATGCTGGAAACCGTCGCGGCAGCGGCCGCCACTGATTTCATCTCCTCCGCGGCGGGATGCGACTTTGAATCCGTGAAACGCTTCAGATCGTTCTTTTCGTCGCCTTGCTGCGACTTCGAATCAGGTTCGTTGTGCTTCGACGACTCATCCTGCCTGGCTTGTGAGGGCGATTTCTCGTCGCTGTCTTTGCTTTGAGCCTTGTCTCGGGCCTTGTCGTCTGAGCTTGTCCCCTTCTGTGGCGACGATTGCTTGCCTTTGCCGCTCGTCTGCTTGCCTTTGCCGTCGTCCTTCGGCGAGGCGGAGCCTTTTTTATCGCTTTGCTTGGATGAACCAGACGAAGATTGTTTCTCGTGGTTGTCTTCGGAGGCCTTGTCATCGTCCGACTTCGCCGGATCCGCGTCGTCG
>JANNQN010000085.1:0-10270 GCA_031400775.1 Planctomycetia bacterium | reverse complement strand
TCACCGGCTCTTCCAGCGGCATCGGGCGGGCCATTGCGCTCGAGCTGGCCACGGCCGGGGCGAACACGCTGGTCCATGCCCGTCGCTCGCGCGCTGCCGCCGATCAGGTGGCCCAGGCGGCACGAGATCTGGGAGTCGACGCGCAAGTTGTCCTGTGCGATCTGGCCGATGCCGCTTCGCATGCAGGCTTCGTCGAGCAGGCCTGGAACTGGCGCGGGAGAGTCGACATTTGGGTCAACAACGCGGGCGCCGATGTGCTGACCGGCGAATCGGCCGCGTGGAGCTTTGAACGAAAGCTGGACGAATTGTGGCGGGTCGACGTCGTGGCCACGATCGTCTTGTCGCGCGCCGCGGGCGCGCGGATGAAGGCCCGAGGAACCGGCGCGATCATCAACATGGGATGGGACCGGGCCGAGCACGGATTGGCGGGCGATAGCGGCGAGATGTTTTCCGCAACCAAGGGCGCCGTGATGACGTTTTCCAAGAGCCTGGCCTATTCGCTCGCTCCCCTAGTGCGGGTTAACTGCGTCGCACCGGGATGGATCAAAACCAAGTGGGGCGACTCGGCTTCGCAATATTGGCAAGACCTTGCACACGATCAGTCGCTGTTGGCACGCTGGGGAACGCCCGCCGACGTGGCGGCCGCGGTGCGCTACCTGGCTTCGCCGGCCGCTAGTTTCGTGACGGCCCAGACCTTGGCCATCAACGGCGGATTGAAATAGCCGTTCACTCGCGTGACGTCCAAACATGCGCGAACACATCCATTTTGTCACGGGACGCCTGGCCGAATACTCGCTGCGCGACGTGTTGACCGACCTGGCTCCGCGCGCGGGCTTCGATTACTCGATCGAGGTGCTGGGCATTACGGTCGCGGCGCTGATGACGACCGATTGGATTGCCCCCAAGTTGCATATTCCGGCCCAGGCAACCCGCGTGCTGCTGCCCGGCTATTGCCAGGGCGATTTGCAGGTCGTTGAGCAAGTCGCACGCGTGCCGGTGGAGCGCGGACCGCGAGACTTGCGCCGGCTTGGCGAATTCTTTGGCGACTCGGCCGTCGCCGCCGACTACGGGGCTTACGACATTCGAATCCTGGCCGAGATCAACCACGCCCGACAGTTGTCGCTGGAAGAGTTGATTCTCGAGGCCGACCGGCTGCGCTCCGACGGCGCCGACATGATCGACGTGGGTTGTGATCCGGGCGAGGCCTGGCCGGGCGTTGGCGCGGCCGTGGCGGCGCTGGTTGCCGCGGGGCATCGCGTCTCGATCGACAGCATGAACGTGCGAGAAGTTGAGCAGGCGGTTCGGGCCGGGGCGGAACTGGTGTTGAGCGTCAACTCGGAGAATCGCCAGGCGGCCATGGATTGGAACTGCCGCGTAGTGGTGGTGCCCGACGATCCGGCAACCTTGGCTGGTCTGGATGAGACGATCGAGTGTTTGGCCGAGCGAAATGTGCCGCTGGTGATCGACCCAATACTCGAGCCCATAGGATTTGGCTTTGCCGCCAGCCTGGGGCGTTATCTCGATGTGCGCCGCCGCTATCCGGATGCCGAGATGATGATGGGCATCGGCAACTTGACCGAATTGACTGACGCCGATTCGGCGCCAATCAACGTGCTGCTCTTGGGTTTCTGCCAGGAACTGGGAATTCGCAACGTCTTGACTACCGAAGTGATCAACTGGGCCCGCACCAGTGTGCGCGAGTGCGATTTGGCGCGGCGGTTGGTGTATTACTCCGATCGCCACCACACGCTGCCCAAGCGGCTCGAGCCGCGGCTGGTCATGTTGCGCGATCCGACCCTGATGCGGCACGGCCCGCAAGCCCTGGAGCGACTGGCCGGCGAGATCAAGGATCACAATTATCGATTATTCGCCGAGGATGAAAAGTTGCACGCGGTGACGGCCGGGTTGCACGCCAGCGACACGGACCCCTTCGCGTTGTTTGCCCAATGTCAGCAACATGCCGCGCGCCCGATCGATCCGGCGCATGCGTTTTACCTGGGCTACGAATTGGCCAAGGCGGTCACGGCGTTGACGCTTGGCAAGGATTATCGCCAAGACGAAGCGCTCGATTGGGGATTCCTGACGCGCGGCGAAAACCACCATCGCCTCGAGCGTGTTAAGGCATCGTCGGAGCGGCCCGACGAATCATCGCCGGACAGCCCGTCGTAGTCGGCCTCTATTCACTTCAAGGGTTGCTGTGTTCGAGACCCATACGCCCAACGAAACTGACGAAGGGGCCATAGTCGCGCCGTGGTGCGACGCGATCGATGCCGGTCCACTGGACGCGGAAGCGCTGTTCGTGCGCTTGGCCGGATTGCCGCATTGCCTGTTTCTCGACAGCGCGCGGCGCGAGCCCACTTTGGGCCGATATTCCTTCCTCGCGGTCGATCCGTTTGATTACTTCGAGCTGCCAGCCGATGGCTCCGATGGATTGGCCGAGTTGAGCCGGCGCACCGCGCCCTGGAAATCGCGCACGATCGAGGGAATCCCTCCGTTCCAAGGCGGCGCGGCTGGGTTGTTCGGTTACGACTTGGGGCGGTCGCTGGAAAATGTTCCTCAGCCACGATTCGACGAATTTCAGACTCCGGCACTGGCGATCGGCCTGTACGACGTCGTGCTGGCGATCGATCACGTGTTGGATCGGGCCTGGATCATCTCGCAGGGATTTCCGGAAGTGGAACCCGGCGCGCGGCACCGTCGCGCCGCCGAGCGGCTCGCGCAACTGCGCGACTGGCTCGACGGTACGTTACCGATTCCGCCACGCCGGCCGGTTCGAGCGCCGCTCGTGCCCAAGGAACGACTTGCCCCGCAGTTCGCGGTGCCCGGGCCGGCCGGATTGACCAGCAATTTCTCGGCCCAGGATTATCTGGCGACGGTGCGTCGCGCGATCGAGTACATCCATGCCGGCGACGTGTTTCAAGTCAATATTGCGCAGCGCCTGCTCTACCTGGCCCACGACGACGCGGTGTCGCTATACTTGCGTCTGCGGCGCTGCAACCCGGCTACGTTCGCCGGCTACTTCGATCTGGGCGCGACACAGATCGTGAGCGCATCGCCCGAGCGGTTCCTCAAGGTCAACGACGGCCACGTCGAAGCCCGCCCGATCAAGGGCACGCGGCAGCGCACCGCGCGGCCCGAAGCCGATTTGTTCGCCGGCGACGAGTTGATGCAGAACGAAAAAGATCGGGCCGAGAACGTGATGATCGTGGACCTGCTGCGCAATGACCTGTCGCGAGTCTGCCGGCCCGACAGCGTGCGGGTGACGCAGCTTTGCCGGCTGGAGAGCTACGAGTTCGTGCAGCACCTGGTTTCGGCCGTGTGCGGCGAGTTGGCAGAAGGCCGCACGGCGCTCGATTTGTTGCGGGCGTCGTTTCCGGGCGGATCGATCACCGGCGCCCCCAAGGTGCGGGCCATGCAGATCATCGCCGAGTTGGAGCCGACGGCGCGCGGCGCCTATTGCGGGGCGCTGGGCTATCTGGGCTTCGACGGCGCGCTGGATACGAGCATCCTGATTCGCACGATCACCGCAGCCGGCGGATGGTGGCAAGCGCCGGTTGGAGGAGGTATCGTGGCGCAGTCGGTGTGCGAGCGCGAATACGAGGAAACCTGGCACAAAGCCACGGGGCTGTTGCGGGCCTTGGAAGCATCTGGCACGAATTAAGCGACAATCACAATTCGTCTATTGATCGAATGTGACGATGATTCTGCTGATCGATAATTACGACAGTTTTGTGTTCAACCTGGCTCGCTATTTCGAGCGGCTTGGGCAGACCACGCATGTGGTGCGCAACGACGCGATCGATGCCCCTGGAGTGGCGGCTCTCGCGCCGTCGGCCGTGGTGCTTTCGCCCGGTCCTTGCACGCCCGACGAGGCCGGCTGTTCGCTGGATGTCGTGCGGCAATTGGCTGGCAAGATTCCGATCTTGGGGATTTGCCTGGGCCACCAGGCTATCGGCGCGGCGCTCGGCGGTCGCATCGTGCGGGCGGCCGAGCCGGTCCACGGTCGCACATCGCCCGTCTTTCATGACGGTCGCGGCGTTTTCGCGGGCTTGCCCAGTCCGATCATTGGTTGCCGCTACCATTCGTTGGCGGTCGAGCGCGCGACCTTGCCCGGCGAGTTGGAAGTATCGGCCTGGACCGTCGACGGTACAATGATGGCGCTCAGGCATCGAACGCAGTGCCTGGTCGGGTTGCAGTTTCATCCCGAATCGATCCTGACCGACGTCGGCTATGACCTGCTTGCCGGTTTCCTGCGGCTGGCGGGAATTCCGCTGGTCGACATTCCTCAAATCGACGGCGAACGGGACGAGCCGGCCGTGACCACGACGCCGCTGCCCGGCGTGCCCGTGACGTTTTAACATCCGGAGTGCCGTCACAATTGATCCTGGAAGGCTGCAATTGATACTGGAAGGTATTGTCACCACGCTGAATGAAGACGGCTCGGCGAATATCTCGCCGATGGGCCCGCGCGTCGACGAAGCCTTGAGCCAGTTCGTTCTCCGGCCCTATCGCAGCTCGACCACGTATCGCAATTTGAAGCGCAGCGGCCAGGGGGTGTTTCATATCACCGACGATGTGGAACTAATCGCCCATGCCGCGCTCGGCATGCCCGACCCGATGCCCGAGATGACGACCGTGCCGGGCGTCGAGGGAAAGATTCTCGCCGGTGCGTGTCGCTGGTATGCCTTGCAGGTGGCCGCGCTGGACGATCGCAACGAGCCCACGGAGATCCTGTGCGAAGTGGTTGCCGCGGGACGGCTGCGGGACTTCTTTGGCTTTAATCGAGCGAAGCATGCCGTGCTCGAGGCGGCCATTCTGGCGACGCGGACCGAATTTCTGCCCGCCGGCGAAATTCTTTCGCAATTCGAGCGGCTGGCCGTGCTCGTGCGAAAGACGGGTGGGCCGGCCGAGCAGCGGGCTTTTGCGTTTTTGAACGACTATGTCCAGGCGCACTGCCGCACGGATGACTTGCCCGCGCCGGACGACAAATTAGCAAAGTCTTAGCCCCCGAGCGCGCGATCGAGCGCGTGCGATTGCCGGTATTGTCAGGTTGCGTGATATGTCTGCTCCCGTTGTCGAGGTTCACGCTCCCAGCCGGCTGCATTTCGGAATGTTTTCGTTCGCGCAGCCCGGCGTGCGGCAATTCGGCGGCGTCGGCGCCATGGTGGGGCAGGGGACTCTGCGCCTGCGAATTGAACCGGCCGAGCAATTTGTGGTCGAGGGGCCGTTGGCGAAGCGCGTTCGCACGACGGCCGAGCGATTCGCACGGGCTCGCGGCGAGGCCGAGTTGCCGGCCTGCCGCGTGCAAGTCGTCGCGGCGCCTGAGGAGCACGTTGGGCTGGGCGTCGGCACGCAGTTGGCCCTGTCGGTGAGCGCGGGCTTGAATTCATTTCTGGGCGGCGATCCGTTGGATGCGGAATCTCTGGCGGCGCTATCCGGTCGCGGAGCACGCTCGGCCATCGGCACGTACGGCTTTACGCTGGGCGGACTGCTGGTGGAGCGGGGCAAGCTTGCCGACGAAACGCTCTCGCCGCTGGAGTGCCGGGTGGAGTTTCCGGCGGCATGGCGGTTCGTTCTGGTCCGTCCCGGCAATCAGCGGGGTTTGTCGGGCGAGGACGAGCAAGTCGCTTTTCGCGATCTGCCGCCCGTGCCGCGCGAGACGACCGAGCGACTTTGGCAAGAAGTGCGGGAGGAGCTCATGCCGGCTGCGCGAGCGGCCGACTTCGAGCGATTTGGCGAGAGCTTATATCGCTTCGGCTATGAGGCCGGATCGTGCTTCGCAGCGCGACAGGGCGGCCCCTTCGCCGGATCCAGAATTGAAGAACTGGTCGCCGCCATTCGTGAGCTTGGGGTGCGCGGCGTCGGCCAGACGTCGTGGGGGCCGACGGTTTTTGCCTTGCTAGAAGACCAGGCCGCTACGGAAGTGTTTCAGGTGCGCCTGGCCAACTGGTTGCCAGCGGACGATAAAATAGTAATCGTGGCGCCGAAAAACGAAGGCGCGTCGATCGTGCGAATCGATTCCTGAAGCAGCTTAGCTGCGCCCGCCAACTTCCGAGGCAAAACCGGCTGTCGGGGTTGCGAAACTGCCGATGCCGGCCGTGTTGGCGCCGGTCGTGATCGTCATCTGTCCCACACCGCTGGTCGCGGCCGGGGCTCCGACCGGAACGATCGCCGCGGTGCTATTGGGATCCACGTTCGCATTCGTACCGGGCACGAAAGCGATTGTCCCATTGGTACTAGTAAAGCCCAGCGATGCGGCTGCCATGGCCGACATCTGGCCCGGAAATCCGCCGCCAGACATGTCGCTGCTTCCCTGCGGATTGTTGGGCAACAGATCGGCCGCGGCAAAGGGATCGGCCGCCAGCAGGGCCCGCGATTCTAGTTGTTCCACGCGCAACCGCGTGGACGACGCGACTCGATTGCGGATCATCGGATAGCTCCTGAACGAAAATGCCCGGCAAAAACCTTGGGGGCACCTAAAAACCTAGCATGCGTTTTCAGGCCGAAACGAGGACACGCTCCGAAGGCGATCAGCACGACTGTTCAGATGCTGTTTTTGGCCGACATTTCCGCACGAAACAAGCAAGAAACAAAGCGCAAGGCACGTGCCAATTGGCGGGAAAAAGGGCCGTCGCGGCGCAGAACGATGCAAATCGTGCCGCTGCCAAAGTCTCCAGCGGTCTTGTATTTTGATGCTCCGACGGCTCCGACCGCTTGCCAGCGCGAGAGCACGATCTGTAATCAACCGCACCCCGAGCGACCGGCGACCGCATGACCGACGAGACCCTGCACGATCCGATCTGGAGCTATTTCCAGAACGAGGCTCAAAGCGTCTTCGACGGTTCCCACGCAAGGCTCGATTATCTGGTCCGCGCCGCCGGACGACTCGTAAGTACGCCGCGTCCGACGCTCTTGAATATTGGGATCGGCGACGGCCACCTGGAACGAACGGCCCAACAGCGCGGCTGGCTCGTTCATGCGTTGGATCCCAGCCCCGAGAGCGTGGCGGCGCTGGTCGGTTCGGGCATTGCGGCCCAGACCGGTCGCATCGAGGCCATGCCGTTTGACGACGGGCAATTCGATTGCGTCGTGGCTTCCGAGGTGTTCGAGCATCTCACCGATTCGCAGCGAGCCCGCGGGCTGGACGAGATCCGCCGCGTGCTCAAGCCCCTCGGGTATCTGGTCGGCACGGTTCCCTATCGCGAAGTGTTGGAAAACAATCTAGCCATCTGCCCCAAGTGCCGGCAGGTCTTCCACCGCTGGGGACACACCAGCTCGTTCGATCTGGCCAAGATGCGCGGCGAGCTTGCGCCTCACTTCGGCCATATCACATGCCGGCAGACCGCGTTCGTGCAGTTCGCGGGTCGCAGCGTGGGCGGAAAGATCAAGAGCCTGGCGCGGCTCGTGCTGGGAAAATGCGGTGCCAGCATCGCGGTGCCCAACATTATCTTCACAGCCCGAAAGAGCTGAAGGTAGACCGCGCTGGCGCTGCGGCGGCTGGAGCTAATTTTTGGCCGCGGCCAGCGGTCGCACTTTGATATCGCGCAGCGCCGCGGTGGTCGAAAAGCAGGAGATGCCCAGCGGCCGTGATAGCTCGACTTCGGGGCGGACCGAAATCCGGCGGTCCTTGAGTTCCAGGTCGACCATCTGCTGGGCGTCCAGCCAGGCTTCGATTTTGTCCTTGGTGACGCGGACGCGGATCTTGTGCCAGCGACCGCTCTCGAACTCCTGATACTTCGTGGTTTCGTTTTCCGATGCATCGCTGCCGTCGATGCTCGAAAGGCCCACCACGCCGCCCCCCCAGCCGCCGACGATGAAGCTGCACGGATCGTCGCCGACGGGAAATGTCAGCCCGCAGAAAAAATCGCTGCCGTCGACCCGCATCGCTTCCAGCGAGACCTCGTAGTTCGTTTTTGGAAACTCGCGGGTCCAAGTGATGCCGGTCATGGGATTGCCGGCCAGCATGACGATGCGACCGTCTTTGACCTCGACGTCGGCCTCGCCGCCGAACTGGGTTTTTTTCCAGCCGTCCAGGTTTTTACCGTCGAACAGGCTCTTCGCCGGCGCTTCCTTCGCCGGCGGCTCGGCACTGGCGCGGTCATGTGCCGAGCCGGCCAAAACGAGGGTGGCGGCCAACGCGAAAAACCCAAGTCGTGTGATCATCGTGTATTCCCTTTGCTTTGCCACAATCGGGCCGCTTCCCGCCTCAAAAATACTCCTGCCGGCGCGGCCCCGCAAGGAAGAATTATCGCAGTTGCGGTTGTCAGCCCCCTTGGTCGCGGCCGTTGGGGAACTAAAATAGACTTTCCGCTTAATCGGCCCGCCAGCACATGTTTTCAGCCGCGTGTTTCCGACCGCCAGCAACGAATCAATCGACGAATCACCACCAGGATTCTTCCGCCATGCGCCACCACACAGTTCGAATGATCGCGATTGCCGCCCTGGCCTCAACCGCCTTGCTCGCACTGGCCCAGTCGGCCCAGGCCGTCGTATTTCCCGACAAGAACTTGGAAGCGGCGTTGCGTGCGCTGGTCTTCGAAAAAAAAACCAACGCCGAAGAGCTCACCGACGACGATCTGCGCAAAATTTCCACCCTCGAAGCCAAGGGGCGCAAGATCCAGAATCTGTCGGGTTTGGAAAAATGCACCAACCTGCTGCTGCTGGATGTTTCAAGCAACGAGATCGTTGACTTGGGCCCCATACGCGCCCTCGGCATGCTGCAATCGTTGAGCGCGGCGCAAAACAAGATCGTCGATGTCACGCCGCTGATGGAGCTCAATAAGCTGCAATATCTCAACCTCTCGGGCAATCAGATTCGAGCGCTACAGCCGCTGAGCGCCATGACGAAGCTGTCGGCGCTGTACCTGGGCGAGAACCAGATCGAAGAGCTGGCGCCGCTGGCCGGATTGGCCGGATTGTCGTCGCTGGATCTGGCCAAAAACAAGATCACGAGCATCAAGCCGCTCGGAGGCATCGCTCGCTTCTCGATTTTGAAACTGAGCGACAATTCGATCGAGGACATCTCGCCGGCCACGCAACATCCGCCGCAAAGCATGTTGCTCGTCGAGCGGAACAAGATCGCGGACCTGACGGCATTGGTCGTCGCGGCCAAGGCCGACGCCGAGGGGCGCAAAAACTTCGCGCCCTTCCTGCGGCTGTACTTGGAGGGCAATCCGCTCTCCGAAGCGGCCAAGACCGAGCAACTCGCGGCCCTTAAAGGCGCCGGTGTGCGGATCGAGAACTAGCAACACCAACGCACACGCTCGCGCGCAACCAATTGTCCGGTCGGCCCTGGCGGCTGCTTATGCCATGAGCTGCCGGATGGGAGTGCCCGGGCAAATCACCAACGGGCGCCCCTGAGCGTCGGGCAACGCCAGGTGTTCTTCGACGCCCAAGAGGTGATAGACGGTTGCCACCAGATCGACGGGCGCCACGGGATTCGAGGCCGGGAAAGCGGCGTAACGATCGGAAGAGCCGTAAACCTGGCCGCCTTGAACTCCGCCGCCGGCCAACACCGTGGTGAAGCAGCCCGGCCAATGATCGCGTCCGTCGCGTCCGGCGCCGGCGTCGCTATTGCGCTGGCCGACACGCGGCGTGCGGCCGAATTCTCCGGTCCACACGACCAGCGTCTCGTCCAGCAAGCCACGCTCCTCGAGATCGTCGAGCAAGGCGGAGAATGCGCGATCGGCCGGTGGCATCAGCCGCTCTTTCAAGTCCACGAAGTTGCGATTGTGCGTGTCCCAATACACGCTCACGTTCTTGATGCCGTCGCTGGGCCAGAACACGGTCACCAGCGGTACGCCACGCTCGACCAGCCGCCGGGCTTGCAGCACCGATTGGCCGTGGGGATTGAGCCCGTAGCGCTCGCGCACCGCGGCCGGCTCTTGCGCCAGGTCGAACGCGCCGGCGCCGGTGGCTGAATTCAAAATGTCGAAGGCCCGTTCAACGTGTCGCTCCATCGTCGTCGCCGCCCGGTCGCCTTGCCGCCGCAATTGGCGATTCAGGTCGGCCAATAACGCCCGGCGGCTGTCGAGCCGCGCCACCGAGATCTCGGGCGGCAGGTGGAAATCGCCTACCCGATAGTCGGCCTGGGCCGGATTTGCATCGATCGACAACGGGTCGAGCGCTTGGCCCAGCCAGCCGGCCGATTGGCCGTGGCTTTGCTCGACGAATCGGGGCACATCGTTTTCCAGCTTCGGCCGCAGCGAGACGAACGGCGGCAGCGGATCGCGGCCGCGGCCCAATCGCGATAGCACCGCGCCGATGTGCG
>JANNQN010000084.1:0-4586 GCA_031400775.1 Planctomycetia bacterium | reverse complement strand
CCGCCAGCGATCGGCGAGCCAGGTCTGCATTCCCTGGTTGGCCTCGATGATTTTATGGCAACGCAGCTTTGCGTTCTCGCGGGTGGCAGGCGTGGCGATCCACTGTTGCTTCTGCCGCACCAGAGGCTCGGCCGCGCCCTGGGCCGCGCCATCGAGATAATTCTCTGGATGATAAGCCAATTCGCGCAGCTCGCGGTCGAGGCAGCGGACGTCGTCGGCCGTGATCTCCTTGCGCTGGATGGGCAGCCGCTCGGTCGCCGTCAGCGTCACGTATCCGGGCGGTTGCAATCCAAAAAACCGCTCGATGAGCAGATCAGTCACCTGATCGTACTTGGCCCCGCCGATTCCATGCAGGAAAACATCGCTCAAAAACAGCCGGGCGAACATCGTCGTCACCAGGGCCCGGGTGCGCAATCGCACGCCACGACCGGCCAACTCGGCCAACTGTTCGGCGGCCCGGCCGGCATCGCCGTCGGGACACAGGGTCAGCGGAAACTCGATTGCCGCGCGGTCCGAGAGCACGATCTCGTCGCCCCGTTGCCGCACGAACAATCGCCGGCGGCGGGGATTGTCGCGATCCCAAATCCAAAACGGCGCCTCCAGCCAATCGCCGTCGATCGTCAGGTCGGGCACCGGATGGGCGCTCGAACGCACGTGGTTGGCGCGTCGATAATCGGCCACCGAGCGGTTGTATTGTTCCCACAGCCGCGGCAAACGGGCCAGCAAGTGGCAAGTAAACCAATGGAACGCCGGCAGCGCGCAGACGTGGCTTTGCGGAACTTCGAGCGTAGTCGCGCCCCACAAGCCCTCTTGCACATGCCGGGCCTGGGCCACACACTCGCCCAGGTTGCCGCACTCCTTGGCGCGAGCCGAGACCAACGGCCAGAACTGGCCCACCATCGGATCGCGCACCAGATCCTTGATCATTTCCTGCGCGCGGCGGCCGAACGAATTCAAATACTCGCGATCCACGATCGCCCGTTCTTCGTACGGTATCTCGGCTGTCTGCCGATCCAGAGGCAAGCTCTCGACCCAAGGAGCACTTGGCGTTCCGGCCGGCACGCGCAGGGACGCGCTTTTGATCGTGTCGCTGTCGATGGCCAGGTTCACCGCCACAGCCCGATGCTCGCGAGCCAGCGCGCTCAATGCGAAGTTCTTGAACCACACGCCCGGGTGAAACAGTTGTGGCTGATGGCCGGCGACGAACACCCGCATGTCGGGGCGCACGACGGGCCGCGGCACGTCGCGATAGGTGCTTGTATAGCGCCAGGCGGCTTCGACCAACTCGCCGCGGGCTTCAATCGCCAGCTTTGCCAGCGACCGACCCTGCACGTCGTAATCGCGCGCGGCCGCGGCGGCGATATTCTGCTCGACCAGATCGCCGACCGCCGAAAGCGGCGGATCAATTAATTTAGCCCCGTCTTCGCGAGGAGCGCGCAGACGGCGATGCTCGAGAGCTTCACCCATCAGTGTCATCCGGCAACCTCTCGAACCTCGGATTTATTCCCCGCCTGCGACGCGGCCTGAGAAATCTTTTGCGCGCGATCCAGCACCACGTAATAGTACTCGAGCCGTTTGGTCGCGTCATCCAGGGATCCACCAAAGGAACGTTCTTCCTCCAGATAGATCAACGGCACGCCGAGCTCGACGATCTTCAAGCCGGCCCTGGTCGCCTGCACCCAGACCTCCAGCGGCATCGCGTAGCCGGTCTCGGTGATGTGCAGTTTTTCGAGCGCGTCGCGACGATAGGATTTGAAGCCGCAAAACCCATCGGTGAGATTCAAGCCCAGCCGACGATTCAGTTCGGCAGTGATTTCGACGTTGATCCGCCGCCTGTCGATCGGCGGAGCGCTCTGCCCGGGGAATGCCTTCAGGTAGCGGCTGCCGGAAACGATCTGGGCATTGGCGGCGGCCGCGACAAATTCGGGAATCATTCGCGGCTGATGCTGCCCGTCGCAGTCGATGGTGACCAGCACGTCGTAATCGTGGGCCAGCGCATACTCGAAAGCCGTGCGCAGACCCGCGCCGTAGCCCTGGTTGCGCGCGTGACGCACGCACTGCACGTCCGAGCGGCGCTTGAGCACTTCGGCGGTGCCGTCGGTCGAGCCGTCGTCCACCACCAGCACGTGCGGGCTGTAGCGGAGCACTTCGTCGAGCACTTCGTCGACGTGCTTGACCTCGTTATAGACCGGAAGCGCCGTCAGAAATTTCGACGTGGCGGTCATGATTTCATTCGACGGGATGGAAGGTGATTCGCTTCTGGCGATGCCGAGTCTTACCATTGTAGACAAACGCCCGCCAAAGGCGAGTTGGCCGCTTTGCCCCCGAAATGGGCCACGTATTCCCGGCCCTTTTACAGCCAATGCAGGGGATCCTGTTCGCGGTTGCTGGCCCAAACCGAGAGCGAAGGAAACTTTGCCGACAGCGCCACAGCCAATTCCTCGACGGCGAATCGCTCGCTGGCGTAGTGGCCGGTGAGAACCAGGGCGATACCCAACGACTCGGCCTCCAGACAACCGTGAAAGCGGACCTCGCCAGTGACCAGGCAATCGCAACCGGCCTCGCTGGCCGGCGCGATAAACTCGCCGGCGCTGCCGCAGGCCACGGCCACGCGTCGCACGGCGCGATCCAACGGGCCGACGGCTTGAATGTGTGCAATCGTTAGTGCCCCTTTCACCGTGGCGGCAAAATCGGCCAGCGACATGGGCGCCGCCAGTTGACCGTAACGACCAGCGCCCTGGCCGGCCTCCACGCCCGGCACGAGTGGCGCGATGTCGTCGAGCCCAATCGCCCCTGCCAGCCGCTGGTTGATTCCCTGTTCGGCCGAATCGAAGGCCGTGTGAGGACTGAACACCGCGATTTTGTTTTCGATCAACTCAAGTAACAGGCGACCTTCGCCGCTTTCGCACGTGAGTCGCTTGAGCGGGCGAAACGGCAAGGGGTGATGGCTCACGATCAGATCGGCGCGTCGCTCGACGGCCTCGCGCATGCTGGCCGGGGTGATGGTCAGACAAGTCATCACGCGCTCGACCGGCTGCTCGGCGCGGCCCACGAGCAGACCGACGTTGTCCCACGACTCGGCCAGCGCCGGCGGGGCAAATGCATTCAGGAATTGAGCCACGTCGGCCACGCTGAGCGTCATATTGGTCCGTCAAATCCGTGGTTCGTGAAAAGTGAACACCGATGGTTTGTCCAGAGTCATTGTGTCGTGCAAAACACCGCCTGGGAAGCGATTCGCGGTTCGAGTTGGCCTCGGCACGCGCGCCCGTGCCGCTACAATCATTAGACAAGGGCGGCGCAACCCCATGTGCTACAAGTTATCAACCGCGTCTGCCCCGCGTGCCATCTCGGCCAAGACTCCGGAAGGGAACGACCCGTTTGAGTGAACTCAAGATCGGCATTCGACTGGCCAGTTTGAAGCTCGGCGTACGCAAGGGTCTGGCCGTAGCCAAGCAGCTTGGCGCTCGCAGCGTCGAAATCGACGCGCGCGGCGAACTCCGCCCCGAGGCGCTCACGCAATCAGGACTGCGCGAGCTGCGGCGGCTGATCGAGGAACACGGTCTGGGCGTGTCGGCCGTGGGCTTTGCCACGCGTCGCGGTTACGATGTGGCCGACGATCTGGAGCGGCGCGTGGCGGCCACCAAGGCGGCGATGAAAATGGCCGCCGACTTGCGCGCCCGCGTGGTCGTCAACCAGGTGGGGCGCGTACCGGCCGAATCCTCCGGCCCAGGCTGGGACCTGTTGGTGCAATCACTGGGCGACTTAAGTCACTACGGCCAGCACGTGGGCGCGATCCTGGCAGCGCAGACGGGCACTGAGAGCGGGGCCGATCTGGCGCGGCTGCTGGCGGCGCTGCCGCCGCAGGGCATCGGCGTCGACCTGGATCCCGGCAACCTGATCATCAATGGATTCTCGGCACTCGAAGCCGTCGAAGCGTTAGGACCGAGCATCGTGCACGTCCATGCCCGCGACGGGGTGCGCGACTTGGCGCGAGGCCGTGGATTGGAAGTGCCGCTGTCGCGCGGCGTGGCCGATTTTCCGGCCCTGCTGGGCGCCTTGGAAGAGCATCGCTATCGCGGCTACTTCACCATCGCCCGCGACGACGCCGCCGACGCGGTCTCGGAAATCGGTGACGCGGTCCAGTACCTGAAAAGCCTGTAGGTTTCGTCGCGCACTCGGGAAACTGGAAATGCTCGAAACCGAGCCCGCTGCGCGTTAGAATGCCGGCGGCTCGCTGCTTCCAGCTAGCCACCAGATCGCTAACAGCCTTGCCCTGTCATTCGCCGAGAGGACCCGCCATGATTCGCGTCGCCCGCTTTGCCATCGCTAGCCTTGCCGTCAATTGCGTTGTTCTGTTCGGAAGTTCTGCCATCGCTCAAGAGAAAGCCGCGGCCAAGCCCGCCCGCAGCCAGGAAGAGCTCGAAAAGCAATTCGCCGAGACGATGTCGGGGGCCACGCTGATCGGCAACTTCACGTAGTCCTTGCTGCTCCAGGGTTGAAGGCCCCACGCTACACCGCCGCTTCCACCACCATCTGCACCCGCTGCCGCCCGTTCCACTCGTCCAGATTGATGCGGTAGGCCAGCC
>JANNQN010000083.1:0-3147 GCA_031400775.1 Planctomycetia bacterium | reverse complement strand
CCCAAGGCTACGTCCGCTTGACGCAGCAGCGGGATGATCTGGTCCACTCCAAGTCGCTTCTTCATAACGAATCCTTTCCGGCCCACTGTGCCGGCTGGATTCTCTCATATTCCCTGGATCAGGTTTCGGGAAGGGGGTCAGGCGTGGGCGCGGTGACCGCTTCCGTACACTTAACGCCTTCGTGGACTTTACGATGCGGGACCTGACGGGGGCGGAAGCCCCGGTGTGGCTGGCGCTGTTTCGTGACACCAAGCCAGACGGAGTGGCACGGACTTCTCAGGCCGACTTGGCGAGGCGGGTGGGAGCGCATGTATGTACGATCAAGCGGGCTGTCGCCCGGTTATGCGGCCGAGGATTGCTGACCGTGGTCTTCCGGGGGAGTCTCCGCAAGGGGCCGTCGGCCTATCGAGTTCATCCGTTTACAAAGGGCAGGGCAGAGAACGAATCGGCCGTACCCAAGTAGGGCGCATTCAGCGCCGGGAACCGGGTGCGTGGGTGCGCCCCATCCCATAAAGGACCAGATAGGCGACTGTGCCTTATCGGCACGTCGCATTAAAAAGAAAGCAAGCGCGACGTGGCCTGAAAGGGCGGTTGCCAACTATCTTGGGTTAGAATTGGTGAAAAAACGAAAGGCCAAGTGAAGTATGGGTACGGTTTTCAAGAAGACATTCACCAAGCCGCTGCCGGCTGGTGCAAAGATCATCGTCCGAAATGGCGAGCGACTTGCACAGTGGAAGGACGCAAAGGGCAAGACCCGGACGGAAATGCTTACCGTCGGCAAGGATGGGACCGACCGCATCTTGGTTACGGCCGGGACATTCACCGCCAAATACCGAGACGGCTCGGGCGTAGTCCAGGAGGTCGCCACTGGCTGCCGCGATGAAGCGGCCGCACGGTCCCTACTGACCGACCTGGAGCGGCGTGCCGAGAAAGTGCGGGGCAAGATCCTTACGGCGGGCGAAGCCGCCGCCATCGATCATCAAGAGACGTCGCTCGCCCAGCAAATCGATGCCTACCTCATGAAGCTGGAATCCGAAGGAACTTCGCCCGTCCACCGTGGGAACGTGCGCCGCAACCTCGAGTGCATCGCCGCCGATTGCCGGTTCGGCCGGCTGTCGGACCTGGCCCGCGAACCGCTGGAGCGGTGGCTCGTGTTGCAACAGAAAGGCGGCATGGGCGCACGGACTCGCAACACCTACAGGGCTGCTGTCGTAGCCTTTTGCAACTGGTGCATCGAAACTGGCCGCCTGCTAGCAAATCCATTTGCCAAGGTGGCAAAGGCCAACGAAGACATTGATCCCCGCCGGCAGCGACGGGCGCTGACCGAAGATGAACTACGGCGCCTGCTTGATGTGGCGCGCCGCCGGCCGCTGCTCGACATGATGACGGTGCGCCGCGGCAAGCATGCTGGCGAAGCGGTGGCCAAACTCAGCGACAAAACACGTCGGCGCCTGGAAACGCTCGGCTGGGAGCGGGCGTTGATCTACAAGACGCTAGTACTCACCGGGCTCCGCAAGGGAGAACTGGCTTCGCTTACCATCGGGCAACTGACACTCGACGGCCCCATGCCATGCTTAGTGCTCGACGCGGCCGATGAAAAGAACCGCGACGGCTCGACGATCCCGTTGTGGGCCGATCTTGCCGATGATCTTCGCCAATGGCTTGCCGACAAGGCGAAGGCCGCACAGGAGGCCGCCAGCAACGCGCCGGCCGTGGCCTTCGACCGGAAACACCAAGTGCCGCACAAACGCCACCGGGGCAATTCCAGGGGCCATAGCGGGCAAACTTGTCTACGGTTGCCAGCGGTTGACATGTTACCCACTGATGCGCTCTTGTTTAACATTCCGGATAAGCTGGTGCGAATTCTTGACCGCGACTTCGTTGCAGCAGGCATTGCGCGCCGGGTTCAAGTGGGACCGAAGAAGTGGAAGATCGACAAGCGAGACGAGCGCGGCCGGACCATCGACGTGCACGCCCTTCGCCACACCTTCGGCACGCTGTTGAGCAAAGGCGGGGTGTCGCCCCGAACAGCACAAGCCGCCATGCGGCATTCCGACATCAACCTGACGATGAACACCTACACCGACCCGAAGCTGTTGGACATAGTCGGGGCGATGGAATCGCTACCGACGCTGTCGCTCGGCGCGGAAGCTGCACAAGCTGAGCGAGGCCAAAACGTTCTAAGTGCGACCGGCACCGATGATTCAACCGCTTCGCCGCTTGCACCAACGCTTGCACCAACTAGTGCCCAACGTGGTCAATTGCAGTCAATCGTGGTGCAGATTGCCGATGAGGCCGGTGGTAAGATCACCGGCGTCGCAACGGCGGCAAACGAGTTGCCTGTTCAACAGTTACGGCCGCTGTCCACTGTGGACAACGGCCGTCAAAGAGTGGGCGATACAAGACTCGAACTTGTGACCCCTAGCTTGTCGAGCTAGTGCTCTAACCAACTGAGCTAATCGCCCTCGTTTGGGCATGCGCCACGGCGGTCCATCGACCTGGCCGGATTGCGTGCCCGTTTGCCGTCCGCGAGTCATTCTAGGTCGCGCGGCCGGAAGCAACAAATCTGACGCCAAAACTGCGGCGAGTCAAGGCCCAACGGCCACGCCCCAGCGCCGGCTCGCCTTGCTCCAAGCCGGTGGAAGTCTATACTTTGCGTCAAGATGCGAATCCCGACTCGAACCCCGGCCGCATCGCGAGCGTCCTTTGTATCGACGCCCGTTATTTCGAGCCGCCGCCCGTGCGCGCTCATTCCATCATCGGAGCCAGTGGAAAAGCATGTTGAAGGTTAAATTGCCGGACGGTTCCGTGCGCGAGTACTCGCGGCCGATTCGCCCGATCGACGTGGCCAGCGAGATCGGGCCCGGGCTGGCCAAGGCTACGCTGGCGGCCCAGGTCGACGGGAAAGTCGTGGGGGCCAGCGCTCCGCTGCCGGCCGATGGCGAGGTCTCGCTGCGCCTGCTGACCAAGAAAGATGCCGAGGCGCTGGCCGTCATGCGGCATTCCGCGGCCCACGTCATGGCCCGGGCCGTGATGCGGCTATTCGACGGCGTGCAACTGGCCTTTGGACCAACGACCGACAGCGGTTTCTACTACGATTTCGGGCTGGCTCGCCCGCTGACCGAAGACGATTTCGGCGCCATCGAA
>JANNQN010000082.1:0-25076 GCA_031400775.1 Planctomycetia bacterium | reverse complement strand
GCCCGCGGCCGGCGCGGACATTAACCACGGCGGGCATCAACGTATCGGCCACGCGCACCACGACGTTGGAAAAGGCGTCGAGCGCTTCGGCCTCTTCGGCCCGCCCGTCCCGATCGGCCTGCTCTGGGCGATCAGAAAACTCATCGCGATCGGCCGGCAGTTGCGAATCGCCCGCTCCGTCGTTGCCGCTGACAAACTCAATTCGCGTGGGCGCCATTGCCGGAGCTCCTAAAGATGTGTTTCGTGTCACATCATTGTAGAGCCGTCAGTCAAGTGACGCGCTTCACACGCCCCGATAGCAGCGCGTTTCACACCGCCGCCTTGGCTCCCTGCTGCTGGCAGAACTCGTGCATGAAGTCGCCCAGCGCCGCCACGCCCTCTTGGGGCATGGCATTGTAGATCGAGGCGCGAATGCCGCCGACAGAGCGGTGCCCTTTCAGGTCGACCAGGCCGCGCGCCTTGGCTTGCTTGACGAACTCGGCTTCCAGTTCTTCGCTTGGCAGCCGCCAGGTGACGTTCATCATCGAGCGGCTGTCGCGACGCGCGTGTCCCCGATAAAACTCGGGATGCTTGTCCAGCGCGTCATACAGGATCTTGGCTTTGCGGCGATTGAGCTGGGCCATTTTTTCCAGTCCTCCGATTTCATCCTTGAGCCAGCGCGCGATCAGTAGCAATACGTAGATGGCGAACACCGGCGGCGTGTTGTAGAGCGAGTCATTGGCTGCTTGCAGCCGATAGTCGAGCATCGACGGCAGCCCCTTGGGCGTCCGCTCGAGAAGATCGTCGCGCACGATCACCACCGTCACGCCGGCGATGCCGGCATTCTTCTGCGCACAGGCATAGATCAACCCATAGCGATCCACCTGCATCGGGCGCGACAGAAAGTTGCTCGAGGCATCGCACACCAGCGGTATCGAACCCGTGTCGGGCTCGGAGGGAAACTCCACGCCTTGAATCGTCTCGTTCGAGGTGATGTGAACGTAGGCGGAATCGGGCGAGTACTTCAGCTCGCCGTCGGTGGGCAGATAGGAATAGTTGTGCGATTTGCCGTCCCAGACGGCCCGCGCGGTTCCCTCGCGCTGAGCTTCGGCGTAGGCCTTGCTGCCCCAAGTGCCGGTCAAGACGTAGTCGGCCGTTCGTCCGCTGCCACGCAGCAGGTTCATCGGCACCATCGAAAACTGCAGGCTCGATCCGCCTTGCAGAAATAGAATGCTGTAACCGCTCGGAATGCCCAGCAATTCGGTGAGCAGCGACTTGGCCTCGCCGACGACGGCTTCAAACGCCTTGGAGCGATGGCCGATTTCCAGAACCGACATTCCCAGGCCCGGCAACTCGAAGGCGGCGTCGCGAGCTTGCTCCAACACGCTGACGGGCAGGATGGCCGGCCCGGGAGAAAAGTTAAATACACGCTTGGACATGGACATTACTCTCCGACGCGAAAGATTGAGGTTTGTAGTAGTAAGAGGCCGGCGGGCGGCAGTGGTTCGGTCCAGTGAAGGCGACGCTTCGTTTCGCCCCCGCGGCAGATACAGAATATCGCATGAGATACCGCCGCCGACAACCGCGGCGGCCGCCCGAGCGGGGTGGCCAGAGGTGTGCGTCCCGTCGCTTGGTTGTCGACGCACCTTGAAGCCCGTCGGCGCTGGTCGAGGTCGCGGGGATGCCACGTGCTACAAAATCGAGATCCTCCGATTTGACGACGATGCGGCACTTTGAATTCCGAGATGACTTTTCAGGCCTCGCTGCTCGAAGATTTGTAGTTCTCACGACTTGCGGCGACGATTGCCGAAAATCGAACGAATTACGAGACTGGCATCAAATCCCGTCAGCGAGCCGAGCCACCGACCCGAGAGGCTATTTCCAAGTATTTGGAGCATTCTCGGGGGGGGGCGTGAATTCGATTGACACCCCGGGGGCCAACAGCCAGACTCACGCTCACCTGGAGTTTGCCCCTTTCCGAAAAGCTGAGGGCCACAGCCACAAAGCCGCCGAATAAACGGCAGCGATTACATCTCTATTTTTATCTGACTTGCCAGAAGGCATCGGTGCCTTCTTCCAGTTTGGGTTGACGATAGTCATGCCCGGCGGGAGAAGCCCCCGATGCCTTTTTTGTTTTGATGCGGCGTCCACGGCAACGTGCCCGGACCGCCTGAGAAGGAGAACGCTAGTGACCGCCACAATTCGACCCTCCCAAGAAACAGGACGCTTGCGCTCCATCAATTGCCGGTGGAACGAGAGCGTCCTTTTTCTTTGCTTGCCAACAAAAACAGACCGCTGACGGCGCCTTTTTAGGAGTCCACACATGAGCCGACAACCATTCACGACCACATCTTTTTTGGCGCTGGCAATGACGCATCGCTTCCCGGCAGCCCTGATGGCAACAACATCACGTCAGACGACTTGACGGGCCTCGATTGGCTGGACCCGACCGCGACGTTGAATTACAGCTTCAACGAGATCAAGGCCCGCTTCTCAGATGATTTGGCTGGTTTTAGGTACGCTACACGCGACGAAATTGTCCTCTTTCTGAGTCATGTTTCGCCCTCGCTACCCACGGACCCAGCATTTGGCGATGCCTATGCCTATGATGGCGGGGCGCCTTACGTCACGGCCGCGTCCTACCTCGGTGATACAGACATAACTCTCGATGAGCGAAACATATGGGCCATCACTGCAGACATAATCGAGGTCGGGTCCTCACATTTCTCCTACCGGCTGTACTATGTCCTTGGCACCGAATCATATGATGGAACCTACGGAAGTTACACATCTCTAGACGGTGATTCGGACCCTTATTACCCAACTGGCAGTTGGCTCGCGCGTGTCACCCCAACCGTGCCCGAGCCATCATCGATCATTCTCTTGATCGTAGGGATGGCAGGGCTAGCCGGAGCACATTGGCGTCAGCGACGGCAGCGATGTTCACGAGGCGATTGAATTGTCCCAAGCCGGTGCTGGAACGCCAGCGCCCTGTTTTTTGTCTGACTGCACACGGTTCCCACTTTTTCAAGGAAAAACGCTAATGCGACACGTGACTCGATTTTTTGCGGCCCCTGCAGCGCCCCTGCTGCAGGCCTCGGGCATGAGAGTAACCGCTCACGCACAGTTCGCCAGTGCCCGCCCCGGGATGTGTTTGCTGTTGCTTATGACGGCGTTGATGTTCGCGAGCCACGCCGAGGCGGGCTCGCTTGTTACTTGGGGCACGAACATCACCGCTCCACCCACAGGGGACGACTACACCGCCATCGCCCGCAGCGACTACACGCAATTCGCGCTGAAGTCGAACGGATCGATCGCGGCTTGGGGCTATGACGGCACGAACGAAGTGACCGACGCGCCCACGGGGACCGGCTACACAGCCATCGCCGGCAGCAGATTCGCCGGGTTCGCGTTGGCGGCCGACGGCTCGATCGCGGCGTGGGGCTCCACCGAAGATGGCCCGTTGATCGAGGTGTCCAGCGCGCCCACGGGGACCGGCTACACAGCCATCGCCGGCGGCGGGGGCACCGGGTACGCGTTGACGGCGAACGGTTCGATCGTGGCGTGGGGCAATGACGGCAATGGTGAACTGAACACGCCGGCAGGCACCGGGTACACGGCCATTGCCGGCGGCGCCTATGGCGGGATCGCGCTGACTGCGGACGGCCATGTCGTGGGCTGGGGCTACGACGTCCATGGACAGGCGACAGGCGGGCCCACGGGCTCGGGGTTCACGGCCATCGCCGCCTCGAATGGCTACGCAGACTACGCGCTGGCAGCAGACGGTACGATTGTGCATTGGGGCATCGACCTTTTCGGGGAATTCTCCGGCATACCGACCGGGACCGGGTATACCGCCATCGGCGCCAGCCCAAGCGCGGGGTTCGCGGTGGCGGCGGACGGATCGCTCCGGGTATGGGGATATAACAACGCTGACTACGACACCGGCCTCCCCGCAGGGAACGACTTCACGGCCGTCACGGGCAACTACAACGGCGCGGTCGCGCTGTTTGGCGTTCCCGAACCGAGCACTTTCGTCTTGGCCGCGATGAGTTTCGTCGGCCTGGGCTTCGCCACGTGGCGAAGGAAGGTGCGCAAAGCCTAAGCCACGCTGACAGTAAAAGAGCTACCCGCTCAAGCCCCGCCCGGCCAACCTGGTCTGGCGGGGCTTTTTGTATCTGCAGCCGGCTCGTTTGGCCGCCCCTCAGTCTCGTTCGCCATACGTATTCTCGGACTCCGAGAAACGACCGTTTTTCGCACTGCTGAGATCTGCCTGGCATGGCTGTCGCGTTGAACTGCACGGTCGATCCCGGTCAGTGCCGTCGTGACTAGCGGGGTGTGCTTCCTGAAACGCTTACGGCCAGAGAAATCGCAAACGGCAAAATGCCGGTGGATATCGGTCGTGGCAATCGCCGGATTAAAAGGTAGACTGGTGCCGAAGCGTTCGCTCGCCCTAACTTTCGCCCCAGCCCAGGCTATGACCCATTCCGACCACGAACATCACGGCCATCACGATCACCACCACCCGCCCCAGCGCAAGCGCTTGCACCAGGACTGGCGGGCCTGGCTGGTCGTCGGTTTGATGCTGGCCGCGATGGCGATGTATGTGTTTTCGCTCGACGAATCGATCGAGCCGGGCGATCCCGAAGCGGGCCAGCGGATGCCAGCCGCCGAGGCGCCGTAACATTGGCCTGGTTACAGGCGGTAATACTGGCCTCATTGCCGGCCGCGTCGCCAAGCGCGCGGCACAATTTGCTATAATGCCGCGGCATCCACAGCCCGCGCGTGCGCGCCACCCCTGAGGCGATTTGGGCCATGAAGATTCTTGTTTCCGGCGCTTCGGGCCTGGTGGGCACGAAACTGACCGCGGCGCTCACCACGGCTGGCTACCAGGTCGGGCGACTGGTGCGCCAGCGCTCGCGAGCCGCCGGCAGCGACGTGGTCTGGAATCCGGCCGCCGGGCAGCTCGAGGCCTCGGCCCTGGCGGATTGCGATGCCGTCATTAATCTGGCCGGCGAGAGCATCGCCTCGGGACGCTGGAGCGCGAAGAAGAAAGACCAGATTCTGCAAAGTCGCGTGAACGGCACGCGCACGATCGCCACGGCTCTGGCGGCCATTGCGGATCGCCCGCGGACATTGATCAATGCCTCGGCCATCGGATATTACGGCGATCGGGGCGACGAGATTCTGAGCGAGGCCAGTTCGACGGGCAGCGGCGACTTCTTGTCGGGCGTGTGCCGCGATTGGGAAAACGCGACGGAGCCGGCCTCCAAAGCCGGAGTGCGCGTCGTGCTCGAGCGCTTCGGCGTCATCTTGAGTAGCCAGGGGGGCGCGCTCAAGAAGATTCTGTTGCCATTCCGTCTTGGCCAAGGGGGCAAGATCGGCAGCGGCCGGCAGTATATGAGTTGGGTGGCCATCGATGACGTGGTTGGCGCTACGCTGTATTGCCTGGGCAGTCCGGCGCTGCAAGGACCGGTGAATGTCGTAGCGCCGCAGCCGGTGACCAACGCCGAGTTCACCAAGACCCTGGGCCGAGCGCTGGGTCGCCCCACGATCTTTCCGATGCCGGCCGTGGCCGCGCGATTGGCCTTCGGTCAAATGGCCGACGAGCTGCTTTTGGGCAGCCAGCGCGTTGAACCAGTGAAGCTGCTCAATTCTGGCTACGTCTTCAAATATCCCAACCTGGAGCCGGCGCTCGTCCACGTGCTGGGACGCGGTTGATTACGTCGTTCCACGCCAAAACCGTCGCGCTGGCCGCGGCATTCGCACTCGTGGGGGTTCTGACCGCGCGCGGTCAGGATCAAGCGCCGGACTGGGTGCAGGTGACGGACAAGGCCACCTGGCAGGCGCGCGATTCGCAGGGCGAGGTCGTCTTCAAGGATCAGTTGTGGATCCTGGGCGGCTGGTTCGATTCATTTGTGGCAGCTCCGCGCGACGTCTGGAGCTCAACCGACGGCAAGACCTGGAAGCTCGTCACGCGCGAGGCGCCGTGGAAGCACAGCGATCTGCCGATGAGCCTGGTTTTCGGCGAGCGAATGTGGCTATTGGGCGGATGGTACAACGGCCGCCTGCCCGGTCACGAAGCCACGAGCGAAGTGTGGTCGAGCGCCGACGGGGCAAATTGGGATCAGGCGCCGCCGGCCCCGTGGAGCGCGCGGCTGGCCGCGGCCGCCGTCGTGCATAGCGGCAAGATGTGGATCTTGGGCGGAACCGAGGACTATTATTTTGGCGACGCCAAGAGCCTTAAGAATGACGTCTGGTGTTCCAGCGACGGAAAACAGTGGACGCAAGCCACGGCCGCCGCGCCCTGGTCGGCGCGGGCGTATCACCAGGCCGTCGCCCTGGGTGGCAAAATTTATGTCTTCGGCGGCGGCAATTACGTGCCCGAGTACCACGCAATGTCGGATGTGTGGTCGAGCGCCGACGGCATCCACTGGGAGCAAGTGACCGACAAAGCGCCCTGGCACGAGCGGCTCTGGTTCTCATCGGTCGTGTATCGCGATCGCATGTGGGTCTTGGGAGGCTGGTCCAACAACCCGTCGCAGAACTGGGGCGATGTCTGGTACTCGCGGGACGGCCGCGACTGGAAGCAGCTCAAGTCGCGCGTGTGTTGGAAAGAGCGACACGAGCATTCGGCGTTTGTCTTTCAAGACAAAATCTGGGTGGCCGGTGGACATGCCAAGCCGCTCAACAGCGAAGTCTGGTCGCTTGATATTCCGCCCAGTTGGTTTGCGAACGGGCGCTAGAGATTCGCAGTAGCGCCAGGGTGGAGGGGAACAGTCCTCCGATTGGTCCGAAAATAAGGACCCGATTGCGAAAAAAGCCTACCAGGCTAGCCTCTGGCCGGCGCGAGTCTTGGTCGCATAGAGCAAGTTGGATATGATAGACTGCTGACCCGCGGCCGGGTTTTTTCGGTTCCCTCCCTCCGATTTCCCTCCCCTTGACCGGCGCCTAGATGCGGCACGCTGCCTCGATTCCGTTGGCGATTCTGCTGGCGACGTCCGCCTGGACGACTCTCGTCGCCGCGCGCGCCGCCGAACCGACAGCGGAGCAGAAGCTCGAGCGGGCCGAGTTCCGTGAGCGGATCGCGCCCTTTTTCGTCAAGCATTGCGGCAAATGCCACACGGGCGACGAGCCGATGGGAGAGCTCAAGCTGGACGGATATCTGGCCCGGGCCGATATCGTCGCCGATCGCGAAACCTGGGAGAAAGCCTCGAAGAAACTACACTCCCGCGAAATGCCCCCCGAGGAAGAACCGCAGCCCGAGGCCGCCGAGCGCGACAAAGTGCTGAAGTGGATTGACGGCCGGCTGGCCCGGTTCGATTGCGGTCAAGAGCGCGATCCGGGTCGGGTCACGATTCGCCGTCTCAATCGCAACGAATACAACAACACGATCCGCGATTTGTTGGGGGTCGACTTTCATCCGGCCGACGATTTTCCGTCCGACGACGTGGGCTATGGGTTCGACAATATTGGCGACGTGCTATCGATGCCGCCGATTCTCTTGGAAAAATACCTGGCCGCAGCCGAGAGGATCGTCGAGCGGGCGCTCGGCACCTCGCAGGCGAACCTGGTGACCGAAGAGATCACGGGCGGGCAGATTCTGGACGGCGGGGCGCGGATACTCACCAGCCAGCTCGAGGTTCGCACCAAGGTGCGACTGTTCGGCGAGGGGGACTACATGTTCCGCGTGCGGGCCTATGGTGAGCAGGCCGGCGACGAACTGGTCCGCATGGCACTGTATCTCGACGATAAGCTGGTGCGCAATTTTGACGTCAAGGCCGTGGCAAGCAATCCGCAGGTGTACGAAGGCTGGATCCGCACCAAGGGAGGCCATCACACATACTCGATCGTGTTTTTGAACGACTACTACGAGCCCGAGCAGCCGGCCCCCAACGATCGCAACTTGATCGTCAATAACCTCGAAGTGATGGGCCCCTATCCGCCGGGTTTCAAGCAAATCGTTCCGCGCGAACACACGCCCGAGAACAAGATGCTGTTGGCTCGCGAGATCGTCAATTCGATAACGGCGCGGGCGTTTCGCCGGCCATCGCGGGCCGGAGAAGTCGACCGCGTGCTGGCGCTGGTTGAGTTGGCCCAGCGCGAGGGAGAAAATTTCAACACGAGCATCGGCCTGGGGCTGCAAGCGATTCTGTTATCGCCGCATTTCTTGTTTCGCGTGGAGATGGACCCCCAGCCCGACAATCCACAGGCGGTGCGCACGCTGAACGAATTCGAGCTGGCGACGCGCTTGAGCTATTTCCTGTGGAGCAGCATGCCGGACGAGGAGCTGTTCGCCCATGCCCGGCAAGGAACGCTGCGCAACGGCGACAATCTCGAGCAACAAATCAAGCGGATGCTGAACGACCCCAAGGCCCAGGCGCTGGTCGAGAATTTTGCCGGGCAGTGGTTGCAACTTCGCAACTTGAAGACCGCCGCCCCCGACAAGCGGCGCTACCCCGATTTTGACGAGGCGCTGCGCTCGGCGATGCTCCAGGAGACCGAGCAGTTCTTCGCCGCCGTGATGCGCGAAGACAAGAGCGTGCTGGATTTTCTCGACGGTCCCTATACGTTTGTCAACGAGCGGCTGGCCCGACATTACGGCATTCCCGACATCAAGGGGGACGAGTTCCGCCGCGTCGCGCTCGACGGCCAACAGCGGGGCGGCGTGCTCTCGCATGCCAGCGTGCTGACTGTCACCTCGAACCCGACCCGAACTTCGCCGGTGAAGCGAGGCAAGTGGGTGCTGGAAAATATCCTGGGAACGCCTCCGCCCCCGCCTCCACCCGAGGTGCCTCCGCTCGAGGAGGAAGCCGGCGCAGTGGCCAGCGGATCGCTGCGCGAGCGGATGGAACAGCACCGCGCGAAGGCCGAATGCGCGATCTGCCACAACCGCATGGACCCGTTGGGATTCGGGCTGGAGAATTACGACGGCATCGGCGGCTGGCGAACCGAGGATGAAAAGTTCGCGATCGATCCTTCCGGCGTTTTGCCGGGCGGACAATCGTTTTCCGGACCCCGCGATTTGAAGGCGGTACTCAAGGCTCGGCAGGACGAATTCGCTCGCTGTCTGGCTGAAAAGATGCTCACCTATGGTCTGGGTCGGGGCGTCGAGTATAGTGACAAATGCACGGTCGAGGACATCGCCAAAGCCATGCGAGATAACGACTACAAGTTCTCCAGCATGATCGTGGCGATTGTCCGCAGCGATCCGTTTCAGAAGCGACGTGGCACAGGGAGCCGGCCATGACCAAGCCTTGGCGCATTTCGCGACGAACCGTCTTGCGGGGCCTGGGAACCGCGGTCGCACTGCCGCTTTTGGATGCCATGGCCCCTTCGCTGCTTCTGGCGGCTGACGACAAGAAAACCATTCCCAATCGAATGGCCTTTGTCTACGTCCCCAACGGCAAGCATATGCCCGATTGGACTCCCAAGGCGGTCGGGGCCGAATTCGAACTGCCCTACATTCTGGAGCCGCTGGCCGGCGTCAAGAACAACCTGCTGGTGCTGAGCGGACTGGCGCAGGATCATGGTCGGGCCCACGGCGACGGACCCGGCGACCACGCCCGCGCTTTGGCCAGTTTTCTGACCGGACAGCAGGCGCGCAAAACGCACGGCGCCGATATCAAGGTGGGCGTGTCGGTCGATCAGGTCGCGGCCGCGAAGGCCGGCCAGCACACGAAGTTCTCCTCGCTCGAATTGGGTTGCGATCGCGGCGCGCAGGCCGGCAACTGCGACTCGGGCTATAGCTGCTCGTACTCGACCAACATCTCCTGGCGGACCGACACTACGCCGCAAGCCAAAGAAATCGATCCGAAGCTGGCCTTCGAGCGGTTGTTCTCGATCGGCGCAGCCGGCGCGGCCCGCACTATGCGCGAGAAGTTCAACAAGAGCGTGCTGGATTTCGTGCTCGAGGACGCGCGCGACTTGCAGGCCAAGCTGGGGGCCAAGGACCAACGCAAGCTCGATGAATATCTCAGTTCGGTTCGCGAGTTGGAAAAGCGTATCGACACGACGGCTCATGGCCCCGGCCAGCCACTACCCAATTATCCCGTGCCCTCGGGAATTCCGGACGACTACGCCGAGCACATCCGGCTGATGTACGATCTGTTGACCTTGGCTTTCCAAGGCGATTTGACTCGCGTCGCGACATTTGTGGTGGCCAACGAAGGGAGCAATCGAGCTTATCCTTTTATCGGCGTGCCCGACGGACATCACGACCTTTCGCACCACGGCGGCAACGAGGAAAAGCAAAAGAAGATTCGCGAAATCAACCATTTTCACACCACGCAATTCGCGTATTTCCTGGACAAGCTCAGCAAGATCTCTGAAGCCGATGGGACGCTGCTCGATAACTCGATGATTGTCTACGGCAGCGGCATCGGCGATGGCAACGCCCACAACCACGATAACCTGCCGATCTTGTTGGCCGGACGGGGCCGCGGCACGATCGTCTCGGGCCGCCACGTGAAGACCGAAAAAGAAACGCCGCTCAACAATCTCTATCTCTCGCTGCTGGATCGCATGGATTCGTCGGTCGAGTCGCTGGGCGACAGCACCGGACGTTTCGACGCGCTCGCGTAACTTTCGCCTGCCCGTTCCGCGAGCGATTTCTCATGCACCACCTCTCGCGACTCGGCCTGTGTGCATTGGCCACGTTGCTGTGCGCGATCCTGCCGGGTTGCACGAGGACCGATTCCGGGTCGGCCGCTTCGCAGCCGAAGTTGGGAATGATGCCCAAGCTGGTCGGCATCAGCTATTTCAACGCATCGGAAAAGGGCGCCCGCGAGGCGGCGGCGCAACTCGGCGTCGATCTGGACTACGACGGCCCGGCGGTCGATAACGCGGAAGAACAAGTGAAAATGATCGACCGCTGGATCGCGCAAGGCTACGACATGATTGCCGTGGCGCCCAACGATCCGGAGTTGATCGCGCCGGCCCTGGCGCGGGCCAAGCGAGCCGGCATCACCGTGCTCACCTGGGATGCCGATGCGAACCCTGAGTCCTCGGGCCGCGAAGTCTTCGTCAGCCAGGCGCCAGAAAACGAAATCGGCAAATCACTGGTCGATCTCTTGGGCGAAGCGGTCGGAGGCGCGGGCAAGGCCGTCATACTGACCGGTTCGGCCACCTCACCCAACCAGAACGCCTGGATTCGAGTCATGCGCGCGCGGGTCGCCGAGAAGTATCCCCAGATCGAGTTGCTCGAAACGCTGGTCAGCGATGAGGACCAGTCCAAGGCCTATCGGCTGTCGCGCGACGTCATCAACGCGCACGCCGATCTCAAGGGCATTTGGGCGATCACTACCGTGGCGCTGCCCGCCGCAGCTAAGGCGGTTCGCGACGCCGGCAAGGCCGATGCGATTTATGTCACAGGCCTGAGTCTGCCCAACACGATGCGCGAATATGTCGAGGATGGCACGATCAAGAAGTTCGTGCTCTGGAACCCCGTCGACCTGGGATATCTCACCGTACACGCCGCCAAGATGCTGCGCGAGGGCAAGTTGCCCGCGGGCGAGCAAACCATCGGCCGGCTGCGGAACATTCGAGTCAGTCCCGGCGAAGTCCTGCTGGGGGCGCCGCTGGTATTCGACCGCGACAACATCGGGCAGTTCGATTTCTAGGCTGGCCCCGTTCCCGCAGGATCAATCGGGCGCCAGCAATGGCCGCAGGCTGAATTCGTTTGCCCGTCATTGAGCCAGCCACTTTGAATATTCCTTGGCAAAGCGACGCGCAAAGTGCTAGGTTAACGGGACCAATTGGGCAATTTAGATCATAAGTTTTCCGAGCGGAAAAACCATCCAACTCTCGAATCAGGACCACTCCATGCACAAGCCCGAAATGAACCGTCGCGATTTCCAACGTCTTACGGCCGCCGCTGTGGGCGGATTGCTGGCCGGGTCGGCTGCCAGCTCGTCGGCATTTGCCGCCGACGAGGCGCCGAAAAAGGATCCCAAGAAGAATCCGCTGCTGGGCGAGCCGCACGTCTGTCGCGGCATCAACCTCTGCAAAGGCCTGGGTGCCTCGAAGGAAAACGCCTGTGCCGGCCAGGGCACTTGTGCGACCGCCAAGGCGCACACCTGCCACACGCACAACGAATGTCGGGGCCAGGGTGGCTGCGGCAACACCCCGGGCGAGAACAGTTGCAAAGGCAAGGGCGAGTGCGGCGTGCCCATGTCCAGCAAAACCTGGAAGAAAGCCCGCGCCCGATTCGAAGAGTTGATGGCAAAGGACGGCAAGAAAGTCGGTCCCGCTCCGGCCAAGAAAGCCTAGTTGCGCGACTGGCCGTCGCCTCCATCGAGTCTAGTGCCATTTTGAGCAGCGGTCGGATGCCGTCCGTAGTGGTCGGAATCCGATCGCGCTCACTTTGACGCCGACAGATTGCCTTCCGCTCCGGTTCTCTCTCCGAGAGGAACAATTCACGATGCCATCCCCGCGCTTGGGCCACGATCATCTTGGTCTGGGGATCGGTCTACGCACGGTCCATTTTCCGCACATCCTGGAGCATTGGCCGGCCGTCGACTGGTTCGAGGTGATCTCCGAGAATTTCATGGATTCGCAGGGGCGGCCGCGCTATGTGCTGGAGCAGATCGCGGAGCGCTACCCGACCGTGATGCACGGCGTGTCGCTGTCGATCGGCAGTACCGACCCTTTGAATTTCGAGTATCTCACCAAGCTCAAGCGGCTGGCGCGAGAAATCAATCCCCGCTGGGTGTCGGACCATCTTTGTTGGACAGGGGTGATGGGCCTCAATGCCCACGACTTGCTGCCCATTCCGCTCAACGAAGAATCGCTGGCGCACGTCGTGGCGCGGATTCGCGTGGTGCAGGATTTTCTCGAGCGCCCGCTGGTGTTGGAGAATCCCAGCACATACGTCACGTTCGCGCAGTCGACGATGAGCGAGTGGGAGTTCCTTACCCGAATGGCCGAGCAAGCCGACTGCGGGCTGCTGTTGGATGTCAACAACGTGTACGTGTCGAGCGTGAATCACGACTTCGATCCGCGCGAGTACGTCGACAACGTGCCGCACGAACGGATTGTGCAGTGCCACCTGGCGGGGCACACGAACTGCGGCTCGCACCTGATCGACACCCACGACGACCACGTCATCGATCCGGTGTGGGAGTTGTATCGCAGGGCGCATCGGGCGACCGGCGGCGTCTCGACTTTGTTGGAATGGGATGCCCGCATCCCCGAGTTTCCGGTCGTCCACGCCGAGGTGCTCAAGGCCCGGCGCTACATGGACGACTTGTCCGGCTCGGCGGAAAGTGCGGCGCCATCCGAGCCGGCCCGGGGCGTGATTGCCGGCCGCACAGCGGGCGTTTCCAATCCGATCGCCTACATCGTGCCGGACGTCACATGAGCGCCAAATCGGCCAGCCTGGACCAGATCGAACGCTGGATGCAAAGTGTGCTCATGCATGCGGGCGACGTGGCCGAGGCGATCGCGTCGCCGGAAGCAGCCGAACACATCGCGATTTCCTCGGTCGAAGACCTGAGGAACGTGGTTCTGCCATCGAAGGCGCTGGACTCGTCTTCGCGACTCGAGATCTATATCGACGCCTATTTCGAGCGGTTGCTGGAATGCCTGGGACAAGAATTCCAGGCTACGCGCGGCGCGCTTGGCGATGAGAATTTCAACGCCGTGGCATTTGGTTTCCTGCGGCAGAAACCCTCGCGCAGCTACACGCTGAACGACTTGGGTGCGGCGTTTCCAAATTATCTGGCCGAGACGCGATTGCACGAGCGCGCCGCGCCAGCCGATGCCACGCCCACCTGGAGCGAGTTCGTCGTGGAACTGGCGGCCTTCGAGCGATTGCTGCGCGACGTTTTCGACGGACCAGGCAGCGAAGGCGACGAGGCCCTGGATTCCAGCCATCTGGCGGCCATTTCGGGAGATGCCTGGGGGCGATTGCGACTGCTGGGGGCGCCGTGTTTGCGGTTGGTGCAGTTCACTCATCCGGTCCATTTGTATTGGCAAAGCTGGAAGGACGCCGGGGCGGCCACGGCGCCGGCCCCAAGCCGCACCTACCTGGCTATTAATCGCCGGGCCTATGCCGTCGGGCGGCACGAGCTTTCGCATCCGCAGTTCGTGCTGCTCGAGCGATTGCTCAAGGGCCAATCGCTGAGCGAGGCTATCGCGGCGACCGCGTCGCAGGCTGGGGCGCTCGAGCCGCGACTGGAGGATTGCTTGCAGGCCTGGTTTGCCAGTTGGGTCGCCGAGCGCTTCTTCGTCGGCGTCGAGCATGCCGAGCGCTAACGTCTGGACGCTCGACACGGGGGCCCAGACGTTCCCGCTACCGCGCCGTTTTTGCGCCGCTGGCAGGGGGTGCGAGTCGGAGTGCATCCCACGCAGTCTCTCGATTCGAGCAAGCGGCGAAACCTACCCAATACCTGTGTGTTGAATAGTAAGCATCTCAACAGATTTTCCGAAAATGTCGGGAATAACTGTTAGGTCGAATTGCGAACTCAGTGCGCGATCTCGCCAAGTGCCATCGCAAGGAACAGAGATAGGTCTGGCGCGCCTGGGCAAGCGCGTCGCGGCAACGGTTTGACAGACGAATGCGCCACGAACACCGGCGCGAGGTAATCTCCATCCCGCTCCCCCCGCAATCCCGACCGATCTCAACCCTCCGAACGACGCCGCAACTTTTGGCGGTTTTTTCGGCGTTTTAGGTTTATTTTGACGTCACGGGCTTGAATCAGGGGTATTCATCTGCGCATATGGAATGGAATGAGCCTTTCGGTCGCGCCGCTGGAACCGGCGCAACCTCTCATGTCGCGGTTTTCGATCATGGTGACCAGGCATCGCGTCATGCGCCTAAGGTGCCTTGCGCACGATGGTTCGAGCCCGACCCCGCGAATTGCTTTCGCGATGGACCGCAATCATAATCCGAAGCTCCTGCACAACTTACCGGGTTAGTTGCCTACCGATTTTTTCTACTTGAGAGAAGGCCCCCTTATGGCAGCCTGGCAGATTTCGTCGACGCGTCGCGCCGCTGAGCGCCGCAAGTCGCGCAAGTCATTGAACCTAACCCCCCGCGCGTTGCGACTCGAACCCTTTGAAGAGCGGATTCTCTTTGACATCGGATTGGTCGCCGTCATTCCTAGCCCGGGGAGCATTCTGTCGAATGCCCAAGTTCTCAACTCGGCGCCCACCGAACTCACGTTCCGCTTCGACGCCAACGTCGATGCCGCGACGCTCGACCAGAACCCCACGCTGTCGGGCATTCAACTGCGGCGCGCCGGACCGGATACCGCGTTTGGAACCCCCGACGATGTATACGTGGTTCCGTCGTACATCGCCGTGGGCGAAAAGCCCAACGAGGTGATCGTGCGCTTTGCGCAAACCTCTTCGAGCCGGCCGTTCACTTATCCCGACGGCACGGCGCTAACGGACAGCACTCCGACGCTCGATCCGACGATGCCGAACGGTGTCTATCAAATCCACATCGTGGGCGCCGGCGCTGAAGCTCTCAAGAACACCAGCGGCCAGGCCTTCAACGGCGGCGTGGACTTCAACCAGACCTTCAACCTCGATCTGGGCGCCCAGATCTTGTCGATCGTCCCGCAGCCCATCACGCGCGGCGCGGGCAACGTTCTTACGCAGGCCACCAACCAGATCGACGTGTACTTTAACGTCAACGATCCGCTCAACGTCGGATTGGCCCAAACCACGACCTTCTACCAACTGATTCGCACGACCGACGGCAACGATCAGGCAGTCAACCAGATCGTCATTAACCCGATCTCCGTCAACTACAGCGCCGCGACCGGCAAGGCCGTGCTCACCTTCGCGGTCAATGTGTTGACTACCGCCGGCATATACCGCTTGCGAATCGGCAACAGCGATCCGCTGCCAATGACGACGATCGACCTGGGAACCGGCACGGCCGGTTCGAGCCTGACGACAGCCCAGAACATCGGCACGCAGTTTCCCTTCCTGCAAGGGACGCAGAGCGTGTCGCTCGACGGCACGATTTTGCCAATTCCGGTCACGACGCTCTACCCGGGCGGCAACAACGAGCCGGGCACCCGCACGATCAGTCCGCAGTTGCACGTGGGAAATACCCCCGGCACGGGCGACTTGGCTCCGATCAAATACAACTTCAAGCAAGACATCGGCACGGTGCAGGGTGCGCCGGCGACCAACTCGATTAGCACCAACCCTGCGCAATTGCAGCGAGTGCGCGAGGTCTTGTCGTATTACTCGTACTTCCTGGGCGTCGAATTCATCGAGACGGACGAAGAAGGCTGGACGATCGCGACCAGCGACATTCGTGTCGTGAATCCGGACGTTCTGCCCAACGTCGTGCGCGGCCTGGCCGGCACCAACCTGGCCGGCGACAGCCTGGTCGTCATGAGCAATTCGTTCGAGTGGGGCGATAACGAAGCCGGCGGCGACTTTTTCATCACGGCCATGCACGGAATCGGAACACTGCTCGGACTGGGCGATACCTACGAACTGCCGGCCCTGGCCGTTCAGGGCACCGGCGTCGCGCTCGGGGATACGACCACGGGCGAAGGCGTGTTTCCCGGCGACAGCGACATCCTGTTGGGCCAATACCTGCATCCGCCAGTCGGCAACGACATCGACATCTATCGCTTCGCGCTGCCCCGCGCGGGCCAATTGAATCTGGAGACGTTCGCGCAACGCAAGACAGATCTCAGCTCGACGGAGTTCCAACTGGACAGCGTGATCACGGTGTTCGACTCCACCGGCAAGTTGATCGCCCGCAACGACGACTACTACGGCAACGACTCGTTCCTGCAATTGCAGTTGGGCTCGGGCACGTACTACGTGGTGGTGACGAGCACTGGCAACACGAATTTCGATCCAACGATCACCAACACCGGATTCGGCGGCACGACTCATGGCCGCTACGAGCTGAAGTTGACCTTCACGCCCACGGCCACCTCGGGAATCCGCGATACGGCCGGCACCTTCTTGGACGGCGACGGCGACGGCGCCCCGGGCGGGGTAAACAACTTCTGGTTCCGCGTCGCCGCTCCGTCCCAAACAATCTTCGTCGATAAAGCGTCGCCTGGGACGGGGACCGGACCCACTGCGGGAACGATTGGCAACCCGTGGAAGACTATTTCCGAGGCCTTGGGCGTGGCCACGGCTGGCAGCGTCGTCCGCATCGTGGGCAACGGCGGGGCGGACGGAAGCCTGGTTACGATCAATGACAATCTCTCCTACAACATCGGCTTCGACAACCTGGGCAATGCGCTGTCGGACGGCTCGAAGTTCGAGGTACCCCGCGGCGTCACCGTGATGATCGACGCCGGCGCAATCGTCAAGCTGCGCGGCGCCAACATCGACGTGGGCTCCTCGGCGCAAGGCATCGACCGCTCTAGCGGCGCCTTGCAAGTGCTGGGGGTGCCAACCGGTCAACTCAACAGTTCCACCGATCTCACCCTGAAAGACGATATCGGCGCGGTTTACTTCACCTCCTACTACACCGCCGGCATTGGCTTCGATACTACAAACGCCAAACCCGCTCCCGTGGCCGGCAACTGGGGCGGACTCGTGTTCCGCAACGATCCCAATCTGAAGACTCCCGGCGGACCCGATCTGGAGGCCGATGGAATTTTCTTGAATTCGGTCAACAACGCCAACATCAGCTACGGCGGCGGCAAGGTCATTGTCAATTCGGTCGAGCAAAGCTTCGCTCCGATTCACCTCGTCACTTCGCGGCCGTCCGTTTCGTTCAACACCATCTCGCGCAGCGCCGATGCGGCAGTCTCCGCCGATCCCAACAGCTTCCAGGAGTCCGAGTTCCAGGGCATTCGCCTCGAAGGCGCCTTCACCACCGACTACACCCGCAGCGGTCCCAAGGTGTACGGCAATACGCTGTCGGACAACAGCATCAACGGCCTGTTCGTGCGCATTCGAACCGACGACGGACAGGTTCTCGATCCGCTCACCGTTTCGGCGCGCTTCAGCACGACCGACATGACCTACGTGATCAACGAGAACCTGGAGATCGCCGGAAATCCCGGCGGCGCGCTCGACGACGGATTTGGCAATCAAATCTCACGGCTGGCCGCTCGCCTCGCGATCGATCCGGGCGTGATCGTGAAGCTGGGCGGCGCCCGCATCGAGACGCAAATCGGCTCGCAGTTCATCGCCGAGGGCACGACGGCTCGGCCGATCATCTTCACCTCGGTGTTCGACGACAGCTTCGGATCCGGCGGCAGCTTCGACGCGACCAACGACGGCACTTCGACGCCCGTCTCGGAAGGCAACTGGGGCGGCCTGTTCTTCGGCCCGTTGTCGATCGCGAGCCTGGATTCGGCGCTCGTCACCTATGCCGGCGGCGACACCACGATCGAAGGCGGCTTTGGCACGTTCAATGCGCTGGAGATTCATCAGGCCGACGCGCGGATCGCGAATAGCACCTTCCGCCACAACGCCGCCGGCGGCGGAGACGACCGCAACGGCCGCTCCTCGTCGACGAAATCCGTCATTTTCGTGCGCGGCGCCCAGCCGGTCCTGATCGGCAACGTCATCGAGAACAACGACGAGTCGGCACAGGGCAATCCCAACGCGCAGTCCACGGCGGCTATCAGCATTAACGTGAACTCGCTGAGCTACAAGCCCGTCACCGATTTGGGCCGCAGCGTCGGTTTCGCCAACGTACAGTCGCCCTCGCTAACCAACACGGGAGCGCTGATTCGCGGAAACAAGCTGGCCAACAATCCGATCAATGGGCTGGTGGTTCGCGGCGACGAGATCACGACCAATGTGATCTGGGACGATACCGATATCGTTCACGTGCTGTTCGACCAGGTCCGGGCGCGGAATCAATTCTCGCTCAACGGCACGTTGCGCCTGCAGAGCACGGCGACCGAGAGCCTGGTCGTGAAACTGTTCGGAGCGACCGCGGGCTTCACCGCCGGCGGCACGTCGCTGGACATCAACGATCGCATCGGCGGCACGGTGCAGGTCGTCGGCACGCCGAATCATCCGGTCATTCTCACTTCGCTGTTCGACGACCTGGTCGGAGCCGGTTTCACGCCCAGCGGCGCGGCTCAGAACGATACAGACAATGGAGGAACGGACACCGCGCCGGCGCCGGGGGACTGGCGGAGCATCAAACTCGACACGTTGGGCAACGACACGAACGTCGATCTGTTGAACGAAATCGAGCAAAAGTTCTCGCCGAGCGGTGATACGAACAACCTGCCCACCACCGCGCAGTTTGTCGGCGCGCTGGCCAAGGACTCCAAGAGCGGTGACGACGTTCAGCGGCTGGGCTTCGAAATTCACGGCTCGATCAGTCAGACGGTCACGAACAATCAGTTCGGCGACGTGGACGTGTACAGCTTCCGCGGAACCGCCGGTTCGGCAGTCTGGTTCGACATCGATCGCACCGCGTCGTCAGTCGATACCGTAGTCGAATTGATCGACGCCAACGGATCGGTGATCGCTCGTAGCGACAATTCCTGGACCGAGACCGGAACTCCAGCGCAACTGGTTGGCATCGCCAAGCCGCTGCAAGTCGGCTTTGCCGGAAGTGCCGGGCCGTTTGCCAGCCCCGATTTCTACAGCACCAATCCGCTCGACGCGGGCATGAGAGTCGAGCTGCCGGGCACGGCGGGCACGGTCAACACGTATTTCGTGCGGGTTCGGGCCAGCAGCGCCAACTTGAACCTCACCAACGGCGGCCTCACCAAGGGGACGTACCAGTTGCAGGTTCGCTTGCAAGACGCCGACGTCTTCCCCGGCTCCGTGGTTCGCAACGCCGATATTCGCTTCGCGACCAATGGCGTCGAGATCATCGGCAAGCCCGAGCGCTCGCCGCTCATGGGCGATACGGCCGAAACCTCGAACGTGCACAACACGTTCGGCACCGCGCAGAACCTGGGCAACCTGTTGGCCAGCGATACCAATGCGATCAGCGTGGCCGGCAATTTGGGCGTCGGCGACGTCGACTGGTACAAGTTCGATTTGAACTACGACTTGATCCAGTCGATTGGCGGGTTCAGCGACTTCGGGAAGCTGTTCCCAACAATGTTCCAGATCAACTACGCCGACGGGCTGTCGCGGCCCGATACGACGCTGTCGGTGTTCGACCAGAACGGCAATTTGATTTTCATCGGCCGCGATTCGGACAATCCCGATTCGGTGCCCCGCTCGTCGATGGGAACCGATACGGGCAATTTGAATCACGGTTCGTTTGGAACCTTGGACCCGACGATTGGCACCGCACAAATGCCGGCCGGTTCGCCCATCGTGCCAGGCAGTCCCACGGGCCAGCAATTCACTTATTACGTAGCCGTGTCGGCCAGTAATCTCCTGCCGACGATTCTCGACGCGACCTTCAAGGCCACCGCCACGAATTCGCAGGTGCGGCTGCAGCCGATCAACTCGGTAACGCGCGTTGCCGACGACTCGATCGGCTCGGCAGCCATCCCCGCCGGGCAACAGGCCTTTCCCGGAACCGTGCCGTCGCAGCTCAATTTGAATGCCACGCCTTTGAATCTGGGCGACGTCGTGGCGTACCTCACGGATGGGGCGAATTTATACACGTTCAACCCATTCACCGGGGAGCTGCAAACTTTTGTCACCGGCAGTGGTCGTCCAAACGCGCTAATGGCCAATGCAGGTAATCGCTTTTATACCGACATGGCGATGCGCCCCGACGGGCGGCTGATGGCGATTGCGATCGCCACCGTTGACAATGGGGCCGGCATCAACGGATCGTACGTCCAAATCGACGCCGGGGACGGTTCGCTGGTGAGCGAGATCGGCGGCTCCAGTGTGATCTCGATCAATGACGTCGACGAAACCGACCCGATTAATGACGACGGAAGGTACGCTTTCACTGGCATCGCTGACACCAACGGGATGGCGTTTCGCGCCATGGCCATTGGACACGAGTCGTTCATCAGTAGTTGGAACAACGTCGACAACCTGGCCACCTACGTTGTCGGCAATCGGCCGGCCGGCAATGGGACGATTCCCGAAACGCAGAATCTGCTGTTCCGGCGCGATGTCACGAACGGCGGGTATTTCGATCAAGATAGGATTCCGGGTGGAATCGGCGGCATCTACCAGCCGTTCCCCTCCCAGGATTCAGACCCGAATCCAACGGGCCCGGGTTCCGGTACCGATGTCATTCCGCGCGGCACGCTCACGACCGGCACGAACATGTGGGCCAAGGCCGGGAATACCATCGTCGACGGCGATCGCTTCGCGGTAACTTTCACTACTTTCATTCCCGATGACCAGGGCACGCCCGAAATAGACGATGACTCAGAGGATTTCCTCCGCACGACCGTGGTCTTCGAATTCAACAGCAGCGGCGGGGTGACCCTCGGTAACGTTGCCGTCAACTTCACCAACGCCGACCCGGCGGAAACGATTGCCAATTCTGTCGCCGCCGCCATCAACGCGGCCCCGCTCGTGAACAAAACGATCGGTTCCGACACCACCGTCCCCATACACGTGAGCAATGATGTTACCGCCGTTGTCAACCCTGCCAACCCCTCAAGGGTCAAGCTTTCCCACGCGCAGTTCACCACGAGTTTTAACTTCAACAACTCCTCGGACAATTTGCGGGGATGGACCGATGGCGGCTCCGGCTTCTTCTTCGTCGGGACCGGGACCGGGAGCTTCGGGAATGCCAGTATCGAGGGTCTCGCTTTCCTGCCTAGCGCGAGCAGTTCCATTCCCTTCAACACCAGTGCCGATGACATGTTCGCCGTCAGCGACGTCGGCGCCATTTACCGAGTGACGAACTTCGACGGTTTCGGCGGTTTCGGCTTTGACGACTCGGCCCAACTGGAGCTGTTGAATATCGTCACCGACAACAGCGGCAATCCCATACAATTTACCGGCTTGTCGGCGGGTCCGCCGAATGTCGAAAACGGCCGTTATGCGCGGACCCTGTTTGCCACCGATTCGGGTGGCACTATTTATGCTTTTGACGAGAACGGTCAGCCCGCCCCCATTTTTCTCAACGGCGCCACGAAGGTCGAGGTCAATATTCCGTTCCAGGGGGTTAATACAGGCGAATTCCTTTTTTTTGGTATTGAGGGCCTTGCTTTCTCGTCGCTCGATTCCAACTTGTGGCATGCCACGACGACCCACGGCAGCGATCCAGCGACCGACGTCCTCCCGGCCGGAACCGACGTGGGCAATACCAGTTTCTATTTTGGACTCGAACAAGCGAATATTGATACTTTGGACGATCCGCTCGCCTTGCAATCAGCGTATTGGCAGACTGGCGCGACCCAATACTCTGAGGGTGAGCTCACATTCAGGTCCGGGGGGGCCCCGTATCAAGGTAATCCGAGGGTCTATAGCCGGGTGCAGGGGGGCGCGGGCGGCGGCAGTTACAATCTGCCGGGCGGGGCCCTGGGCAGCTTGACGACCAGGGAATTCGATTTAAGCGCCTATTCGGCCAGCGACAAACCAACGCTGTATTTCAATTACGCCGCGGACGATGAGAACGCGAATTCCACAATCAACCCCAACGACGGCCGCAATGGCAATGGCGGCGGACTGATGCGCGACAGCTTCCGCGTGTTCGCCTCCAGCGACGGCGCCAATTGGACCCTGTTGGGCACCAACAACTCGCTCCGCTCCACCGCGGTCTCTTCACCGACGGATCCCAACGCGGAGTTGCCCATCGTTCCCAGCGTTAACGGCGGCCAATACGAAAACGACCGCGTGAACCAGCAAGTTCAAGAGCTATTCGACCCAACCGGCACTCCCTCCATTTTGCCTATCCCCAATGCTGCGACGACCGTCGGGGACTGGCGCCAAGCGCGCGTCGACTTGGGTGATTTCGCCGGCAAGAGCGGCGTTCAGATCCGCTTCGACTTCAGCACCGCCGGCAGCATGGGAATCGGCGCCATCAATCAAGGCGGCGTGTACCTGGCCGGCGTGGATGCGTCCAAGCTGCAAGACCTTCAGCAGTTCGTGATCGACGGCACTGGGTTCACGTTCCACTCTGGCTTCGTCCTGCAAGCGCCCGCTGGCGGCGGCAAGATGATTCAAGACGGCGAGACATTTACGATTAACCTCAAGACATTCCAGTTCACTCGCAATGGCGCCGTCGTGCCCGGCAATTTCCCGATTCTGATCAACGACAGCCTCACGGCCGAAGGCGTGGCGACGGCCATTGCCAACGGCATCGCGTCCAACCCGGTGCCGGGCGTCAGCCCGCTGCCTTTCGGCGATCGCGTGCAACTGCAAACGGCCACGACCGTGACCCAGAGCGCCGCTCATGCGATCGTTCTGCAGGGCTCGGCGTTTTCGTTCGGCGGTTCCAACGTGGACTATAGGATCAACATGTCCGACGATCAAATCGCGATCCAGGTCGCCACGGCGATCGACCGGGTGTTCAGCGTCGGCTTCGACGATCCGAGCAACTTCACCAGCAGCAAGGTACACGGCCGCACGATTCGCTTGTATGGACACAACGTCAACAGCGCCGGCCCGCTGCCTTATTCCAACGTGTTGCCTGGCGACGACCAGGGCCGCTTCTACACTCCGCAGACTTTGGATCCGGCGACGGGCATTTTGGTATACCGCAACATCGAAGCCGGGGAGCGCGCCGAGGATAACGCCCACCAGGGCGTGTTCATCGATGACTTGATCCTTGGTTTTGCCGGTCGCGGCGAGCAAGTGATCAACGGCAATGTGCCAGTCCCATCTACGCCGGGGGTGACCACGCCTGTGACGACCATGGACGTCCTGCCGTCGGATCCCGCGGGCGTAGGCGGCACGCGCGTCACGGTGGGCAACTATCAGCTTTCGATTCGTCGAGGCACGGAGTATACGCAGGGCGCAGCCATCGACAATTCGTCGGCCTTTGATCCTAACCAGACGTTCGACGTCAACGATCGGCTGGCCCAGGGTATCACGCTGTACGCCATTCCGGCTTCGCAAATCGTGGAAGGATCGACGTTCTCGATCGTCGTGGCGGCGGGCGTGTTCACGTTCGAGTTCTCCCGCGATGCCGGCGTTTCCGTTGGGAATTACCGCGTGCCGATCAACACGAACGACGACGCGACGACCGTGGCGATCTCGATTCGCAACGCGATTAACAATGTTCCCACGAGCACCCGCTTCGGCGTCAAGGCCGGTCTCAACAACGCTGCTCCGGCGGCCGGGCAAACCCGCGCGGCCATCAACCTGTTTGGCGCCGCCGACGTCAACCCTGGTCCGCTCACCGAGACGACGTTCGGCGTGGAGACGATAGGCTTTCCCGTGTTGGGCGATGCCTCGCCCGTTCGCTTGCAAGGCCAGACGATCGTGGAGAACAGTCGGATCAGCAACACGCTCGAGAGCGGCGTTACCGTCAAGCCTGTGCTGGGCGGAGTCGATATCAACGGCGTTCCGATCGTCGGCACCCCGGGCGACACCGGCTCGATGGTCAATCTGCCGGTGCTCAACACGGCGGGACTCGTGCCGGGTATCACGATCAAGGACAACTTGATCGTCTCGGGCGGCGACAATGGCATCCTGTTCACGGGATCCCCGAACAACGATATCGCGCACGCGGTGCCTTTCGGCCGGATCATCAACAACACGATCGTAAAGACCGTAACGGGCATTCGAGTCGAGACCAATGCCAGTCCCACCATCCTGAACAACATCCTCGCGCTCGATGACACCGGTATTCTCGTCGACGCATCGTCGTCGACGACCGTCGTGGGCGCCAACATTTATCAAAACAACCTGCAGAACCTGCTGGGCGTCGCCCAGACCAACGCCATCTTCTTGCTACCGGCCGCTCCGCTGTTCGTGAATTCGAATGAGGAAAACTATTACCTGGCGGCGAACTCGCTGGCCATCGACAGCTCGGTCAACACGCTGCAAGAACGCCCGAACCTGCAAGTGGTTACCGCCGCCCTGGGGATCCCGCCATCCCTGATTCAGGCCCCCGATATCGATCTGTTCGGCCAACTGCGGATCGACGATCCGGCCGTGCCCTCGCCCCCGGGCTTGGGCAGCAACGTCTTCAAGGATCGCGGGGCGCTCGAGCGCTCCGACGCATCGGGGCCGACCGCCAGTCTGCGTAATCCCGTCGACAACGATGCATTCAAGGCCGATAGCAACGTTGCCAACAACAAGGTCAC
>JANNQN010000081.1:0-6685 GCA_031400775.1 Planctomycetia bacterium | reverse complement strand
TCGTCCGTGAGATCCGAGGGATACGCTTTGCGAGGGGCTGTTTTGAACCGCATGATCGTGCACTCCGGGGGCCGGCGAGAGAATGCACAAAATCTCGATGAATCCCCGATTTATGGCAATGCCAGTATCCGGATAGCCTCTCAGAGTCTGGAGACAAAACGTTCCGGGAGAAGGGGACAGTCCAATTTTTCTCCCAGGGCACCAAAAAATCGGGACAGTCCCCGACGTTTTGTCCCCAGACACTTAGACAGGTCTGGCGTTTGGACAACCGACTACATCCTGACGAATAGCTCAGCGTAGGCCGCACAATTTGGGCGTCTCGCAGCCTTTGTGCTATGCTGCTCGGTCGTTGAATTCCTGATGTGCCGAGGCTCGATTTGCCGATGGAAATCGCCCGCTCCATCTCTCGGCGCGATTGGCTCGGCCGCGTGGCCGGACTCGGCGCGTTGGCGGCTAGTTCAACCAATTGGCAACCATCGACTATGGCAGCCGACGATACCAAGCTGAGAATCATCGACCCGCACGTGCACACCTGGAAGCAAGACGCGCGTTATCCGTGGCCTGCCGATCTTGCCAAGCCGCCGAGCGACGATGCCCTGCCAGAGACCTTGCTGGGTCTGATGCAAGCGCACGGCGTCGAAAAGACCGTGATCGTGCATGTCATCTATTACCGCTGGGACTGCCGCTACGCGGCCGATTGCGTTACAGCCCGCCCCGATAAATTCATGGGCGTGTGCCGGGTCGATCCCCAGAGCCCTCGTGCCGCGGTCGACCTCGACCGTTGGACGACTGCCGGTTTTCACGGCGTGCGGCTCAGTCCGTATGCCGGGCCGGCCAGCGATTGGATCGCCGATCGACCCCGGATGGACGCGATCTGGGGTCGAGCCGCGGAGTTGAAAGTTCCAGTCTGCGTGCTGTGCGACACTTCGCGCCTGCCGGACGCGGGCAAGGTCGTCGAGCGTTTTGCCGATCGGGTCGACGTGTGCATCGACCATATGGCGGACTGTCCGATCGACCAGCCCGCCGAGCTCGATAAGTTGCTGGCCTTGGCGCGCCATCCGCGCGTGTTCGTCAAGCTCAGCCATTTGTGGTTGCTGTCGCGCGAGCCGTATCCGTACCGCGATACGCACGCGCTGGTGCGCCGTCTGTACGACGGATTTGGTCCGCAGCGGCTGATGTGGGGTTCCGACTGGCCCGCGGTCGAGCCCTATTGCGGATACGGCCGAGCGCTCGCGCTCTATCGCGACGAAATCAAGTTTTTTACCGACGACGACCGGCGCTGGATTCTGGGCGGCACGGCGCTACGACTGTGGCCGTTTTCGCCACGGGCCTGAGGGGTACAATTCGGGACCTTGGAGGTACGCCATCATGACGCGCTGCTCACGCCGGACCTTCCTGCAATCCACGACTCTGCATTCCACGATGGCTGCGCTGGCAGCGACCGGATTTGCCCCGTTTCAGCGCAACTTGCCGGCCGCGGAAACTCGCAAACCGCCGCGGGAACGGACCAATATACTCTACGGACTGTCGACGGGTTCCTGGGGCCGGGTTGTGCCGGGCGATCGCCCCTTGCCGCTGTTGCAGATTCTCGACGAAACGGCGGCTGCCGGATTCAATGGCGTGCGCTTGACCGGCTTTCCGTCGCAGCTCGAGCAAAATGGGCTCTCGGTTGAGCAATTTGGCGATGAGCTGGCCCGGCGGGGGCTGAAGTTTTCCACCGTCTCTTTCGGGGGCGAGTATTTCAATCCTCAAAAGCACGACGAGATTCGCACTCGAGCGCGCGAGGCGCTGGCGGCTCACAAGAAATTCGGGGCCTCGGCGATGGTCTTTTTCCCTCCGTCGGTCGTGCCTCCCAGCGAAGAGGCCGAGGCGCTGCGCAATTCGTTCCAGTTCATGAACGAGTTGGGCAGACTGGCGATGGAAGAATTCGGCGTGCGGATGGGGCTGCACAATCACACTGACTCGGGGATCGAAAACCAGCAGCAAGTCGACCGTTTTTTGGAAGGAACCGATCCGCGCCATGTTTTCTGCGCCTGGGATACGGCCCATTTGCTGTTGGGCGGCTGCGATGTGCAGGCGACGTTCAAGAAGTCGGCCGACCGCATCGTCTACACGGATTTCAAGGACGCCACGCTCAAACCGTCTAGCGAAGACTACCTGTCTCCCAATGGTCAGCGATTCGCGGGCGACTCCCACCAGGGACGTTTTTTCAACGCGATATTCGAGTTGGGTCGCGGACAGATCGACTTCGCCAGTCTGATGCGATTGCTCGCCGCGCAGAATTATCGCGGCTGGATCAACCACGACCTGGATACGATACGCGTATCGACCACCGAGAGTTGGCGCGTCGCGATGAATTATATCGAGACGGTGCTGGACCCGATCTATCAGTAATCCGCCTGGCCGCCACCGCAGTCATTCTGCGGGCTACCGGGAGACGTCGGCCAACGACCTGGCTTTCTCGACTTCGGCCGACATGCGACCCACCAGCATCAAGGCCCACATCTTCCAATCCGCGATCAACGACCAGAGGGTAGTGGGTCAGTCTAATCCGAAATTAGGGGGCGGATGTCTGGTTCTTGCGCACGGTCCAGAGCAACCACATAGCCCACACATGAATCAGTGATGGATAGAAAAACGCGAAATAGACGAAGGCGATGAAGAAAAGTGGAACCAATCCAACGATGCCATTGAGCGCAAGGCCCCACGAAACGTCGGTTCGCGTGCCGCGACTCAATCGAATCCAGCAGACGTGCATTAATGTGGCGCCGATGATGGCTAAGCCGGACGAGAACAGGAAGACCGTTTGCAAGACCGATGGGGTTTCACAAGCCGCCACGCCAATCAGAGCAAGGCCAGCGGCGCCACAAGCGTAGATGCCCCTCATCCACCACGCAATCGACGCGGCTCTTTTCAATTGCGTGCTTACTTCTTGGCCTTCGCTCATGGGGCCAATATAGCCGAGTGGGATTCGCACATACGTACGGCCAGAATTCGTTGAAGCTGCGATAACGCTCGTTGCTCACGCACTTAGATTACTAGGTAGCCAAGCGGGAATTAAGGGAGCCAATATGTCCCCCTGCTCCGCGCGGTTTGCCGTCGCGATGTCCTCACGGTGGCGACCGCGAGCTCGTACTTTTGGCAGCTACAGACCGGGCAGATCAAGCGTCCGCGGGCGCTTTCCCCGAGCACATCAGATTTTTGCCCAAAATACCAGTAGTCATTAGTCTTTGCAAATTACCAATTTGGGGCCAGATCCTGGTGGACTGGGGAAAATATGTCGTTCAAACTGTTGACAGGGGTTATTCATCTAGTTAGCCTAACAACTCGAATTGATTGCTGCGCAGCATCAATATGCTTGGTCGGTCGGAAAGACACACCTCTTTTCACCGCAATGTGTTCCACGTAGCGGTACTGTGCCCGGCACAGTAGGCGCCGGGGGACTGTTTTGCCGCAAATATCGCATTTTCATGAGGACACAACGATGAAGAAGTACGCAATTGCTTGCGCCGCGTTGGTGGTTGTCGCCAGCATGGCCGTTTCGGCGAAAGCCGCTGACGCCGTTTCGAAGTCGACCCTGAACAGCATGGGCTTCAGCAGCATGCAGCTGATGTCGGACACCGATGGCTTGGCCATTCGTGGCAAGGGCACCAGCGCCAGTGTTTGGGGCGAAGGAACCGCCAATTACCTTGGCCAGACTTCGACGAACGGCTACCAGGCCTCGTCGAGCCATCGCAAGCACTCTTCGAGCGCCCAAGGCAAGAACTTGAGCGTTGCCGGCACCGTCAAGGTTCGATACAACTCGAACGGCTTGTCGGTCAAGGCTAACCTCGGCGTCGCCGGTGGTTTCTCGTCCGCCTCGGCTCACTAAACTGAGTTGATACGCCAGGGGTAGCCGAGCGATCGGCCGCTCCACAAAACGATGCGGCCCTGCCACCGATTGCTCGGGGGCAGGGCCGCTGTTTTTTTAGCTCAGCTCAGTTTGACGCCAATCGCCTAGTACATGATGCCGGCGCCAATGTTGAAGCCGACTAGATCGAACAACATGTTTCCGGCACTGGCAGTCGCCGTTGCGCCCGTATCGTTCGGGACGACGGTGACGAACGACGTGGAGTTGGCTTGGACGCCCGTGTTGACATCCCAGTACTGATACTCCAGGGCGGTCCGCACGAACACCCGACCGGGCAGGCACTTCAGGCAGGCGTCCCATTGCAGACCCAGTTGAAGCTCGGCGATGAATAAGTCGCCTTTGCCCCGTGCCTGGGCGCCATTGGTCGACGTCAAGGTGTCGAGCCCGTCGATGCTGGTCGCCGTGGTCTGCGCGGACGCGGCGCCGTTGCCCCACAAAAACGAGTAGCGATTGGCGAAGAACAGCTTGACCGGGGAGTCGTCGCACCAAATCGGACGCATACCTAGCAATCCGAACGTGATGCCCGTGCCGTTGAACTGCTGGCCGGCAAAGCTCGAAGCCGACAAAACCGGTCCATCGAACGAGTTGCTGGAGACTAAATTGCGGTCGTTGTTGATCGAGGCATAGCGGAGACCGCCAAAACCATACATATCCCAGTTGCAGAGGCAAAACCGGCGTTGGACTTCGAGGTCGGCCGTGTAGGCGCGAAACCCGTCGAATCCCAACACGCCGAAATCCGCACTGCCCGGCGGCGACGCCGCGAAGGCGGAGCCCCAATTCGACGCATACCAGAAGCGTCCGACCAGGCCCCAGCGTTCTCCCTGCAGACCGGCCGTAATTCGGGGAGCCGCCAACAAGGTGCCCTCGGCGCCTCCGTTGGTCGTGTTCGAGACGAAGGTCTCATCGCCCAGATTGTTCGACAACGTGTTGCGGAGAAACGAGCGGTTGAACTGCGGCCAGAAGAATGTTCCTTCCACGCCGATGATCCATTGGAAGCCGGGCGTGCAGCACGATTCGCAGCACCCGCCGGTCGCACACGGGGCGACGACGGTCGCGCTCGGTTCGCCGGGAACCGTTTGCGGCGGCGCGGGATCCTCCCAGCGACTGACCGCCGCCTGCAATACCGGAGACTCCTCCGCGGCTTTCTCGGTAGATTCGACACTGGCAAAACCAATTGCCGGCGCCGCGCATCCAAGCACGGTCGCAAGCACGCACAACCATTTCTTGCTGGTCTTCATATCTCCCCCTCCAGGTAGAGAATGTACACTCGGTGCCGGCCACGATGGCCGGCGATTTTGTCTGGGTCTGACGGACCGGAAGTGAAGCAAACGGACACGGCCGGAATCGGCCACGGGACTTGACGGGTGACTAGCGGGCTCTTAGCGGACGGTGTCGACTGGTTCGCGGTGCGCTAGTCGCCACCGCACTTTCCGTTGCAGGTGTCATCGTCAGCACGAACGGAGAAATTCATACGACCGGGCCGTGTCGATTCCACAGTTACAACCGATACCCTCGGGCAGACCCGAACGACCGTTAGAACCGTCAAGGTTTCATGCTGCGGGCAGCGGGCCAGGCAGGATGTGACACTCGGGAAGGCAGCCAGGCCGCTGCTGCTATCGGCCCGTAAACTCGCCGCAACATAAAGCAGATGCTTCCGTTGCGATCGTTCCTGCGACGTGAACGGCACTCGGCCAACCGCCAAAACGCGCGTCTGCGAGGCTGTTGGAAGAATGGATAGGTTGGGTAAAAAGTTCCGGATGTCAGCATTGGTCTCATTGTGAGGGAAGTACTGGTCGATCCGAATATACACATCCGGTTACTTTAGCCGGCCGCTGCGATTGCGGCTGGTGGTTGGGGAGAAGGGGTCATGGACGAGCCAAGCCTGGCGATACTCGATCGATGGTCGCGCTACGCGAGACCGTGTCTGGTCGCGTTGGCATTTGCTCTGTTGACCGCTGTCTACCCAGCGCTCGGGCGAGCCGAAGAGCAGTGGTCGATATCTCGCTTGCCACCGGTCGTCGACAACGGCGTGCCGCAAAACGTGGTCGAAAAAGCGGCAACCGCGCCCGCGAGCGCCAACATTTCGCAGTCGAACACGGCTGGCTCGGCGCAGCGCGGCAAGGCCTTGTTCCCAATGAAACCCGGGGGTCGTTTCTTCGGCGTCCAGCAGATGCCCGCGCACGAACCGTCGCTGTTATCGTCCAACGCTCCGGCGTCCGCGCCGATCACGGCCTTGAACGATCCAGCGGTTCAACTAGCCAGTCTCCAGGAGCCGGCCGCCAAGCCGTTTGCGTTGGCCAAGGTGCCGGAGGAACCAGACGCGACGAAAGACTCCAAGGGCGCCGACGACGCGAAGGGCGCCGAGGCGGGCGCGAATAAGGCTGGCCAGGAACCCCAGACCTTCGGCCGCCGACCGGAATCCAACGCCTTGCAGTTTCTGCGCACTCAGGACGTCTTGCTCGCGGAAGGGGCCTGGCAATTCGACACGGGGTTGGTTTACACACTTTTTGAGAACAGCTTTCCCGTGCCGGTCATCGATGAAATCACGGGCGACGTGGTTGGAGTGGTCGACGGTCAGGTTCGCCGCCGCCTGCTCTACACGCCGCTGGCCACTCGCTACGGATTGACGCGCAACATTCAGGTGTTCGCCAATCTGCCGATGGGTTACTCGAATACCCAGCTATCGACTTTCGGAGTCAGCGATTCGATCAACCGGGGCGGCATCGGCGACCTGTCGGCGGGCGCCAGCTTTCACTTGCTGAAAAGCGAAGACCA
>JANNQN010000080.1:0-5162 GCA_031400775.1 Planctomycetia bacterium | reverse complement strand
AGGCCGGACCCAGCGATCGAATGTGCACCGCCCCGGCCGCGAATGCGGAACACGTGGTGGTCGTCAATGGTTCGATGCTGATCGTGATCGAGCGCGCTAGTGGCAGCATTCTTTGGGAGCGGCAACTGCGCGGAGCGCCCGGCGCCGGACCGGGAGTCAGCGCCACGCACGCCTTCGTGCCCATGATCAACGGGCTCGTCGAGGGTTTCGAATTGAGCAAGGGCGCCAAGCAAACGACCTGGATCTACAAATCGGCCGGCCGCGTGTTGGTGCCGCCCATGGCGACGGAAAGCAACGTGAGCTGGACCACGGACAAGGGATACTTTTACGTCGCCAATCCGTCGGCCCAGGGCATTCGATATCGACTGGAGACTCGCGACGCGATTCATTCGCAGCCGGCCTACTGGACGCCCCATATGTATGCCGGCTCGATGGACGGTCTGGTCTATGCCGTGAACGAAGTGAGCGGAAAGATCGAGTGGAAGCATTCGACCGGCGACTCGATCCTGGTTTCACCGGTGGCGATCGCCGACAAGGTATACGTCATTTCTGAGCAAGGCGGCATGTATTGCCTGGACGCCAAGGACGGCACTCAATTGTGGTTTGCGCCAAAGATGAGGCAGTTTGTGTCGCTCAGCCCGTCGCGTGTCTACGCCTCCGATGAATTGGGCAGATTGGTGGCTTTGGACGCCGCGTCGGGAACTCGATTGGGAGCGATGCCGCTGCACGGAATCACGATAAAACTTTCCAACAACCACAGCGATCGCGTGTACCTGGCCAACAATGCCTGCGTGATTCAGTGCTTGCGCGACATCGACGCGAGGGCGCCGACGCTGTACGTGCCGCCACCGGCCGATCCCCAAGCCGACAAGCCCAAGCCCAAGTCGCCGGCCGATAAATCGAATAAGGATTCGGCCGCCAGGCCGGATGCCGGCGCAGCCGAGGAAACGGACTCGGCGATGCCCGAGGAGAACGCCGACGCGCCCGCCGCCGATGCGGACGATCCGTTCAAATAGTCCTCGCTTAGAGCCTGAGGACAAAACGTCGGGGACTGTCCCGATTTTTCGGTGCCCTGGGAGAAGGGCACCGTGGGGCACGCTGCCGCGTGACCCATGGTCGGGACTGTCCCCTTCTCCCGGGACGTTTTGTCCCAGGCTCTTAATCGTCTGGTGCCATTCGCGCGCCGAGGACGGGGGTGTTGACTCCCGCGCCACAAATCCATAAACCAGGGAAGTGGCCGCGCGCGGTCGATGGTATCTGGGTCCCGCGAGAGAGCTTGCTCGCGCCGGCGCCGGATGATGTTCCCTGGTAAAAATCGCATCTTGCGAAACTTCGACCTATGGCCTCTCCGCCAATCAAACGTGCCTTAATCAGCGTCAGCAACAAGCTGGGCCTGGCGCAGTTCGCTCGCGGACTGGCAACCGCCGGGGTCGAGTTGTTCAGCACCGGCGGCACGCGCCGCCATCTGCAGGCTGAGGGGCTCGAAGTGCGCGACGTGGCCGAGTACACCGGTTTTCCCGAGATGCTCGACGGACGATTGAAAACGCTGCACCCCAAGATTCACGGCGGTATTCTGGCGCGGCACGACCGGGCCGACGATCTGGCGGCGCTCTCCGCTCACGGCATCCTGACGTTCGAGTTGGTGGTGGTCAACTTGTATCCTTTCGAGGCCACGGTGGCGCGCGCGGGCGTGCCGTTCGAGGAGGCCGTCGAGCAGATCGACATTGGCGGCCCGAGCCTGATCCGTGCTGCGGCGAAGAACCACGCGTTCATCACCGTGGCGACCGATCCGGTGCAGTATCCGAATATCCTCGAGCAGGTCGTGGCCTATGGCGGCACCACCATCGAACTGCGCCGCGAACTGGCCCGGGCCGCGTTCGGACGCACCGGCAACTACGACCAGGCGATCGCGGATTACTTTGCGGGCCAGACGAGCGAGTCGGCATTTCCGAAGTTCTGGACCGTCAATTTGCGCTGCAAGGAAATTCTGCGTTACGGCGAAAATCCGCACCAGCAGGCGGCGATTTATGCGCAGGCCAGCCCTGTCGCGGGGGCGAACCTCGTGGCCGCACAGCAACTGGCCGGCAAGGAACTGTCGTACAACAACCTGCTCGACCTGGATAGCGCGCTGGCGATCGTTCGCTCGCTCGCGGAACCGGCCTGCGTGGTGATCAAGCACAACAATCCCTGTGGGGCGGCCACCGCGAAAGAGTTGGGAGTGGCGACGCGCGCTGCGCTCGACGGCGATCCGCTGAGCGCGTTTGGGAGCGTGCTGGGATTCAACCGCGTGCTCGACGCCGCCTCCGCCGAAGTGCTGGCCGAGCCGGGAAGATTCGTCGAGGCGATTGTCGCCCCCGACTACGAGCCGGCCGCGCTCGAGATTCTGACCACGCGGCCGAAGTGGAAGGCCAACGTGCGGTTGATGCGCGTGGGTTCGCTTGCCGAGCCGCCGGCGGCGTGGCAGTTGCGGCACATCGAGGGGGGCATGCTCGCGCAGCAGGCCGATGTCCAGCCCGACCCAGAGAGCGACTGGAAGGTGGTCACCGGGTGCCAGCCTCGCGACGAGCAGTGGGCCGATTTGCGATTTGCCTGGACCATCGTGCGGCACGTCAAATCGAACGCCATCGTGCTGGTCAAAGGCGGTGCGCTGGTGGGCGCCGGCGCCGGACAAATGAGTCGGGTTGATTCGGTCGAGATCGCGATCAAGAAAGCCGGGCCGCGGGCCGCCGGCAGCGTGTTGGCCTCGGATGCCTTTTTTCCGTTTGCCGATTCGATCGGCGAAGCCGCGGCGGCCGGCGTTGCCGCCATTATTCAGCCGGGCGGATCGCGCCGCGACGACGAAGTGATCGCCGCCTGCGACGAGCGGAAGATTCCGATGATTTTCACGGGCTACCGGCACTTCAAACACTGAGATCGGCCGCCCATGTCCAGCGTGCTCGAGAAAATCGTGGCGGCCAAGCGACTGGAAATCGCCGCCGCCAAAGAATCGCTCAGCGAGGACGCGCTGGTTGAGTTGGCCGCCGCCGCCCCGCCACCCCGCAATTTTTTCGCAGCGCTATCCGCGCCGGGGCCAATTCGCCTGATTGCCGAGGTGAAAAAAGCCAGCCCCTCGCGAGGTCTGATTCGGGCCGACTTTCGGCCGGTGGAAATTGGCCTGACGTACGAGCGCCATGGCGCGAGTTGCCTGAGCGTGCTGACCGACGCGCCGTTTTTTCAGGGGCGGCTGCAAGATTTGCGCGACGTGCGCGCCGCGGTGCAGATTCCCGTCCTGCGAAAAGATTTCATTCTCGATCGTTACCAGTTGCTGGAGGCTCGCTCGGCCGGGGCCGACGCGGTACTCTTGATCGCCGAATGCCTGGACGATTGCAACCTGCGCAAGCTGCACAATGAGGCCGTCGCCCTGGGAATGTCGCCGCTGGTTGAGTTGTACGAGCCAGACAATTTGCAACGCGTGTTCGATGCCGGCGCCACGTTGATCGGCATCAATAATCGCGATCTGCACACGTTCGAGACCGACCTGGAGCACACCCTGCGGTTGCGGGAGCGGATTCCCGACGAGTGTGTGCTGGTCAGCGAAAGCGGCATCCGCACCCGTGCCGATGTCGAGCGGCTGGCCGCGGCCGGCGTCGACGCGATCCTGGTCGGCGAAACCCTCATGTCCAACCCCGATATCGGCCTGGCGGTCGATACCCTGCTGGGGCGAACCGGCTAAGGCGCCTTCAAACTGGCGTCGGCTGGGAATTTGGGCATATAATTGCGGTTCTTACCAATTCCGTCGTGCGGCTTACGAAGAATTCCACGAGTTACCCATGTCGAACACGATCTCTTCGCTGGCGAATATCATGCGGGGCCTGGTCTCGCTGGTCATTTTGGGACTACTGGGCGCGGGCGGATGGATCGCCTACCAGATTCACGACGAGCGGGCCCAGATCGATCGCGAGCTAAAGGACAAGACCGCCGAGTTGGCGCTCAAGACGGCGGAAATCGGGCGGCTGGCCAAGGAAAACCAACGGCTCGATCTGGCGCTGCGGCTGCTCAAGGTCGATCATCGCGTGGCCGAGATCACGGTGTTGGAGAAGCGCGACGGCGACCCGCATCCCCAGACCAAATTCCAGTTCGTCGAGCTGTCCAAGGACGGCAGTCCGTTGGGCGAGAAAAAGACGTTCACGGTCGAAGGCGATACGATTTACGTCGACGCCTGGGTGATCAAGTACAGCGACGCGCTGGTCGAGGGGGACGATCCGCTGCGCTCGACGTCGGTGTGTCTCTTCCGACGAATCTTTGGCGAGTATCAGGAGCCGAGCGAAGGGTTCGCGCTCGACGCTACCGGTTCGCGGCCGGCCGTGTACAGCCAGGGCAATCAACTATCGCCGCTGGAGCGCGATATCTGGGGCAATTTTTGGGAGTATGCCAACAGTCCGGCCAAATCCAAGGAAGCCGGCTTGCGCGCCGCGCACGGCGAGGCCCCTTCGATCCGCCTGGAGCTCGGCAAGCGTTATCGGGTCGAGCTGCGCGCTTCGGCCGGATTGTCGATCGTGGCCGAAGATCTGCCGCCCGACGCCGCGACGTAGCGAGGGGCTTTCGGCACGGCGGCAATTGTTACCTGGCGGCTTGTTCGGCCAGCAGCAACCGGCTCAGCTTGCGACCGGTCATGCTCAAGGGATACTCCTCCAGCTCGTTGACGCGAACCCACCGCCACTCGCCCGCGGCCAGTCGAACCTGTTCGCCATTCACCCGGGTCGTATAGCAATCCAGCGTGATCCGAAATCGCGTCACGCCGTGTTTGATCGTGGCGATTCTTTGGGGCGGTTGGACCGCGAGGCCGGAGTGCAGTTGCACCTTGTCCAAAAGTTCCCGGCCGAGCGCCGCGCTGGTGCGCGCGACGAGTGGAAATCGCAGGAAATCCCAAAGTCCGGCCCAGCGCTCATGGGCTTCGCGGCGGCGCAGCAGGATGGTTTTCTTGCGCCATACGATCACGGCCGCCTCGCGCACCGCTTCGCTGGCGGCCTTGGACGGCATGCGCGGAATTCGATCTTGCTGGCCGCGCTTGTGGGCCACGCACAGCGTGCTGACGGGGCAATGTTCGCAATCGGGATTGCGGGGCGTGCAGACCAGGCTGCCCAATTCCATCAGCGCAGAATTGAACACTCCACAATCGCGCG
>JANNQN010000079.1:0-6576 GCA_031400775.1 Planctomycetia bacterium | reverse complement strand
TCGATCAGTTGATCGGCAAAGCCCGACCAGGCGCGGCTGGCCTGCGACAGCAGTTTTTGACATGCCGGCGGCCAGGTTAGCCGATCCACCTCGTGCTCGGCCCGAAATGAATCGTGAATCTTGGTGGCGACGGCGAACGACGAGAGCGGCGCCAGTGAATGGATCGGCTCGGGCACGTTGGCCAGACCAATCGCACGCTTGCCGGTCGCCGATTGCGCTGCGCCCGGCGAGTGGGCCGGGCGAATGTGCGGCGAGGCTACGTGTTTTCCGTCGGCGACGGGCGCTTGAAAGGCCTTGATGAATGCGCGATCCAGAACAGTCATTGCGGCACCGAAATGGTGATTCCGAGCGGGGCGGCCTCGCTCGGTTGGATTCGATTCGATGTTCCGTCCCAACGTGTCTCGCCGCCGCGCGCCGTGCGGATCACCTCAGCTTGTTGTGCCGGCGCTACCGCGCTTTCGCCAATCTGGGGCGCTGTCTCAACACCGGGCAAAGCCGGCGCGGCCGGTTCCAAAGCGTCATGCGGTGCATCGCCCGGCAGCGCTGGACTGTGCGGCGGTGCATCGTATGGATTGGTTGGTGTCGATTCTTGTTCGGTTGCGTCGGTGTCGCTGGCCCGCCACTTTGGCGCCGGCGCCGAGGGCTCGCCAGTATTTGCGCCCCAGGTGGAGATGGCCCGATCGGCCGGCGGCGTCGCCTGGCCGGTCCACGTGGGAGCTTCCTCCGTTGGGCGCTCGACGTGCTTGGGGCCGCTGAGAACCAACCAGAGGGCGAATAGCGCACCCAAGACCAGTGCCACCCAATAGGCGTGCGAGGCAAACGGAATATGCCAGCCACGATGCAGATAGGACGTTGACTTCAGATCGGGCAGTTGCAGGACGACTGCCGGCAGCGGAATCTTGTCCAAGCCACCGACGTCGGCGATCGATCTGGGCGCGCGGAACGGATCGCCGGCCGGCTCCAGCAACGGACCGCGCCGATAGGCCAGTACGGCCGGCTCGTGGGCGTCCAGCTTGTCGTGGAGCTCGGGGTCGCGCGTTAGTATTGGAAAGGACGCCATGGAAACCCGATCGCAAGAGTTGACTTTTATTACCTCCCAGAGCAAGGGTGGCTATGTCTCGTATCGGTTCCGATCGTGACGATCTTGAGCACTATCCGGCATACGCTGATTAGGTGTTGTGCGAAACCTGGGATGGCAATCGCCCCAGAGCCCTACCGCTGACCAGCCAATTGAGCGCGAACCCAAGCCGCCCTCTGGCTCTCGTCCCTTCCAGTAAGCGCAATCGAGCCAACCGTTTAACCGACCTGGAACAGCCGCCACGACCAGTCCCGCGATGCTTGCGAGGGCTCGGGCTCTATGCGATAGTTGAGCGATAGCAGCGAGTCGTTGTCGCCCTAGAGAGACGACAGCGGCCCCACTTCGGCCGCGAGCGGCTCCCCTTTCCGCGAGCGTACTAACCGCGATAATATCCTGATACACAACACTTTAGGCGACCTGCAGCCCGTCATGGCAGTGATTCAGCAACACGTTCAGACCCGAGCCCTACTGGAACGGCTGTTGGGCGAGCGCATCCTGGTGCTCGACGGCGCGATGGGAACCATGGTCCACGCGCTGCGGTACACCGAGGCCGATTTCCGCGGCCAGCGTTTCGCTCGCCATCCGCAGGACCTGCAAAACTTCATCGACATCCTCGCGATCACCCAGCCCGAGGCCATCGAGGCGATCCACCGCGAATATCTCGAAGCCGGCGCCGACATCATCGAGACCAACACGTTCGGGGCCACGAGCATCGCCATGGCCGATTTCAAGCTCTCGGATTGCGCCCGCGAGCTGAACCTGGCCGCCACGGCGCTGGCGCGGCGTGCCGTGGACGAGATGAACCTGCGCACGCCCGAGAAACCGCGCTTCGTAGCCGGTTCGATCGGGCCGACCAACAAGCAACTCTCGATCGCCGGCAACGTCAACGATCCGGGCTATCGCGGCGCGACGTTCGACCTAATGGTGGCCACCTTTACCGAGCAGGTCGAGGCGCTGGTCGAAGGGGGCGTGGACTTGTTGCTGTGCGAGACGGCTTTCGACACGCTGGTGATGAAGGCCTGTCTGTTTGCCATCGATCAATTCTTCGACCGTGGCGGAACGCGCGTGCCCGTGATGGCATCGTTCACGATCTTCGAAGGGGGCCGCACGCTGTCGGCTCAGACCGTCGAGGCCTGCTGGAACTCGATTTCGCACGCCGACTTGCTCAGCGTGGGCATGAACTGCGCCCTGGGGCCCGAGAATCTGCGACCGTACATCGAAGAGCTCTCGAACATCGCGCCGGTCTTCGTCAGTTGCTATCCAAACGCGGGATTGCCGAATGCCTTCGGCGGCTTCGACGAGACGCCGGAATTGATGGCCCGCACGCTGGGCGAGTTCGCGGCCAGTGGCTGGCTCAACATCGTCGGCGGCTGCTGCGGAACCACGCCGGCTCATATTCGCGCCATTGCCGACGCCGTGGCCGGCAAGCCGCCTCGCCGCCGTCCGCGCATCGAGCCGTTGACCCGTTTGAGCGGTCTGGAGCCGCTGACGCTGCGGCCCGAGAGCAACTTCATCATGATCGGCGAGCGGACCAACGTCACCGGCTCGAAGAAGTTCTCGCGGTTGATCCTTTCTGAGCAATATGAAGAAGCGATCGCCGTGGCCCGCGAGCAGGTGGAAGCCGGCGCCAACATTGTCGATGTCAACATGGACGAGGGAATGCTGGACGGCGAAGCGGCGATGACCAAGTTTCTCAACCTGGTCTCGGCCGAGCCCGAAATCTCGCGCGTGCCAATCATGGTCGACAGCTCGAAGTGGTCGGTCATCGAGGCCGGCTTGAAATGCGTGCAGGGCAAGGCCATCGTCAACTCGATCAGCCTGAAGGAAGGCGAAGAGCAGTTTTTGCACTACGCCCGGCTGGTTCGCCGCTATGGCGCGGCCGTGGTCGTGATGGCCTTCGACGAGCAAGGCCAGGCGACCGAGACCGATCGCAAGGTCGCGATCGCCGAGCGGGCTTATCGCCTGCTCACCGAGGAAATCGGCATGCCGCCCGAGGACATCATCTTCGACCCGAACATCCTCACCGTGGCAACCGGCATCGATGAGCACAACAACTACGCGGTCAACTACTTCGAGTCGATCAAGGCCATCAAGGCGCGCTGCCCGGGGGCCAAGATCTCGGGCGGAGTAAGCAATGTCTCGTTCTCGTTCCGCGGCAATGACACGGTGCGCGAGGCGATCCATAGCGCGTTTTTGTATCACGCCATCCGGGCCGGGATGGACATGGGCATCGTCAATGCCAGCCAGTTGGCGGTGTACGAAGAAATCTCGCCGCCGCTGTTGGAGTTGGTCGAGGACGTCCTGTTGAATCGCCGCCCGGACGCGACCGAACGGCTGGTCGAGTTTGCCGAGACAGTGAAAAAGCAATCCACGCCGGGCGAGACCACGGCCTCGGCCTGGAGGAGCGAACCGGTCGAAAAGCGGCTGGCGCACGCCCTGGTCAAGGGCATCGTCGAATTCATCGACGAGGACACCGAAGAAGCCCGGCAGAAATACGACCGCTGTCTGAAAATCATCGAAGGCCCGCTGATGGACGGAATGCAGATCGTGGGCGATCTGTTTGGCGCGGGCAAGATGTTTCTGCCGCAAGTCGTGAAAAGCGCGCGCGTCATGAAAAAGGCCGTCGCTTACCTGCTGCCGTTCATGGAGCAGGAAAAAATCGACGACAACGTCCAGTCGCAGTCGGCCCGCGGCAAGGTGCTGTTGGCCACCGTCAAAGGCGACGTCCACGACATCGGCAAGAACATCGTCGGCGTCGTGCTGGGGTGCAACAACTACCAGGTCATCGACCTGGGCGTGATGGTGCCCTGCGAGAAGATTTTAGAAACGGCCAAGAAAGAGGGCGTCGACATGATCGGGCTGTCGGGCCTGATCACGCCCAGCCTGGACGAGATGGTCCACGTGGCCCGCGAAATGGATCGCCAGGGCTTTACGCTGCCGCTGTTGATCGGCGGCGCGACGACCAGCGCCAAGCACACGGCCGTGAAGATAGCGCCGGCTTATCGAAACACCACGGTCCACGTGCTCGACGCCTCGCGCTGCGTGGGAGTTGTCGATCGGCTCAAGAGCGACGACAATCGAGCGGCCTTCGAGGTCCGCAATCGCGAGGAGCAAGAAGCGCTGGTCGAAGCCTTCAATCGCCGCCAGCAGGTCGAGCTGGCGCCCTACGCCCAGGCCAAGGCCAAGCGCTTCGCCACCGATTGGCAGTCCGTCGAGATCGACGTCCCCCGCTTTCTTGGCACGCACGTGTTGGCCGACTTTCCATTGTCGACGCTGGTCGAGTACATCGATTGGTCGCCGTTCTTCCAGACCTGGGAGCTCAAGGGCAAGTACCCCAAAATCCTTTCCGATCCGAAAGTTGGCGAAGCGGCCCGCAAGTTGTTCGAAGACGCCACGCAGCTTTTGGACGAGATCGTTTCCAAGCAGTTGATTCGGGCCCGCGGCGTATACGGGTTCTGGCCCGCCGGTTCGCTGGGCGACGACATCGTCTTGTTCACCGACGAGACGCGCAACGCCGAGCTCACCCGGTTCCACACCCTGCGGCAACAGTGGCAACGTCAGGGGCAGACCAGCTTCCTGGCATTGTCCGATTTTATCGCGCCTGTCGACAGCGGCCGGGCCGACTACCTGGGCGCGTTCGCCGTCACTACCGGTTTGGGCGTCGATGAACTGGTCGCCCGCTTCGAAGCCGACCACGACGACTACAACTCGATCATGGTCAAGGCTCTGGCCGATCGGCTGGCCGAAGCGTTTGCCGAGTGCCTGCACCGGACCGCGCGTCACGACTGGGGTTACGGCGCCAGCGAGCGAATTTCGAACGAAGAGATGATCGCCGAGAAGTATCGCGGCATCCGACCCGCGCCGGGCTACCCGGCTTGCCCCGATCACACCGAGAAGCGCACGCTGTTCGAGCTGCTCGACGCCGAGCGGCAGGCCCACATCCGACTGACCGAGAACTTTGCCATGCTGCCGGCTTCGAGCGTCAGCGGCTGGTACTTTGCGCATCCCCAGGCGCGTTACTTTTCGGTCGATCGCATCGACCGCGAGCAGGTGACCGACTACGCGGCCCGCAAGGGCGAGAGCGTGGTCGAGATCGAGCGCTGGCTGGCGCCGAACTTGGGATACGATCCTCGCGCGTAGCGGATCGCTAAATGAGCGTTTCGAAATCGCCTCGGAGAAGGGGACAGTCCCATTTTGCTCCGAGGACTCCGCAAAATCGGGACAGTCCCCGGCGATTTCAGCGGTCGTTTTCCGTCGAGGCCAGGCCGACTTCAGCGGCCGAGGGAAACGAATCGTCGGCCGCGGCGGTTGCCACATCCTTGTCGCTCTTGAAGTTGGCCCAGCCGCGACCCAGCGGCCCTGCGCAGCCCGAGGCCGCGAGACACGCCATGATCGCCAGGATTGCCGCCGCGCTGCGAGCGAAAGGGTATGCCACGCGATCCGCATCCTTGCCAACGAGACTGTGCTGCTAAGATTTGCTTGGTAACACTGGCATCTTGCCAGTGCAGCCGCTCGATCGTTCAACACGCAGCGGCAAATTACGAAGGCGGATAACCACGAAGACACCAAGAACACAAAGAATACAATTTTAGATTTTCTCCGTGCTCTTTGTGACTTTGTGGTTACATTCCGTTCCTCTTGAAATCAATTCTGTCGGTCGACTGACCGTTCACTCGCAACTACGGATGAATCTGCTTGAGCGACATCCATTCCTTGATGGTCTTGGGCGGCGGAGGCGGCTCGGGATTGAACATCGCCTTGAAAAAGCCCTGCTTCTCTTGCGGCGGCTTCTTGGCCTTTTCGACGTTCGTCGTGCCGCTCTTGCGAGTCGTGGTCTTGCCGGGCGTGAAGATGTTGGTGGTGTTGCTGACCAGCCGCTTCGTGCCGTCGGTCATTTTGCTGACGACCTGGGGCGTCTTGATCGACTTCGACGTGCCCGAGGCGTTGGTGGTCTTGGCCTGAGCCTTGTCCTTGCCCTTGCCAAAGTTGAACCAACGGGCCATTGCGGACGATTCGGCGGCTGCCGGAGCGGGCGCAAAGCTCATCGCGATCAGGAGCGATAGCGCCCCGAATAGGGATCTGGCGAACATCGGAAGAACTCCTCAGAAGGGACACGCCGTCACTGGCTCAGTGGAATGGCTCGCCAGGGGGGCGCGGCGGAAGAATCTCACAATCGCGCGGATGTGTCCAGACGGCTTTGGCCGAGTCTCCTTGACGCGAAGACGAAAACGCCAGCCGTAAGCCGCATGGGCGCAAAATAGGCTATTACGATCGGAAAAACCGCTGCAAAGCCTCCGCCAGCACGGGGTGTTCCTTGCAGGCGAGCCATGGTGGTCTTAGATTATCAGGGCGGTCGGTACGCTATGCACCGCGCGCCTGCATCGTTGCAAGTCGCCTTCGTGCCTCAACTTTCTCAATTCCCCAACATGCTCGAGCAGACCATCGGCTTCATCGGGGCAGGGCAAATGGCCCGCGCCCTGGCCAGCGGCTTCGTCAAA
>JANNQN010000078.1:0-7058 GCA_031400775.1 Planctomycetia bacterium | reverse complement strand
TGTAGTCCGATCCCATAGCGAAGAATCAAGGGATCTCCGCCCAAGTTGCGGACGATCGAATAGCAGAATGCACGACATCAACTCCCCAAAACCAAACAGCCATCCCAGCCTTGACACCCGGCTACATAGCAGGCACAAAGGCTTCGGCCGTGAGCTCAGCCGAACGGACACAGAGGGAGGAAGAGATGGATTTCACTGGCAGGATGCCAGCGCCACCCAAGACAAACACGAATTCCCGATCACACCCTACGACCAGGAAACCAAACTCGATGCGATTTTTTCTGGCCGGCATCATGCAAGGCTCGCACCAGACCGCCTTGCTACACCCACAGGGCTACCGGGCCCGAATCGCGGAGCTTCTGAAAGCGCACTTTCCAGAGGCCGAGATCTACGATCCGCTGGCCGACCACACCGATTCGCTCGAATACGACGACCAGCGCGGCCGCGAGGTGTTCTATCATCACATTGATCTATGCCGCGAGTTCGACGTCGTGCTGGCCTTCGTGCCCGAGGCTTCGATGGGCACGGCGATCGAAATGTGGGAGGCGCGCGAGCACGGTCGGGCGGTGATCACGGTCAGCCCGATGCATCTTAACTGGGCCGTGAAGTTCCTGAGCGACGCGCTGTACGCGGATCTCGACGAGCTGGAGACCGCCATTCGCAGCGGAGCGCTGGCGGCTCGCTTGCAGGAAGTGTTCGACGAGCGCGCGGCCGAGTCGTGAAGCGAGTGCGACTCACTTCATCGAGTTGAGTATCTCGAACAGTTGCTCGCGGCTGAAGTCTTCGGTGTCGACCTTCAAGGCAAAGATCGCCGGTCCGCCTTTGCCGTGGAAGCTGGCCATCACTTGCCAGACCTCCCGCGATTTCGAGTCCTGTCCTTTGTCGACCGTGAATGTCGCGGGGCTGCCGTTGATCGTGAGTTCGACCTTATCGGACTCTTCGACCTTGATATCGTCCCATTCCTTCTGGCCGCTTTGACGCATCGAATCTTTCCACTGCGTCCGCATGTCCTCTTCCTTGACCATGTCGGCCGAGAACTGAGCCAAGAACAGGGCATTGTCGTCTTCGTTTTTCTCAACGCCGTAGGCGACCCAGGTCATGAATTTCGTGCCCACGAACGGAATGCTCAAATCCATGCCGGCCTTGGGTGGCAGCGATTCGGGAATCTTGATCGCGACGATCGTGTCGGTCAGGCGGCGGATCTCATTAGGGTCTTCGGTCAGCGCCTGCTGCGCCGTTCGAACCAGCCAAAACGTGCTCGCGCCAAAAAAGCCGCAACACAATAGCACCAGAACCCCGCAGCCGATGCCCATCCCCAACAGCACCTTCGTGGTCCCGCTCATGCCGGGGCGGACTTGCTCGGGCGTGTCGTAGGGGTTCATGGGTTGCGACATAGGTTAATTCCCTCGATCAGAGTTCCAGGATGCATTAGGCTCAACGAAAAGGCGCTACTGGCGGCGGTTATTGTGGTGGGGTCTGGGGAAAGTGTCAATTTCGAAACCCGCTCGGCAAGCGCATATCGGCAAGCGTATAATGGCTCTGCCGTATAATGGGCATGCGTCGCACCTTTCCTCTTTGGCGGTGAATCGGCCCGTTCCCCGCCGCCCCCTGCAATGGCTGAACAACTTCCCGCCGTGTCGCACTTGCTCGAACCCACTGGCGATGACCTGCGGCGCTGGCTCGACGAGCGCAGCCTGCCGGGCTTTCGCTATGCGCAGATCCGCCATTGGATATTCGCCGGCCGGGCGAAAAGCTTTGACGACATGACCGACTTGCCCAAGTCGTTGCGCGAGGCCTTGGCGGCCGATTTTCGCCTCTGGACCACGCGGGTCGTCGAGCACAAGCACTCCGACGACGGCACCGAAAAACTGCTGGTCGAACTATCCGACGGACAGCAAATCGAGTGCGTCTTGTTGCGCGACGCCGCGCGGCGCACCATCTGCATCAGCACGCAAGTCGGCTGCGCGATGGGTTGCGTGTTTTGCGCGAGCGGATTGAACGGCGTCGAGCGTAATCTGACGGCCGGTGAAATCGTCGAGCAAATGTTGCTTCTCGATCGGCTGTTGCCGGCCGACGAACGCTTGAGCCACGTGGTCGTGATGGGCATGGGCGAGCCGCTGGCGAACGTCGACCGCCTGCTGCCGGCCCTGGCCGAGGCCACTTCGCCGACGGGGTTGGGCATCAGCGCGCGGCGGATCACGATCTCGACCGTGGGACTGCCGCCGGCCATCGATCGCCTGGCCCAGGAGAATTGCCGCTTCAACCTGGCCGTTTCGCTGCACGCTCCCGACGACGCCCTGCGAAACGAATTAGTGCGGGTCAACAAGAGCATTGGCCTGGCCGAAATACTCCGCTCGGCAGATCGGTACTTCGAGGCGTCGGGCCGGCGCTTGACGTTCGAATATGTGCTGCTGGGCGGGCTGAACGACCAGGTCGACCACGCGCGACGGCTGGCCGTACTGCTCGGTGGCCGCTCGGCACTGGTTAATCTGATTCCATACAATCCCGTCGCCGGGTTGCCCTATCGCACGCCCTCAGCCGCCGCGGTGAACCGCTTTGTCGAGGTCTTGCGCGGCGCGGGACTCAATGTGCAGACCCGCGAGCGCAAAGGGGACAAGATCGACGCCGCTTGCGGTCAGTTGCGCCGTGCCAACTTGCTGGCGTCGAATGCCGCCGCGGAGCCGGCCGTCCAACAGGTCGCGCGGAGCGAATCGTAGCGCTTCAGGCTCTCGCTTGGCGAACATTCGCGAACGCCGCAGTCACTCCGTCACGTCGACGGCAGCTTGAGCGTCCACAGCACGGCTTGTGTGAGCAGCCGGCGGTATTGCGGCAGTTGCCAGTTCTCGTGGAAGTGCATTCCGCTAAAGCCAAACGAACGTCCGCCGTCGGGGCGCTCCCAACTCCAAGCCACGGTTTCCGGCTGACCGTCGATCGTGGCTTCGAGCACCGGAGCGATCGGCGGCGTGGCTTTGACGAACTTCAGTCGATAGTAGAACTCGTCGTGGACGCGAAAATCGTCCAGTCCAGCGGTGATGGGGCGCTCCCGGTTCGGCGCGTGCAACGTGGCATCCACGACCTGATATTTCCGGTCCGCGCCGCCGTGGCAACCACCGAACAGTTTTAGAAACGGCTCGATCGGTTCTGGGAACCTAGTGCCCATTGCCCAGTGCAGCGTGACGAGCCCTCCGCCGCGGGCGGCTAATCGCTCGAACGCCTGGTAGCGCCTGGGCGCTGCTTGCAGCCAGCGGGCGCCTTCGGAGACGAAGATCACCACGCCATCGGCCTTCGCCAGCAGCTCGGGCCCTTCGGTCCACGGTTCGTCGCCATTGACGACGCGGAGCGTCAGATCCTTGTTGGGTTCGAGCAGTTTGGCCAATAGCTCCACGCCGGCCGTGTATTCGTGCGTGCCGCGGGGATGATTGTCGGGGCCTTGACCAACCAACAGCAGCATCTTCGGCTCGGCCGCCGACGCGCCCGTCCCCATCGTCACCACGCCCACCGACACAGCGGCGATCGCCACGACGACCGTCAATTGCAACCAGACAATCCAGGTTCCCATCCGGCTCATATGACGCTACTCCTCAAACAAAAAAAGCTGCCAACCGCGCTTCAAGCGCCGTTGGCAGCCATTGTATCGATGGGCTTATCGAACCGCTTCGGACCGGATTAAAAATTTCCGGCCAACTCGCTGGACACCTGGTGCTGGACGAAGGCCAGATCGCTGCCGCTCAAGCGCGAGAAGGGAACGGTCGTGGTCTTGCCGGTCTCCTTCAACAGCCTCACGTAGCGATCGCCCACGACAATCAGCCGGGCGCGAACCTGATACTTGCCCGTATTGTCGGTCCATAAACGCATGGGGCTAAGCTCCTCGGCATCGGCCGGCTTCGCATCGCGGCTGGCGCTGGTCGAGGGCTTATCGGTCGGCTCGGAGAACAAGTCTTCCACTTCGCTGCTCGGCGCCGTGTCCATCGGTTCTTCCTGGGCCGGCTCGCTGGTGGCGGCCTTCTTCTCGTCGGTGTCCTTGAACAGGTCTTCGACATCGTCCGCCTTATCGGCCGGCTTCGCGGGAGCAGCGTCGTCCGGCTTCGCTGGAGTCGCGTCGGCTGGTTTCGCGTCGGTGTCTTTGAACAGATCTTCGACGTCCTCGGCCGGCTTGGCCGGAGTTTCGGCCGGCGCCGCCGGCTCATCGGCCGGAGTCGCGGCAGGTGTGTCGCTCGGCAGCGGCATGTCGTCGACCGGAGCGCTCGACTCAGCCGCGGGCGGCTCGACAGACGGCTCGGCGGGCAGGGGCGGAAAGGAATCTTCGGGAATCGGAGCCGCTGGCAGCGGCGGCGCGGCCGGAGTCGGCACGCGAGGAGCGGGCTGGCTAGGCGCGGGCGTGCTGGGTACATCAGCCGGAGTGGGAAGTTCCGACGAGGATTCGCCGCAACAGTCGTCCATCACGACGCACGGCGAGCACTGCACGTAGCAGCTCGGTGGCGGGCAATGTCGCCAGAAACGACCGCGACAGGCCGAAGCCGGATTCACCGCCGTCAGCACGACCGTCGCGCTCACGAAAAACGTCTTCCAGCTCCTTCTCATCCTAAATCCTCCCCCAGTCGGCAACAGGTCCGCGAACGATCCACTTTATGTATTTATGCTATCTTTACGGTATCGTCTTCGCAACACTCCGGCCGCGAGTTTGACGGTCAAAGTGCCGCCTTTGATGCCAGTTGCGCGGCTTGTAACAGGTGCGCCGGAAAACCGGTCCAGCCGGCCGACGGATCCGCGGAAACTGCGACTACAGTGGTGTGGATTCAGCGCCAGGAGCTGGCCAAAAAAAGAACCGGCCGAAGACAAGGCTCCGGCCGGCTCCACCATTTCGGTTTCAGATTTTGGCTGACTAACGTGCCCCCGGGAAAGAACCCATGGGCCAGCAGCCCGTCGGCTGCTCGTTAACCGAGCCACCTCTGGTTACCACTACTCATACGGTCACCTCCTTTCCGACAGAGACCACTCGCACGACCGCCAGTCCAGCCTGACGGCATCTGGCGAGCTTATAGGTCCAGCCAGCGCCACGTTCGCACCGGCACTGAAGGATATGTTAGGCAGCCGTTGCGGCGAGGGTCAAGTGGAATGGCCGGCCAAAAGCGCCCCTGCTGGGCGATCGGCCTACACGACCCGGCAGATGAGACACTTGAGATACTCGGTCTCCAGGCAGGTCACGCCCAGCGGATGGTCGGGCGCGGCGCCCCGCGTTTCCAGGACCTGGATCGGCCGGCCGGTCTGCTCGGCGACTCCCAGAAGCATGTACAGCATGTCGTCGCGCGTCACGTGGCCCGAGCAACTGCACGTGACCAATATCCCGCCCGGCTCCAGCACGTCGACCGCCAGACGATTCAGCCGGTGGTAGGCCCGCAGGGCTTCGTCGACCGATTGCCGATTGCGGGCAAATTTGGGCGGATCGAGGATGACCGCACCGAAGCGCCGCCGGTCGGAGGCCAGCGCGTGCAGCGCCTTGAAGCAGTCGGCCTCTTCGAACCGCGCGGTGGTCACGGCGTTCAACTCGGCATTGGCCCGGGCCAGCGCCACAGCTTTCTGGCTGGAGTCGATGCCCAGTACTTCGCGAGCGTGGCCGTGCACTGCGGCATTGAGCGAGAACCCGCCGCTATAGCAGAACATGTCGAGCACTTTGCGATCGCGAAAATACGACGCGGCTGCGCGGCGATTGTCGCGCTGGTCCAGGTAGTAGCCCGTCTTCTGACCTTCGGCCAAATCGACGCCGTATTGAATCCCGTTCTCGAAGATGAACACCGGACCGGTCGGCGCTTCGCCCCAATAGAGTCCGTCGCGGAGCGTGATGCCTTCGGCCGTGGCGACTCCTTTCTCCGTGCGGATGAATATCCCGCGCGGTTCGAGCAGTTCGACCAAAATGGCCACCAGTTCATCCAAGCGGTTCGCGGCGCCCAGGGCCGTGACTTGCACGGACAGCCACTGGGCGTAGCGGTCGACGATCAGCCCGCTCAATCCATCGGCCTCACTGAAGACCAGCCGCTCGGCGCCAGTCGGATCGCCCAGGCCTAATCGCTTCCGCAGTTCGATGGCGGTTTGCAGTTGATGCTTCCAGAAGTTGCCGTCGATGGCCTGCGCGTTTTCCCAGGTGTAGAGTCGGACTCGAATTCGGCTCTGGCTGTTGAAGATGCCGCGGGCGACAAACTTGCCGGCATCTGTCAGCAGGTCGACGACGTCGCCATCGGCCGCGGTTCCTTCGACCCGCGCGATCGCCGAATCCAAGACCCAGGGATGGCGGCCATAGAAGGGGCGCGCTTTGCGGGGCTTGAGAACGACCTGCGCGGCGGCGAAGCCGGGCGCCGTTTCGCGAATCACGGTCGGGGAAAAAGCGTCGGGCATGCGGGTGCGATCCTGTCTGAAGTGGGACCCATCATCATCGCCGACATGGGCGGCGGCTGCAAGCGTCGGTTTTCGGTGGTGGTGGCTGAACAGCGAGTTGGCCGGGGCTCAAATCCTAGAGTCGGGGACAGCCGCGTTCACCATGCGCCGAACACGAAAAAGCGCAGATAGATCGCATCCAGCACGCCCCATAACATGACCAGTGCCCAAGCCGCCAACAGCCATTGCCACCAGGGCCGATTCCATCGGCGCTCCCGAGAATTCCAAGGTGACTTGGGTTGGTCACTCATTTCGGCTGATTCCACCAGCTTATGTGTGGTCATGGGGTGGCCTGAACCGGGTTAGTAATCGCCCATCGCCTTTCGCACGTCGATCTCTTCAACGGCTATTTCCACCGCTCGGTCGCAGTGCTCTTGGTTGACGATGCCGCACCGGATCAGCATGTCCACGATCAGCGACGCCAAGGCGCAGCTCGTGAGAGTTCCGTCTGGCTCATTGGACTGCTCTGGCTTTAGTTCATCGCTCATTCCGTTATTCTGACATGGTCGAACCAGTCAGGCAATTTGTTTAATCTTGAGTCGTCTTGTTTGAAAGGCCAGGAGGTATCGCCCCCAGAGACGAAAGCAATCCGTCCGCTGCCTGGTCCCTCGTCTCCGTGTGGTGGGGGG
>JANNQN010000077.1:0-9980 GCA_031400775.1 Planctomycetia bacterium | reverse complement strand
ATCATGGAAATCATCGGCGGCGTCGAGGCCCTTAAGTAAGCTGGGCCCTCAAGTGATTGTCCGCCAACCAAACCAACACATTCACACACCCAAACGAGCGAACCACGGCAGAAAACATGGCAACTTCCACGAACCACCAGCCCCACACCAAGAACATTGGCCGCGTAACGCAGATTATCGGCTCGACGTTTGACGTCGAGTTTGCCGAGGCCAGCCTGCCGGCGATCTACAACGCCGTGAAGATCTACTCGGAGCACAAGGGCATCAAAGTCAGCCTGACCGGCGAAGTGCAGCAGCACTTGGGCGGCGGACGGGTGCGCTGCGTGGCCCTGGGCAGCACCGACGGCATGGTCCGCGGCCAGGAATGCGTCGACACGGGTTCTCCGGTGACGGTGCCCGTCGGACCGGCCACGCTGGGCCGGGTGTTCAATCTCATCGGCGAACCGGTCGATGGCCGCGGTCCGGTCGATGCCACCGAGCGGTGGTCGATCCATCGCGACGCCCCTCCCTTGATCGACCTGTCGACCAAGACCGAGTTGTTCGAAACCGGCATCAAGGTGATCGACCTGCTCACGCCGTTCGTCCGCGGCGGCAAGGCCGGCTTGTTCGGCGGTGCCGGCTTGGGCAAGACGGTCATTCTCACCGAGTTGATCGCCCGTATCGCCAGCGCGCACGGCGGTTATTCGGTGTTTGCCGGCGTCGGCGAGCGAACCCGCGAGGGAACCGACTTGTGGCTGGAAATGCAGGAAGCCAAGATCGGCGATACCGGCCGCAGCGTCATCGAGCAAACGTGCATGGTGTTCGGCCAGATGAACGAGCCTCCAGGAGCCCGCTTGCGGGTGGCCCTTTCGGCCCTCACGATGGCCGAGTACTTCCGCGACACGACCGGCACCGACACGCTATTGTTCATCGACAACATCTTCCGCTTTTCCCAGGCGGGCAGCGAAGTGTCGGCCCTGTTGGGGCGCATGCCCTCGGCCGTGGGATATCAGCCAACGCTGGCCACGGAAATGGGCGCCCTGCAAGAGCGGATCGCCTCGACCAAGAAGGGGGCCATCACCTCGGTGCAGGCCGTATACGTGCCGGCCGACGACCCGACCGACCCCGCGCCGGCGGCCGCCTTCGGCCAGTTGGACGCGTTTCTTTACTTGGAACGCTCGATTACCGAAAAGGGCATCTACCCCGCAGTCGATCCGCTGGCTTCCAGCAGCCGAATTCTCGATCCGCAGTACGTCGGCGAGCGGCACTATCGGGTCGCCCGACAGGTCCAGACCACGCTACAGCGGTACCGTGAACTGCAAGACATCATCGCGATTTTGGGCGTCGACGAGTTGAGCGAAGTCGACAAGCTGATCGTGCACCGGGCCCGCCGCATGGAGCGATTCCTGTCGCAGCCGTTCCTCGTGGCCGAAGTGTTCACCGGCAAGCCGGGCGAGATCACCCCCTTGGCCGATACGATCCGCAGCTTCGAGGAAATCGCCGAGGGCAAGTGGGACCACCTGCCGGAGCAGGCGTTTATGTACGTGGGTCCGATCGAGCAGGCCGAAGAGCAGGCCAAGAAGATGGCCGCCCAGGCTTAACAGCCTGTCCGAGAACTGTCGGGGTCTGTCCCAAAACTGAGGAGTGTTTCGCAGATGGCCCAATTGCATTGCGTGGTAGTCACGCCCGAGGCGACCGTGCTGGACGAGCTGGTTGACTTTGTGGCCTTGCCGCTCTTCGACGGGGAGATTGGCATCGCGCTGGGCCGCAGCCCCCTGATTGGCCGCCTGGGCTATGGCGAATTGCGCTTGGTGGCCGGCGGCCAAACCCGGCGGTTTTATGTTGATGCCGGCTTCGTGCAAGTGGCCAACAACGAGGTCTCGGTGCTCACCAACCGGGCCGTGCCGGCCGCATCCATCGACCCGGCCGTGGCGCAAGAGCATCTCACCCAAGCGCGACATCGCAAAGCCAATAGCGACGAGTCGCTGGCCGCACGCGATCGTCTGGAGAACCAGGCTCGCGGGCAACTGCGCGTCGCCGCGCACGCTCGCTAGAACGTGTAAGCGACAATTGATTCGTTGCCACCTCGATTCGTTCCTTGCAGGAACCTTGCTCGCGCGCCGTGGCGCTTCTTGAATGACACCGGCGGACCGCGATGGCAGTTCGCGGCCGTTTTTCTCCCCCGATTATCTTCGCTACGCCGACCCACCGGACCGCGACCTTGGTAATTCCGATCGCGCTGGTTCAGTCCGATTGAAACGTCCCCGCGGCGAATGCCGAAATCTCTTTACAGGGACGGTGGGGGCGGGACCGCGGGGGCTGAGGAACGTTCTGCAAAGTTTTGCAAAATCGGGGCCGCTCGACCCCCGATAGGGCCAGAACTTCGAGACGCGCGAGTAGGTTCATGGTTGGGGAAGATGCAACGGGCCTGGTCGGTGTGATAACCATTGACCTGGCGGACTTTGAACCTGCGACCGATCCGTCGCTGGGCGGCGGCGACATCCACGACGACGCCACATTGGCCCAAGCCCTGATACGCCTGGCGGCCCGCGACCCCGTGTTGTGCGCTGAACCAGCCCCGACAGCGATCGCGACCGGCCATCGGCGCTGGCATCGGATTCAATGGACGGGCCGGCTGACGGCATTCTGGGCGACCCCTGTCAAAGTTACCGCCAATTTGGACGTCCTGGCCGCCGAATTGGAGCAAGCCGTCACGCAGGTCCTGCGCCGCATCGCGGCCAGCCGCTGACGCTAACGGGCCGTCCTGCCGCTTTGCGGCTTAGCATGCCTGCCATCATTTCGCCGCGTTGCGGCTGGGGCAAAATCGCTGATCGACGCCTGCTACAATGGGCGGCTTTGCCCCTTGGCGTTCTCCCCCCCAAGAGCTCTGCTTGAAGCCCCATTGGATAGCATTCGGCCTGGTCGGCGTGCTGGCGGTGTGGATCTTTGCGCCGGCGCTGGACGGCGGTTCGAGCTTCGCTTTTCGCGACGCGGCGCATTATTACCATCCGCTGTTCGAGTACATCCGCGGCGAGTGGGGTCGCGGGCAACTGCCGCTATGGAACCCCTACGAAAACATCGGCATGCCGCTGTTGGCCGAGAACACTTCCAGCGTGTTCTATCCCGGCAAGCTGATCTTCGCGCTGCCGCTGGACTACACGCTGCTCTACAACCTGTACATCGTCTTGCACGTTCTGTTGGCGGCCGCGGGCGGCTATCGGCTGGCGCGGCGATTCGGCTCGAGCGAGTTGGCCGCGGGCCTGGCCGCGATGTCGTATGCGTTCGGCGGCAGCGTGCTGTTTCAGTATTGCAACGTCGTGTTTCTCGTGGGGGCGGCATGGCTGCCCTGGGCGGCCCTCTCGGCCGATCGCATGCTCCGCGAGCGAAGTTACCTGGCGGCAGTTTCACTGGGTGTTGTCTTGGCGCTGATGATCGCCGGAGGCGACCCGCAAATGGCGTACAACGCCGGCCTGCTGGCCGCGCTGTATGCGCTGCTGTTGCCGCGAAGGGCCGGGCACGAACAGGCACTGGAGGGTGGCGCGAATCCGGCGGAACCGATCGCTCCCTCCAAGCAGGCGAGCCGCCCGCTGCTGTTGGGTTTGACCGCGGCGGTTGCGCTTCTGGTGGCGGCGGTGCAGGTGTTGCCCACCGTCGAGGCCTCGGCCGCTAGCGCCCGCGGCAACTACACCTCGCCACGCAACATCTACGAGCTGGCCGCTTATCCGATGGCCGATCGCGAGTCGGACGCTGGCAACGTCGACCCCAACACTAGCTGGTACGGCGGACTGTTGGGATACGATCCCAGCTCGCACCAGGGACAGGTCTATCAATTCAGCATCGCGCCTTGGCGAGTCATCGAGCTTCTGTGGCCCAACATCACGGGCCGGCCGTTTGCGGGCAACCATCGCACTCTTGCGGCCATGCGGGCCGAGGACAACCTGTGGACGCCTTCGAACTATCTGGGGCTGTTGCCCTTGGTTCTGGGCGCGGCGACCTGGAGCCTGCGCCGCAAGTCCCTGCCCGAGATCCGCTGGCTGTCGTGGATGGTCTTGCTCGGCGGGCTGGGGAGCTTGGGCACGTACGGCGTGGCCTGGGCCGTGGGTTGGATTTTCGGCGGCGTCGACCTGCTGGGCGTGGGGGGCGAGATCGGCGGCATCCACTGGTGGATGGTCACGCTGCTGCCCAATTACGTCTACTTTCGCTACTCGGCCAAGCTGTTCGTGGTGGCGAATCTGGGACTCGGCGTGCTGGCCGCGCGGGGTTGGGACGAGGCCTGGCAAGCGCCCGAGCGCCACGTGCGCCGGTGGCTGGCGGTTGTCGCCGTCGCGAGCGTTGTCGGCCTGATTGCCGCAGCCGTCAGCCGCTCGGCGCTGGTGCACCTCGGTGAGACTGCGGCGACCGACGCCTTGTTGGGACCCTTCGATCCGGCCGGCGCCTGGCACGACATCTTGTTCGCTTTGGGCCAGACCGCACTGGTCGCCACTTCGTTGTTCGCCTTGTTCTGGCTGGCCTCGCGACGGCCGGGCCACGCGCGCTGGATCCGCGCCGCCGCGCTTGGACTGACGGCGCTTGATCTGGCGATCGCTCAAGCGTGCCTGGTCGTCTACGCACCGGCCGATGCCTGGCGCTTTGAGCCGCCGCTGGTCAAACAGCTCCCGGCCGACGTGGACGACTATCGCGTGTTTCGCCAACTGAATACATTGCCGCCTTCGTGGGAGAAAGCCAAGTCCGAAAGTCGTCTGGCCGAAGCCGTGACGTGGGACCGGCAGACGTTGGCGCCGAAATATCCTTTGCCGTATCGAATCTCGCTGGCGGAAGCCTCGGGCACGATGGTCTCTCGCGACTATCGCGTGCTGCTCGATATCGCCAGGCGGCGCACCGCGCGGGCCAGAAGCGGGAATTTGACCATGGCGCTTCGCACCAGCTCGGGGTCGCTGCCCGACGCTTCGATTCTCGACCTGCTGGCAGCCCGTGTGGCAATTGTCGCTAAGGGCGCTGCGCCGCCGGACCTCACCGACGAGTCCGCGCCGGCCGAAGGCATGGTGGCGGGCATCCGTCCAACAGCATTGCCGCGGACCTGGATCGTGCATCAGGTCGAGGTGGTTCCCCAGCGGGCCAACCGCACGGACCGGCAATTGAAGGAATTTACCGAATCGCTTTTGTTTCCCGACGGTGAGCCGCGCGACTGGCGGCAACAGGCCGTTGTGGAAAGTGACCGGCCGCTTGTGCCCGCGGCAGAACCGCCGCCGCCGGGGATCGAAGAATCCTGTACCATTACCGAGGCCAGCGCCTCGCACGTACGCATCGAAGCGCGGCTAGCCAGCGCCGGACTCGTCGTGCTCTCCGACTTGTACTATCCAGGCTGGAAACTCGTCGAGGAAGTCTCCGGCGTGGAGATCGAAGTGCCGATCTTGCGCACCAATCGCGTCATGCGGGGCGCGGCCTTGCCCGCCGGCGACCACAAGCTGGTCTATCGCTATCGGCCGGCCAGCGTATTGTGGGGTGGCGCCTTAAGTGGAGTGACGACGCTCGCGCTGGTCGTCGCCGGGTTGATCGCCTGGCGACGGAACCGCTCGCGCGCGTCGCGCGCTTAGATATGCCTAGATCTGAAAATTCAGATCTCCATGCATCTGGTCGATTTCGGCGCGCATCCTCAGCTTGGGCTTTTCCAGCACCACGGTCGTGTGCGGTTGCAAGCTGCGCGTGAGCCACACGCTGGAGCCGATGACCGAGTGATGGCCGATCACGGTCGCGCCTCCCAGCACGGTCGCGTTGGCGTAAATCACCACGCTGTCCTCGATCGTGGGATGCCGCTTGTGGCCGCGCACCAGGTTTCCGTCGCCGTCGATTGCAAAGCTGAGCGCGCCGAGCGTTACGCCCTGGTAGAGCTTCACGCGGTTGCCGATCTCGCAGGTCTCACCGATCACCACGCCCGTGCCGTGATCGATGAAGAAATGATCGCCGATCGTCGCGCCCGGATGAATGTCGATGCCCGTCTTCGAGTGGGCCCATTCAGTCATCATCCGCGGAATCAGCGGCACCTCCAGCAGGTGCAAGGCGTGGGCCAGACGGTAGACGGTCACGGCCTCCAAGCCCGGGTAGCAAAAGATCACCTCGTCGAGCGTCTTGACGGCCGGGTCGCCATCCATCGCCGCCTGGGCATCGAGCGCCAGCCGCCGGCGCAGCTCGGGCAGCTCTTCCAGAAACAAGATCGCCTTGGCCTGGCCCAGCGCTTCGAAGTCGTGATCGGTACTACCGCAATCGTCCGCAAAGCCCGCGTCGTGCCGCATGGCGCGGCCGATCTGCGTGGTGAGCTTGTCGTGTAGGCCGTCGATCAGATCGCCGACGTGATAAGTCACGTTGCCGCTGTGCAATCCCTCGCGGCGGCGATAGCCGGGATAGATGATCTCTTTCAGGTCTTCGATGGCCGCGACGACCACTTCGTAATTCGGCAACGGGCAGTGGCCCAGATGGCTGATCGAGGCGATCTCGCCATAAGTTCGCACAATGCGGTTGGTCAGCTCGGGCAGTTGTTCTTTGAGGCGAAGGTCCGAGGCCATGGTCTCGTTTGCTCCTTGACCCTGCTAGCAGCCGGCGATTGGTTCGGCCTCGGGGCCGGACCAATTCGCCGAACGCGCGGTAGTAGGTCGGGGAAAAGTCGTTCGGTCGCTCTCGAGAAGAATCTGTCGGAAGTGGTAGCCAGCAGCGGCTACGCCGTACAGGAGCAGCGACAACCGCGAGCCATTAGGTTTCTGGTTCGGGTCATAGGATAGTTCCACATCTCGACTTAGCCAAATCTCGATCTAGAGATCGTGGCGCGATAGCCTCGTTGTGCCCGGTCATACTAGGACGCGCACCCCGCAAAATCAAGGCACTCGTACTAGTTTTCGGCCGGGCGCTCGGGCCGAGTTTAGGGAAAGTAGCGCCTCGGACTACTCCTCTTCCTCCTCCTTCAATACGGCCTTCTCCACGATCTCCTTCTGGATGTTGCCGGGCACCACGTCGTAACGGCTGAATTCCATCGTATAGCTGCCCTGGCCGCCGGTAATGCTCGAAAGCGCGCGGGCGTAGGTCGTGACCTCCGAGAGCGGCACTTCGGCCGAGATGGTCTGCAAGTCGCCGCCGGCCGAGTCCATGCCCAACACCCGGCCGCGGCGCCCCGACATGTCGCTGCTGATATCGCCCAACTTGGTTCCGGGCACGGTCACGTGGACCACGACGATCGGCTCCAGCAGACCGGGCTTGGCTTGTTGAAAGACGTTGCGAAAGGCCATCGAGCCGGCCGTCTTGAAGGCCGCTTCGGAACTGTCGACCGGGTGATGCTTGCCGAAGAAGACTTCCACGCCAACGTTCTGCAACTGATATCCGGCAATCACGCCGCGATCGAGCCGCTCCTTGAAGCCTTTTTCCACGGCCGGCAGAAAGTTGTTGGGGATCGATCCGCCCACGATCGAATCGACCCACAGAAAATTATGGGCCTGGTCGTAGTGAAACTCGCGCATGCTGGCGAACCGCGCCTTGCTGCAATACTCCGTCGGATTGACTTCCGAAGGAATTGGGAAGACGCGAATGTGTACTTCGCCGAACTGACCGCGCCCGCCCGACTGTTTCTTGTGGCGATAGCTGCCCTCGGCCGTGGCTTGGACGGTCTCGCGATAGGGGATCTTGGGCTCCTTGGTGTCGACTTCCACCTTGTCGCGCCGCTTGAGCCGCTCGCGCAGAATGAGCAAGTGCAGCTCGCTCATGCCGTTCATCACCAGCTCGTGAGTCTGGCCATCGCGGTGCAATTGAATGGTGCCATCTTCCTCGACAAGCTTGTGCAGCGCGCCGGAGAGCTTGCCCTCGTCGCCGCGGCTCTTGGGGGTCACGGCCAGCCCGACCATCGGCGTGGGCAACTTGATCGGCGGCATCACGACGTCGCCCAGCGACAGCCCGGTGTGCAGTTCTTCGACTTTGGCCACGGCCACGATCTGGCCGGCGCTGGCGGTTTCGATCGGATGGGTCTCGCTGGCCTGCACCATCAAAAGTTGATGCAGCTTGATCAACTTGCGGGCGCCGGAAACATGCACGCTGTCGTCCTTCTTGAGCGTGCCCGAGAAGATGCGGAGGAAGCTCAACTTGTGTACGAACGGGTCGATGCGGGTTTTGAACACCTGGGCCACGAGCGGCGCGTCCGGATCGGCCACGACCGGCACTTCCTCGCCGGTCTGGTTCGTGCCGGTGCGGGGCAAACGGTCGGGAGAGAGCGTGCAGACGGACAGGACGTCGAGCAGCTCGCTCATGCCCACGCCCGTCTTGGCCGACACGCACAACACCGGAATCAAACTCCCGTTAGCGATACTCTCCGGCGTCAAGCGAGCGACTTCCTCGTCCGTGGGCAGAGTGCCTTCGAAGTAGCGCTCGGTGGCGGCGTCGTCCACCTCGATGATGGCCTCGATGAGCGAATCGCGGATCGATGCCGGGTCGACGACCGCTCCGGCCGCGTCAGCCGGCGGGTGCAATGTGCTGGCCACGCCCTTGAATCCGGCGCCGTGTCCGATCGGCACGTTAAAGGGAATGCAGGCTTTGCCCCACAGCTCTTGAATCGTCGCCAGCAGGGCCGGAAAGTCAACGTTTTCGGCGTCCATCTTGTTGATGATGATGATCCGCCCGACGCCCCGCTTGCCGGCCTCCTGGAATACGCGGCGGGTGTTGACGCCCAGGCCGGCGTGCGCGTCGATGACGATGGCGGCATTGTCGACCGCATAAAGCGCACCCAGCACCTGGGCGATGAAATCCGGATAGCCGGGCGTGTCGATCAGGTTGAATTGCTTCTCGCCGTGCTGGAAGTGAACGAGCGTCGATTCGAGCGAGTGATGGTGGTGCTTTTCCTCCTCGTCGAAATCGCAGATGCTGGTGCCGTCGTCGACGCTGGCGTGTCGCTTCACGGCTCCGGTCGTGGTCAGCAGGGCGTCGGTCAGCGTGGTCTTGCCGGCCAATCCGTGGCCGCAAAAAACAATGTTGCGAATGTCCTGGACCTTGCTTTGCGACATGCTCGAAATCCCTTGTGCTAGAGTGTTCGTTAGCGCGCTACGGAGAGCGCGTCTTTCAAGCTCAAAGATCCTTCGTACAGTGCCCGGCCAATGATGCAACCGGCCACGGGCAAAGCGGCCAGTCGAGCCACGTCGTCGGCCGTGGTGATGCCGCCCGAGGCGATCACCGGCAGGTCCACTGCGGCAACCATTTCGGCCAGCGCCGCCAAATTCGGCCCAGCCAGCATGCCGTCGGTTTCGATATCGGTGTAGATCACGGCCGCGATCGGCTCGCGCGCAAGCTGCTGCGCCAGTTCGACGGCCGACACGCGGCTGGTTTTCAGCCAACCCTCGGTGGCCACCATGCCGTGCCGCGCATCGAGTCCCAGCGCCAATCGACCCGGAAACGCGCGGCACATCTGGCGAAACCACTCGGGCTCCTTCACCGCCAGCGTGCCGATCACGACCCGCTCGAGCCCCAGATCGAGCGCGCGGGCGATCGTGGCTTCATCGCGCACGCCGCCCCCCAGCTCGCAGGGAATGCCCGCCGCGGCGACAATCGCCTCGATCGCCGGCCAGTTCTCGACAAAACCGGCGCGGGCCCCATCCAGATCGACCAGGTGCAGATACTCGGCCCCGGCGTCGACCCACTGCCGGGCCATTGCGGCCGGATCGTCGCCGAAAATGGTTTCTCGGTCATAGTCCCCTTGTTGCAGGCGGACGCATTTGCCTCCGCGTAAATCGATCGCCGGCCAGATCTGCATGCCGAGCCTCGGAATAGATGGCCAAACAAGGTGCAATCGGCAAATATCCCACAGAAAATTTCGGCATGCAAGTAGTGGCGAAAGTTCGGGTGCGATCATGGATTCTGGCGGTTAGGCGGCGGTGGACCAGTAAGTTTGCCATTGGTCGGCGTATTTGAGGGCACAGAGGCCAGCCATGCGATTGGCACGATCGGTTTGCCAGCGAGCCCCGGTTTGCTTGAGTCGG
>JANNQN010000076.1:0-28590 GCA_031400775.1 Planctomycetia bacterium | reverse complement strand
CGCCGGTGCGGACCGGGTGCCGGTCAGCGCGCTGCTGGCCTGCGGGGCGGTGCATCATCATCTGATCCGCAACGAGCTGCGGACCCGGATCGGCATCGTGCTGGAGACGGGCGAAGCCCGCGAGGTGCATCACTTCGCGCTATTGACCGGTTACGGCGCCGGCGCGGTCAATCCGTATCTGGCCTTCAGCACATTGCGGCAGATGCTGGCAGATGGCTATCTCCCCGATGAGTACTCGGTCGAGAAGCTCGAAAGGAATTACGTCAAGGCGGTCGGCAAGGGGCTGCTCAAGGTGATGTCCAAGATGGGCATCTCGACGCAGCACAGCTATCGCGGGGCGCAGATCTTCGAGGCCATCGGCCTGAACAGCGAATTCATCGACGAGTTCTTCACCCGCACCCCCAGCCGCATCGAGGGCGTGGGGCTGGAGGCCGTGGCCGAGGAGTCGATTCGGCGGCACGAGCACGCCTATCCGCGCACCGAGATTCCGCAATCGCTCGACCTGGACGTGGGCGGACAGTATCAATGGCGCCGCAAGGGCGAAGCCCACATCTTCAGCCCCGACGTGATCGCCAAGCTGCAACAGTCGACCCAACTGAACAGCCGCGAGGAATTTCGCAAATTCTGCCAGTTGATCGACCATCAGCAGCGGCAACTGCTCACGCTGCGCGGGCTGCTGGATTTCAAGCCCTCCGACAAACCGGTGCCGCTGGACGAAGTCGAGCCGGCGGTCGATATCGTCAAACGATTTGCGACCGGCGCGATGTCCTACGGCTCGATCTCGCGCGAAGCGCACGAGACGCTGGCCATCGCCATGAATCGCATCGGTGGCAAGAGCAACACGGGCGAAGGGGGCGAGGACCCGGTCCGCTTTAAGCCCGACGCCAACGGCGATCGTCGCTCTAGTGCCATCAAGCAGGTGGCCAGCGGGCGCTTCGGCGTCACCAGCGAATACCTGGTCAGTGCTCGCGAGCTGCAAATCAAGATGGCCCAGGGCGCCAAGCCCGGTGAAGGCGGCCAATTGCCCGGGCACAAGGTGGACAAGGAAATCGCCCGCATTCGCTACAGCACGCCGGGCGTGGGTCTGATCTCGCCTCCGCCGCATCACGACATTTACTCGATCGAGGATCTCTCGCAATTGATCCACGACTTGAAGAACGCCAACCGCGAGGCGCGGATCTCGGTGAAGCTCGTGGCCGAGATTGGCGTCGGCACAGTGGCCGCCGGCGTCGCCAAGGGCAAGTCCGACGTGGTGCTGATCAGCGGACACGACGGCGGCACCGGCGCCAGCCCACAAACGTCGATCAAGCATGCCGGCGCGCCTTGGGAATTAGGCCTGGCGGAAACGCACCAGGTGCTGGTGCTCAACGATCTGCGCAGTCGGATCGTAGTGCAAACCGACGGCCAGTTGCGCACGGCCCGCGACATAGCGATCGCCACGATGCTGGGCGCCGAGGAATGGGGAATCGCCACCGCGGCCCTGGTGACCGTGGGCTGCATCATGATGCGCAAGTGCCACTTGAACACCTGTCCGGTGGGCGTCGCCACGCAAGATCCCGAGCTGCGCAAGAAGTTCGCCGGCAAGCCGGAGCACGTCGTCAATTACTTTTTCCTGTTGGCTGAAGAGCTGCGCGAGATCATGGCCCGGCTCGGCTTTCGCACGATCAACGAAATGGTCGGCCGCGTCGACCGGCTCGACACACGCACCGCGATCGAACATTGGAAGGCCAAGGGGCTCGATTTTTCGGCGATCTTGCACAAGCCGGAAATGTCCGACCACGTGCTCACGTATTGCGCCACGCCGCAAGACCACGGGCTGGGGCGTTCGATCGACATGACGCTGCTGTTGGATCTGTGTCACGAGGCCCTGGAGCACGGCGAGCCGGTCAAAGTCGATTTGCCGATTCGCAACGTACACCGCACGGTCGGCACGATCCTGTCGAGCGAAGTCACTCGCAAGTACGGCCGTGGCGGGTTCCAGCACGACGACACGATTCAGTTGAACTTCCGCGGCAGCGCGGGGCAGAGTCTGATGGCCTTTGGCGTGCACGGCATCACGGCCCGAGTCGAGGGGGACGTGAACGATTATTGCGGCAAGGGACTCTCGGGCGGCAAGATCATCGTTTACCCGCCGCGCGAGAGCACGTTCCCGGCCGAAGACAACATTATCGCCGGCAACGTCGTGCTGTATGGCGCCACCAGCGGCGAGCTTTATCTGCGCGGACTGGCGGGCGAGCGATTTTGCGTGCGAAACAGCGGGGCCTCGGCCGTCGTGGAAGGCGTGGGCGACCACGGCTGCGAGTACATGACGGGCGGGCGAGCCGTGATCCTGGGCAAGACGGGCCGCAACTTCGCGGCCGGCATGAGCGGCGGCATCGCCTATGTGCTCGACCTCGACGGCACGTTTCCCGCGCTGGTCAACAAGGAAATGGTCGAGCTGGAAGACCTCAGCGACCCGGCCGATCAGGATACCGTGCTGACCCTGGTCCGCAAGCACGTGCAATACACGCACAGCACGCGGGGACAATGGGTGCTGGATCATTGGAAGGACGCGGTGGGCAAGTTCGTGAAGATCATGCCGACCGATTACAAGTTGGCCCTCAAGAAGCTTGAAGAAGAAGCGCTGGCGATGCAAAGCGGACTCGAGGTGGCTCATGGGTGACGTGCGCGGATTCATGAAGTATCGGCGCAACTACGTGCCCAAGGAGCCTGTCTCTGAGCGGCTGCGCCACTACAACGAGTTTCTCACCATCCTGCCGTCCGAGGAATTGCAGACCCAGGGCGCGCGATGCATGGACTGCGGAATTCCGTTTTGCCATACGGGCTGCCCGTTGGGAAACATCATTCCCGACTGGAACGACCTGGTGTTTCGCAATCAATGGCGCGAGGCGAGCGAGCGGCTGCACGCCACGAACAATTTTCCCGAGTTCACCGGCCGCGTCTGCCCGGCGCCTTGCGAATCGGCTTGCGTGTTGGGAATCAACGAAGATCCCGTCTCGATCAAGCAAATCGAAATGGCGATCGCCGATCGAGGGTTCGACGAAGGTTGGATCGTCCCGCAGCCGCCCACCACCCGCACCGGCAAGCGGGTGGCCGTCGTCGGCAGCGGACCGGCCGGCCTGGCAGCCGCCCAACAACTCAACCGGGTCGGCCATCTGGTCACGGTGTTCGAGCGTGCCGACCGCCCGGGCGGACTGCTGATGTACGGCATTCCCGACTTCAAGCTGGAAAAATCCCGCGTCTGGAGGCGGATCGATCAGATGCGCGCCGAAGGAGTCGAGTTCCGTACCAATGCCAACGTCGGCCAGAACGTCTCGGTCGACCAGTTGCGCGGCGATTACGACGCCCTGGTGCTGACCGGCGGCGCCACCCACGCCCGCGATCTGGCAATTCCTGGCCGCGAGCTTGCGGGCGTCCACTTCGCGATGGATTTTTTGCCGCAGCAGAACAAAGTCAACCAGGGAGACGTTCTAACGGGCCAGATCCTGGCCACCGGCAAGCACGTGATCGTGATCGGCGGCGGCGACACCGGCAGCGACTGCACGGGCACGTCGAACCGGCAAGGCTGCGCCAGCCTGACGCAATTCGAGCTGTTTCCAGCGCCGCCCGACCTGGGCCAGTTTCCGCGCGCCGCCGAGCGCCCGGGCGCCAGTCCCTGGCCGTATTGGCCCTTGATCCTCCGCACCAGCACCTCGCACGAAGAGGGCTGCGAGCGCGAGTTCAGCATCGAAACCAAGGAGTTTCTGGGAGACGAGTCGGGCCGCGTGAGTGGATTGCGCACGGTGCGCGTGGAGTGGATTAAGGACGCAAACGGACGCCCCACGTTCAAGGAGATGCCGGACAGCGAAAAAGTTTGGCCCGCGCAACTGGTGCTGTTGGCGATGGGTTTCGTCGGCCCGGAAAGGAACGGCATGATCGAGCAATTGGGCCTGGAGCTCGATCCGCGCGGCAACGTGAAGTGCAACGAGCATTACATGTCGAGCGTCGAAGGCGTCTTCGCGGCCGGCGACATGCGGCGCGGCCAATCGCTCGTGGTGTGGGCGATTCACGAAGGCCGAGAGGCGGCCCGCGCCGTCGATAAATTTCTGATGGGTGTCACCCATTTACCCAGCGTCAACGCGGGCGACTTCGCCTGGCGGTAAAAAATGCCGGCTGCGACAGTCGCTAGTGGGTCCCTGGTGCGCTTTGGCGCTTTTTCCGGTTCTTAGCGCAATAGACCCGGTTTTTTGGGCATTCTACGTGTTGCGCCGGCCGCATTCTGCCGGTCGCGACGATTAACCGGATGGCTTCGATGCCGGCGGTTACGCAATTTGGCAAAATCAGGTGAAGAAAATCGACTGCCTCAGGCGAATACTACTGTGGCGGACAGTTTTGCCTGCCAGACGGCCGCCTTCGGGCCGTGAGAACACGAGCCGTACAACGGCTCCCCAATCTGGCGAGAAGCGGCGATGAATGACGACCACGGCCCACGATTGAACATCCTGGCGATCGACGACGCGGCGGACGTGCTGGGCAAGATCTCGGCGATCGCCGCCGACGCCGGCTACACGTGTCATTGCGCTCACGACGCCCAATCGGCTCAAGAGTCGGCCCGGCGCACGACTCCCGACCTGATCATTTCGGACATCAATCTGTCGGGCCATAGCGGCGTGGCGATTTGCGAGCAACTCAAGCAGCAGATCGGGCATGCCGACTTGCCGGTCATGTTCTTGTCGGCGGCCCAAGGGCCCGACATCATTCGGCGCGCGAATGCGACCGGCGGCACCTACTTCCTCCGCAAGCCGTTCGACGCCGCGGTGCTGGTGCAGCTCATCGAGAAGAGCCGCCTCGTGCTGCACCTGGCGCATCACTAGTACACGCGCACAGCGGTCATTAGTAGTGCGGCGGGCGCTCATCTTCCGGCTTGCGAACCTCCGGCTCGGATCCTGAAAGTCGATCGAGATCTCCGGCCAGCGAGGCGACGCGATTCGACAGCGTCTCGATTTGCCGCTGCTGAGCGAGCACGACCTGATCCAACTCCCCCAGCGTGCGCTGCAAGTGCGTGTAGAGCGTTTCCAGCTCGACAATCCGCGCGAGCGTCGGCTGCAAGCTTTCGGCAGGTTCTGGTTCCATGCCGTCAACCTAAGCGCGATGGGCCCGCGGAGCAAGCCGCCGGGGGCGGCGGCGCAGGCCATTTGACTCCACCGCCGCCGGCGCGATAATACATCGCTTGTCGCGGCTCTGATCCGCTGGCCCCGAGCTTGCGCGCGCCTGTTTTTGATCGCCCCCCGTTTCGAGACGGTCTCATTTCTTCCGCGAAGGGAGATTTATGGAAACGCAAACCAGCGAACAGTTGATTCAAAAGAAGTGCGTGCCTTGCGAGGGAGGCGTACCCAAGTACTCCCTGGAAGAATCTCGAGCGCAGCTTGCCACGCTCGACGGATGGCAATTGACGCACGAAGGCCAGCGGATTCGCAAGAACTGGGTGGTGAAGAACTTCATGGCCGGGATCGATTTCTTCAATCGCGTCGCCGGGGTCGCCGAAAGCGAAGGCCACCATCCCGACTTGCATCTGGAGGGCTATCGCAACGTGGGGATCGAGCTGTACACGCACGCCATCGGGGGACTGTCGGAGAACGACTTCATTCTGGCGGCAAAAATCGACAAGCTTCCGATCACGCTGAAAAAGTAGACCCGGCGCGCCATGCCCCAGAGCGATCCCAGCCAGTTGACCGCGCCGCCCGAGTCGCTGCGCCGGCGTTTCGAGTTGACCAGCACGCAGGTGACCGTTGGAGATTGCCAATACGATCTGTTGCGGCCCAGGAGCGTCGACGAGTTGATCAGCGAAGAGGATTTCGCCATCGATGAGCGGATTCCCTACTGGGCCGACTGTTGGCCCAGCGCGCGGGTGCTGGCCGAACGAATCGTCCGCCAGAACGGGCGCCAGCGGCGCGCGCTCGACCTGGGATGCGGCATCGGGCTGGTGAGCCTGGCCGCGGCCCGGGCCGGTTTTCGCGTGCTGGCCACCGACTACTACGCCGACGCGCTGGAATTCACCGCTGCCAATGCCGAGCGCCACGGGCTGAACCGGCTGGACACCCGCTTGGTCGACTGGCGGAAGCTGCCCGGCGATTTGGGCCGGTTCGACCTCGTGGCCGCCTCCGACGTGCTGTACGAGCAGCCTCAGGCCGGTTGGATCGCCGCGGCACTGGCCGCGACCTTGGCCCCCGATGGATTGGGCTTGCTCTCGGATCCAGGCCGGCGGACCGCCGAGGCTTTTGTGGTCGAATGCGACCGCCGGGGCCTGGCGACACGCTCGGTGGAGCGCGTGGCGACGGTCGATGGCGGCACGCCGCTGACGGTCTCAGTGTTCGAAATTCGCCGCCTCTAGCGGGTCCGTGCCGCGGAATAACGCCGGCGATTTGACTCGGCCCTTCGCGGCGCTCAGAATGGGTTTTCTTCCAGTCCAGGCACCTCAATCGAGCCCACGACCATGCGTTACCCGCGATCCCACACGAGCGACTCATTTTTCCGCCACGCTATCAGGCCAGGGGGTCCATGGCGCGGGGCAACACCTGGGCGTGCCGGTTGCCGCCGCTCGGGGCTTTCGCTGCTGAGCGTGCTTGTATCGCTGCTGATCGTAGCTCTTGCCACGATCGCGGTAGGCTCGACCGTGGTGGCCATGCGCGCGGCCGAACAACGGGATCGCGCCAAGCAAGACTTCGCCCAAGCGTCAGGCGGTTTCGACGAGCTGGTCGTGGCGGTCGCCACCACGGTCAAGCCCCCGCGCAAGGATTTGCTGCAACCGGCGATTGACCACTACCAGAAATTCGTTCAATCGCACGCCGCGGACAAGAAGTTACTGCCCGAGGTGGTCTCGGCCCGCTTTCATCTCGCCGCGTTGCACGCCAAGCTCGGTAGCAAGGAAGGCGTCGAGGCCATGGCACTCGGACTTGGCGATCTGGATGAAATTGCCAAGCAGGAAGCCCCCGACCTGGCCACGTTTCCCAGCTTGCAGGACTGCGCTCTGAAAGTAGCCACACCCGTCGAATGGTTCATGGTCAAAGACGCCGATCGGTCGTACGGCACTCGCCTGATTTTTTGCATTAACAGAGCGATGGGAACGTACAGTGCGTTATCGAGGAAATATCCCGACGACGTGAACCTGCGCAATAATCACGCGGCGCTCCTCAAAGGTTGGGCCCTGATTCAAGGCCAATTGCCCGGCGGCCGACCAAAGTCGCTGGCTGCGTGGCTGACGGCGCGCGACATTTTGGAGACCTTGGTCCGCGACCAACCGGCCGTGCAGGACTACCAGGTTCGGCTGGTCGAAAGCCTGGCCAACGCGGCCCGCATCCAAAAGACCGACAAAGTACTCGACCAGGCTACCGCGAACATGCAACGGGCCGTCGCGGTTCGCGAACAGATGGCCGCCGCCCAGCCCGACAACAAGACGCTGCAACAAGAAATGACCACGGCCAAGCGCGAGTTGGAACGGATGAAACCCGCCGAAACGCCTGCCGCGGCTGAGGCCGACAAACCCGCCGATGCACCGGTCGCCGAGGCCCGCGCCGACGACGCGAAGCCGGCGGACGGTTCCGATGCAGCTGCCCCGCCCGCGGAGACCGAAAAGGAAACGCCCCCGGCGACGACCGGCGAAACTCCGCCCGAGCCCGAGGCCGGCGCGCCTGCCGCCGCCGAATCGCCCGCCGAAAAGGCGCCAAGCGCCGGGCAATAGCCACGGTTCACTCCGCTAGGCGCACCCGTGCACGATGCTCCTGTGCTTCTCGAGCTAATCGACATTACGCGCTCGTTCCCTGGTGTCCTGGCGCTACAGGGAGTTTCGCTGTCGCTGGCTGCCGGTGAAGTCCACGCTCTGGTCGGCGAAAACGGCGCCGGAAAGAGCACGCTGATCAACGTCATCGCCGGCTTGCTGTCGCCCGACTCGGGCCAGCTATGGTTCCGCGGCCGGCCGGTCGCCTGGGCCAGCCCGGTTGAAGCCCGACAACAGGGAATCGTGGCCGTCCACCAGGAGGCCGAGCTGTTTCCCACGCTCTCGGTGGCCGAGAACATGGCGCTCGAACAGGGGCTGCCTTGCGGAGCGGCCGGTTGGGTTCATTGGCGCGACATCTACGCTAGCGCCGCGCGCGCCGCGGCCTTGCTGAACGAGCCACTCGACGTTCGCCAGGACGCCGAGCACCTGAGCGTCGCCCAGCGCCACATGACTCAGATCGCCGCCGCCGTGTCGCACGGGGCAATCATCATGGTGCTCGATGAGCCGACCAGCGCATTGACCGCCGGCGAAACCGAGTGGCTCTTCCGACAGATCGAGCGGCTCAAAGCCTCCGGCGTCGGCATCCTCTACATCTCGCATCGCCAGGAGGAAATCTTTCGGCTGGCCGATCGGATAACCGTGTTGCGCGACGGGAGGCAAGTTTGGTCTGGGCCGCGCGACGCGATCGATCGCGCCGAGTTAATTCGCCAAATGGTGGGCCGCCAGCGGGCCAGGCGGATTGCCGAAACGCCCGCGCGCCGAACAGGTGTCGCCGGGGCGACCCGCCTGGCGGTCGAACATCTCACGGCCGAAGATGATCGCTTCGCCGATATCTCGCTCGCAGCCCGCGCCGGCGAGATCCTGAGTATTTACGGCCTGGTGGGGGCCGGCCGCAGCGAGTTTGCGCACGCGCTGTTCGGACTCCAGCAAACCCGCTCGGGAAGCATCACGATCGACGGCCGACAGCGCGACCTATCGAGTCCCGCGCAGGCCGTGAGCGCTGGACTGGCTTACGTGCCCGAGGATCGACTGCGACAGGGCGTCTTCCGTGGGCTGTCGGTCCGTGCCAACACCGTGTTGAGCGCGCTTGGAATCTTGAACGCGGGAATCCTCGCAAGCGCCGCCCGGGAACGCGCGGCCACGCTCGAACAAATCGGGGCGCTCGATATCAAGTGCCGTGGTACCGAACAAACCATCGGCCAGCTCTCTGGCGGGAATCAGCAAAAAGTGGTGCTGGCCCGTTGGCTGCTAACGCGGCCCGGGGTGCTGATTTTGGACGAGCCGACTCGCGGGATCGACGTCGGCGCCAAGGCGGAAATTCACGGCATCGTCCGCCGCCTGGCCGACGACGGCGCGGCGGTAGTGATGATCAGCTCCGACCTGCCCGAGGTGATGGAAAACTCGGACCGCGTCGTCGTGTTTCGCGCGGGCCGCATCGCCGGCGAGTTTTTGCCGGCGGAAACCACGCCCGAGGCCATTACGGCCGCCGCTTTGCCGCTGGGCGCGAGCACTTCGACGGCGCGGACCGTCGGCAGGCGGGCCGCGCGTCGTGTCACGAGCGAAGTCGTGTTGGCGGTCGCGGTGGCTGCGATGCTTCTCGCGCTCGGCCTTTCCACCGACACATTCTTGACGAGTGGAAACCTGAGGGGGCTGCTGGCCAGCGCCTCAGTGCTGTCGATTCTTTCGCTGGGCGCCGCCGGTATCATTCTCGGCGGCGGCATCGACATTTCGCTCGGATCGCTGTTGGCCCTTTCGGCCGGCATGGGCGGATTAGTGCTGAAGCTCCCTTATCATCCAGCCGCGATCATTCCGGCGGCCATCGGCGCAAGCCTGGCGATCGGCACGCTGGGGGGCCTGCTGAATGCCAGTATGACGCTGGCCGGCCGAGTCCATCCGATCGTCATCACCCTGGGCACCATGACCATTTTTCGAGGACTACTCATCTCGCTGACCGGTGGCGACTCGATCACCGATCTGCCGCGGGCGTTCACAAGCTGGTCCACGACGCCCCTCTTGGGCGTCAACGGCTCCGTCGCGGTGGGAGCTCTCGTGGCGCTGGCGGCTTACGTTTGCCTGGAGCGACTGCGCTGGGGGCGGCATATTCTGGCGCTGGGCTCCAGCGCCAGCGCGGCGCGGCTGGTGGGGATTTCGAAACCGCGCACCTGGCTGGTCTCATTCGCCGCCGGCGGGTTCCTGGCGGCGCTGGCCGGATTGGTCGAACTGTCGCAAACCGGCGCCATGCAGTCCGGCATGGGCACGGGCTACGAGTTGCAGGCCATCGCGGCGGCCGTGATCGGCGGCGTCTCGATCTCCGGCGGCCGCGGCAGCGTGCTGGGCGTCTGTCTGGGGGCGCTATTGTTGAGCCTGATTTATAACGCCGTCGTGCTGTGGCAAATCTCGGGGCATCACTACGCGCTCGTGACTGGCGCGCTGCTGTTGGCGGCCGTGCTGGCCGATCGGGTCTGGCGGAGGATCCAGCGATGAACGCCTTCAGGCTCGGCCGGCTGATTCCCTACTTGTTGCCTGGGGTGTTGTTGATCGCGGCGGTCGCGCTGGTCGCGTCGCAAGTCACGCGGCCGGCGGCCGTGCTCGACATGTGGCGACCGTGGGGCGAAATCGGGGCGCTCGCGGCCGTGATGACCGCCATCGTGCTGACCGGCGGAATCGACTTGTCCGTCGGTTCGATCATCGCCCTGGCCAGCGTCAGCTTCGGCCTGCTCTGGCAGCGCGGTTGGTCGCCCGAGGGGGCTGCCGTGGCAACGCTCGCCGTGGGCGCCGCGGCCGGAGCGGGCAATGCCGCGCTGGTCGCGCTTTCCGTCGCGCCGCTGGTGGCCACTTTGGCCACGATGGCCCTCTATGCCGGACTGGCGATGGCGCTGTCGCAGGGCCAGCGGGTGGCCGGATTGCCTGAGTCGTTTACGATTCTTGGACAAGGATCGTGCCTGGGTGCGCCCAACCAGTTGCCGCTGTTTCTGGCAGTCTGGCTGGCGGCCTGGCTGGTCGTGCATCACACGCGCTTCGGCCGCTATCTGTATGCCATCGGGGAGAATCGCCAGGCGGCCGAGTTCGCCGCGGTGCCGGTCAAACGGGTGCAGTCGATGTTGTACGTCGCCAGCGGGTTGACGGCGGCGCTCGTGGCCCTGTTTTACACGGCGCACGGCGGCGCCGCCGTGCCGGGCGCCGGGGCGGGCATCGAGCTGCAAACCATCGCCTGTGTGGTTGTGGGCGGCACGCGCGTGACCGGCGGAGCGGGCGGATTGAGTCGCACCTTCCTGGGCGTCGCCACCCTGTCGCTCTTGGATATCGGCCTGCAATTCATCTCGCGCAAGTTGTATCTGCCCTGGAGCGACACGCCCTGGCAATTCAACGCCAACGCTCGCATGTTGCTCGTCGGCGTGCTGGTGATCGGCCTGGCTATCTGGAACGAACGCTCTTCGTCGGACCGGACGGACTGAGCGCGCCACTTGTAGCGGTCGTGCGTTAGACTGATGGGCGGGACAACGTACAAACCTGGTAAATGAAACGATCGCAGCCATGACCGAAGCCATTCAAGTTGTGACCACGGCCGGCAGCCAGGAAGAGGCCAAAAAACTCGCCGCCGCGCTCGTGGCAGCGCGATTGGCAGCTTGTGTGCAAGTGATCGGACCGATCGCGAGCACCTATCGCTGGCACGGCAAACTGGAAACGAGCCAAGAGTGGTTGTGCACGATCAAGACGCTGCGCGCCAACTACGCGGCGCTCGAGGCCGCGATCCGCGCGGCGCACTCCTACCAGGTTCCCGAGATTCTGGCATTCGACGTGGTCGAAGGAAGCCGCGATTATCTCGACTGGCTTTCCCAGGAAGTCAGCGAGCCGTCACGACCTTAGAGACACGTCGCCACGCGCCCATGATGTACTCGTTTTATATCACCGTTCACGCGCTACCCGCCGATGCAAGCGCCGGCCCACATGTCGACCTGGCTGGCCGCGGAGTCTGCACGCTGCAAATCGCGCCGGCCACGTTGAGCACGACGACCTTCGGGTGCAGCTTCGAGGCGGCCCAGGGGCGGCTCGCCGAGCTCGAGCGGATGTTCATCGAGGCCGACGGATCGTTCGTTTGGGTTTCGCCGCAAGGCGGACCGGCCTGGCAAGTCGACGGCAATCTGTACGACCGCAACGAGCAATTGCTGTTCGTCGATGTCAAAGGCGTCTGCCCCGACAAGCAATTCGATCGTCTGCTGACGGCCCTGGGTTGGCCCGGCACCCGGCTGATGTTTCAGTTGACGCGCGAGGCGGTGTTTCTGGACGAGTCGGAATTCCGCCGTTGGGCCGAGCAATCTTCGCCGAAGTAACGGCGAATATCTGGTCTTCGTGCTTGCACCGTGTTACTGGTGGATTCCACGACGAAGAAAGCTACCACAACGACACGAAGAGCACGGAGGACGAAAGCCGAATTCTTGACTTGATTTCCGTTCTTTGTGTTCTCCGTGTAGTTGTGGTTTAAATCACTTACATTGCGGATACTACACGAGACAATACAGGCCAATCGCGATTCTAGTGCACGCTCGCGCGGCCGATCGAGTGATAGACGAAGCCGGCGGCTTTCATCTGCTCGGGCTTGTACAAGTTGCGACCGTCGAAAATGACGGGCGTCTTCATCAGCGAGCGCATCTGGGCGAAGTCGGGCTGCAGGAACTCTTTCCATTCGGTCATGATGGCAAGCGCCTCGGCGCCTTCCAGAGCCCCGAACGGCTGCTCGGAATACGAGAGCTTGTCGCCGTAGATCTGCTTTACGTTTTCCATGGCCTCGGGATCGTGAACCCGCACTTTGGCGCCTGCGGCCAGCAAGTGATCGATCAACACCAAGGCAGGCGCTTCGCGAATGTCGTCGGTGCGGGGCTTGAAGGCCAGGCCCCACACGGCCACGGTGCGGCCGCTCAATTTGCCTTCGAAGTGCTTGTCGAACTTGGCCGACATGACCGTCTTTTGGTGCGTGTTCACTGTGTCGACGGCATCCAGAATGCGGGGCTCGATGCCGACCTGGCGAGCCAGAAACGCCAACGCCCGCACGTCTTTGGGAAAGCAACTGCCGCCGTATCCCACGCCGGGAAACAAAAAGGCGAAGCCCAGGCGGCTGTCGTGCCCGATGCCGCGCCGCACATCGTTGATATCGGCCGACAACCGTTCGCAAAGGTTGGCCACTTCGTTGATGAAGCTGATCTTGGTCGAGAGCAGCGCGTTGGCCACATACTTGGTCATCTCGGCGCTTTCCGGGGACATCACCAGAAACGGCTTTTCGGTGCGCAAAAACGGCGCATAAAGTTCGCGCAGCGCCTCGGCCACCTCCGGTCGACGCACGCCCACGACCACCCGGTCGGGCTTCATGAAGTCGTCGATCGCGGCCCCTTCCTTGAGAAACTCGGGATTGCTGGCCACGTCGCACGTGCGGCCGGTGCGCCGCTTGAGCCGATCGAAGATCTCGGCGTTGGTGCCTACCGGAACCGTGCTTTTGGTGACCACGATCGCATCGTCCCTCAGGTATTCGGCCAACTCGTCGACGGCTTTCCATAAGCCCGACAGATCGGCCGAGCCGTTGGCGGCGCTGGGGGTGCCCACCGCCAGAAAAACCAATTTGGCCGCGCGAACCGCGCTGGGCAGGTCGCTGGTGAAGTGCAGCCGCTTGGCCTCGGCGTTATGCTCGACCAGTTCGCTGAGCCCGGGCTCGTAAATGGGGATTTGGCCGGCCTTGAGCCGCGCCACCTTGGCCTGGTCGATGTCGATGCAGGTCACGTGATTGCCGCTCTCGGCAAAGCAGGTGCCGGTAACCAAGCCCACATATCCCGTTCCTACGACCGCGATCTTCATGACAAACGTCCCTATGGAAGGTCTTTGCACCTGGTTTTCAAGCGTAGCACAGGCTCACCGCCGAGGCGACGCTGCGCGGTGCGAGGGTGCGACTTTTTCGGGGGGCCGGAGCCGCGTTTTTCGCTAAAAAATCAGCCCCGCATGGCGCGCGCGACCCGCTCCAGGTCGGCATCAACCATCGTGGCCACGAGCTCGGCAAAGCCCATTTTCGGGGTCCAGCCCAGCCGCTTTCGCGCCTTGCTGGCGTCGCCGCAAAGCGTGCTCACGTCGGCCGGCCGCATCAGCGACTGATCAACGTCGACGTAGTCCTGCCAATCGAGACCCACGTGGCGAAATGCGGTGTCGACCAGCTCCCGCACCGAATGCTTGATGCCCGTGGCGATGACGTAGTCCTCGGGCGTGTCTTGCTGCAACATCATCCACATGGCCTCGACATAGTCGCCGGCGAATCCCCAATCGCGCTGGGCGTCGAGATTGCCCAGTTGCAGCCGCGACTGCTGGCCGAGCTTGATGCGGGCCGCGGCGTCGGTCACTTTCCGCGTGACGAATTCCTTTCCGCGCAGGGGCGACTCGTGATTGAAAAGGATGCCCGAGCAAGTGAACATGCCGTAGCTTTCGCGGTAGTTGACCGTGATCCAATGGCCGTAGGCCTTGGCGACGCCGTAGGGGCTGCGCGGCCAGAAGGGCGTGTTCTCGTTTTGCGGCTCCTCTTGCACGCGGCCAAACATCTCGCTAGAGCTGGCCTGATAAAAGCGGATCGTCGGATCGACCAGCCGTATCGCCTCGAGCACCCGGGTCACTCCCAGGCCGGTGAACTCGGCCGTCAACAGAGGCTGCGAGAAACTGGTGGGCACGAACGACTGGGCCGCGAGATTATAGACCTCGTGCGGCCGCACGTCGTTCAAGAGCGTGACGATCGAAAGCTGATCCAGCAGGTCGGCCTGGTGCAATTGCAGCCGGGAGCGGAGGTGCTCCATCCGCTCGAAGCCCTCGGTGCTGGCGCGGCGCACCATGCCGTGTACCGCATAGCCCTGCTTGAGCAGGAACTCGGCCAGGTAGGCGCCGTCCTGCCCGGTGATGCCGGTAACTAGCGCGCGACGAGACATGGTCGTTTCTTACTTTGAGGTGCCGGACGTGAAGTTCGTCGCTTGCATGGTTGCGAATTGGGCAGTTGCGGTTCGATCGTTGCGGCCGACGGCATCATTCCAGCTCGTCGTCGATGTCCGAATTGTCTGCCTCGGGCTTACCGGGGAGTTGCTCGGAATCATCCGCGGCAAGTTCCGGGGCGCTGCCGGCCTGGTGATTAGCCGTGTTGCTGTCGGGGGCGCTGATCTTGCCGCGCGGGGCCGCGCCGTTACTTCCTTCAATGACCGGCACGCGGACAATCGCGGCCAGCGTGTCCCCTTCGTCGAGGCTCATGATCCGCACGCCCTGCGTGTTGCGGCCGATGACGCTGATCTCGCCGGCCACCATCCGTTGCAATTTGCCACGGGCGGTCATCATCAACAACTCGTCGTCATCTCTCACGCAAGCCACGCCGATCACCGGACCATTTCGATCCGTCGCTTTAATGTCGCGCAAGCCCTTGCCGCCACGGCGCTGGGTGCGGTAGCGACTGGACGACGAGACTTCATCGTCGTCTGATGCCTCAGCGTCGGCGGCTTCCGCGGCGGCAGCATCCGCCGGCGTATCTCCGTCGGTCTCGGGCAGTTCGCCCTGCGACACGGGACTGTTCGGTCCGAACTGAGTGCGCTTGCCGTAACCGTTCAAGCAGGCGGTCAACAGGGTCGCGTCGGGTTCGGCCACGACCATGCCTACCAGCGCGTCGTCGCGGCCCAGGCTGATGCCTTTGACGCCACTCGTGTTGCGGCCCATCGGCCGGGCGTCGGACTCGCTGAATCGGATGGCCATGCCCTTGGCGGTGGCCAGCACGACCTCGTCGCCCTTTTTGGTGATCGCTACGTCGACCACCTCGTCGTCCTCGCGCAGCTTGATGGCGATGATGCCGCCCTTCATCGGCCGGCTGAACTTGGCCAGCTCGGTCTTCTTCACCAATCCTGAGCGCGTGGCCATGATCAGATAATGATCGGGCTGATTGAAATCGCGCACGGCCCGGCAATCGGCCACTTTCTCGCCTTCGCTGAAATTGAGCAGGTTGACCACGGCCCGGCCGCGGCTTTCGCGACTCAACTGCGGCAAGTCGTAAACTTTCTGCCAATAAATCTTGCCGCGGTTGGTGAAGAACAGCAGGTAGTCGTGCGTGCTGGCGACGAACAGGTGCTGGATCGGATCTTCTTCCTCCGTCTTGGCCCCCTTCATGCCCTTGCCGCCGCGATGCTGGGCCCGATAAGTGCTGGCCGGCGTGCGCTTGATGTAGCCGTTGTGGCTGATCGTGACGACCATCGCCTCTTCGGTGATCAGGTCTTCCAGATCGATCGAGCCGATTTCCTCGCCGCTGATCTCGGTCCGCCGCGGGTCGGCTTGCTTCCGCTTCAGCTCGGCGCAATCGTCGCGGATCATGCCCAGGATGATCTTGTCGTCGGACAAGATGCGCTGGTACTCGATGATCTCGTCGAGCAGCTTTTTGTATTCGTTGCCGAGCTTTTCCTGCTCGAGATTGACCAACTGGCCGAGCGTCATGCGGAGGATGGCTTCGGCCTGCACGGGGGTGAGCGTGTAGGTGTCGCTCTTGCCCCGTTCTGTCTGAAACACCGCGAAGCCCGCATCGCCCAGGGCGCGCTGCATGATCGAGGCTGGTGCCTCGACGCCCATCAGCCGGGCCTTGGCTTCGGCCTGATTGGCCGACGAGCGGATGACGCGAATGATCTCGTCGATGTTGGCGTGTGCGAGCAGCAGGCCTTCGACCGTGTGCTTGCGCGCCCGAGCCCGCGCCAGCAGAAACTGGGTGCGGCGGCGAATCACATTCACGCGATGCCGAACGAACTCCTCGAGCAACGCCTTGAACGACATCGTCCGCGGCTTGTTGTCGACCAGCGCCAGAAAAATCAGCGAGTACGACTCTTGCAGCGGCGAGAATTGGTAGAGCTGGTTAAGCACGATTTCGGGATCGGCATCGCGCTTCAATTCGAGGATCAACCGCACCGGCTCGTTCAGGTCGCTCTCGTTGCGGATCGCGGAGATGCCCTTGATGCGGTCTTCATTCACCAGCGCCGCGATCCGCTCTTCCACGCGGTCGCGGGCCTGTTGAAACGGAATCTCGGTGACCACGATGCGGAAGCGGTTCTTGCCGAAGTCTTCGATGCGAGCCCGCGCGCGGACCACGATCGTGCTGCGGCCGGTGTGATATCCGCGGCGAATTCCACTGCGTCCGCAGACGATTCCTCCGGTTGGGAAATCCGGACCGGGGCAAATTTCCAACAGCTCGTCGATCGAAACGCCCGGATCGTCGATCACGCGCACGATCGAGTCGCAGATTTCGCCCAGGTTGTGGGGCGGAATCGACGTGGCCATGCCCACCGCGATGCCATTGGCGCCGTTGACCAGCAAATTCGGAAACCGCGAGGGGAGCACCGTCGGCTCGGTGTGCCGTTCATCGTAGGTCGGAATGAAATCGACCGTGTCGAGCTTCAAGTCGTCGAGCATCATGGCCGCGATCGACGACATGCGAGCTTCTGTATATCGCATGGCGGCCGCGGGCAGCCCGGCGATCGAGCCGAAGTTGCCCTGCTTGTCGACCAGCACGTGGCGCATATTCCAGTCTTGCGCCATTCGCACCAGCGTGGGATAGATAATGGCTTCGCCGTGCGGGTGATAGTTACCGCTGGTATCGCCGCAGATCTTGGCGCACTTCACGCGGCTGGCGCCGGGCGTGAGGTTCAGGTCGTTCATGGCGACAAGAATCCGCCGCTGCGAGGGCTTGAGCCCGTCGCGCACGTCGGGCAGCGCGCGGCTGACGATGACGCTCATCGAATAGGTGAGGTAGCTGTCCTTGAGCTCCTCTTCGATCGGCAAGTCGATCAGGCGGCCGACGGGGTGATCTGCGCTAGTGAGCGGTTCCGTGGAATCGTCGGGTTCATTCCCGTTGGTGGCCAAAATCAATCCTTTCAACAGTCTCGAACGGGGCGGGGCGGCTTCAGGCGGCGAGCGCCGAAATCGGCCCGCGCAACCCCTGCGTGGAGCGCGCTTTGGAAAGACCTGAATATACCGATTCAGGCCCCGGATCGCAACGCTGGCGACGGTGCTTAATCGTGATTCTAAGTAGTTAAAAGAGCATGGCTTGCGGCGCGCGCTCGATGGCCCAATAGACCGCTAATCCAGTCCGCAGTTCGGGCCAGGAAATTCACAGCCGAAGGCCGCCTATCCCTTGCCCGGCGGGAAGCGCGCTTCGGCCGTCTTGAGCGGACCAAAGTAGCCCAATTGCTGCATCCGCTGCACCAGCCCGCGGGCCAGTGCGCCAGCGACCGCCGGGCCGCTGCCGCCATGCTCGAGTACGACGACAAACGCGACTCGGGGCGACTCGGCCGGAACGTATCCGGCGAACCAGGCATGGTCTTGCTGGCCGCCGCCAGTTTCCGCCGTGCCGGTCTTGCCCGCGATCGCCAGGTTCGGCAAGCGAACCGTGGCATAAGCCGTGCCGTTAGGGTCCTCGACCACACGTCGCAAAGCCTCGCGCACCGTGGCGAGTGCCGCGGGCGTCAGTCCCGCGATATGGGCGCTCTCGGACAGAGGGCTGCCGGAAGTCGTTTGATATCGCGCCTCGGAATCGGTCCGCTCGCGCGTGATCCGGGGAGTCAGCAGGTATCCGTCGTTGGCGATGGCGGCATACATACGCGCGATTTGCAAAGGCGTGGCCGTGAGCTCACCCTGACCGATGGCCATCGACTGAAGCTCTCGCAGCTCGCGCAACTGTTCCGCGGCGGGCAGTTGGCCGGCGGCTTCGTCGGGTAGTTCAATGCCGCTGGTCGCGCCAAAGCCAAACTTGCCGGACCAGTTCACGAGCGGAGCGGCGCCCAGGGCGATCGCGTGCTCAAAGAAATAGACGTTGCAGCTTTGCACCAGCGCCTCGGCCAACGTCACATCGCCGTGCCCAATGCCGTGCTGGCGAAAGAGCATGCACCGCAACCGATCCGGATCCTCCCAGAATCCCTGGCAACGGAAGGCCGCTTGCGGGTCGATGGCGCCGGACTCCAATAGCGCCACGGCCACGAGCGGCTTGAATACCGACCCGGGTGGAATGGCCATTCGCACGGCACGATCGAACAGTGGCCGGCGCGGATCGTTCAAGACACCCCCCACGCGCGCATCTCCGCCGGCGAACCAGTTGGGATCAAACCGCGGAGCGCTGGCCGCGACCAGAACTTCTCCGGTGTGGACATCCAGGGCCACGATTGCGCCACCATGAGCGGAAGTGGTCGACTCGGCCGATTGCCTGTCCAAACGCCGCACCGCACGATCGATCAGGGCTTCGGCCGCGACCTGTAGAGGAGCGTCGATCGTGAGAATGACATCGTTACCAGGCACGGCCTCGCGACGCGAAACGACCGACAGCAGCTTACCACGCCCGTCGACACGCTGAACCTCGTCGCCCGATTGTCCACGAAGCTGAGCATCGTAACGGCGTTCGATGCCCATCAAGCCGGCCGGGTCGTCGTCGCCCGAGAGTTGGCCATTGTGGGTCCCATCAAAATGCACGCCCGAATCTCCGCCAACGTGACCGACGACATGCACGGCTGTCGTGTGGCCCGGATATTCGCGCCGTGCATACTCGACGATTTTTACGCCGGGATAGGCCTGGGGTTGGCTTTCGATTTCCCGGCAAGCCTCGGGCGACAAATCTGTTGCGATGCGGTGATAGGCCGTCTGTTCGGCGACGATTACAGGCGGCGGAGGCAGCGATTCCGGCGGAGCGAACAACCCGCCCAGAATCGTCACCAGGCTCAATTCTTCCGTCACCGCTTCAACGCCGACTTGCGATTGCCGGGCCTGGTACCGATCGAGCCGTTGCCGATCGACGCGCGCGGCCAGCGCATGCACCCTTCGCTGAACGCGATCGGCGCGGGCCTGCCACGCGGCGTCCGAGATTCCGCACAGCCGGGCCAGGCGCCGCTGCACTTCGGCCAGCTCCCCGCGCACCGTGGCTTCCATCGCGGCCACGCGAGCGCGATCCCTCCGCTCGGAGCGCGACAATCGGGCTCGCACCAGGCGATTCAGCCAGGCAGCGTCGGGCGGGTTTTCCAGGTATCGAAACTGGACAGCCACGGCCCGTGCCACGCGGTCCTCGGCCAGCACGGTGCCATCTCGTGCCACGATCCGACCGCGGGCCGGGGGAATAGCCACGGTGCGCTCGATCGGCTCGGCGGCCCGGCGGCGAAAATTTTCGCCATCCGTGATTTCCAACTGCGCGGCCCGGGCAAGAATGGCCAGCGCCGCCAGGCAGAATCCGGCCATCACCCAGCGCAGCCGCCCGCGCGTGTTCTCGGGCGACTCGTCGTCGGTCTGCTCATCGACGATTCGCTGCCAATCGAAATAGTGCTGCGGTCGAGCCATGGCCGAAACTGCGCTTTAGACGTCGTCATCGCTCGATTGCATGGCGCCGCGCCAGCGGTCGAAGTGTTCCAGACAGATATACGTGCCGCGAGCCACAGCCGTGAGCGGATCGGCGCAGACGCGCGTGGGCAAGCCGGTTTGCTGACCGACGAAGCGATCGATTCCGCGCAGCAAGGCTCCGCCGCCGGCCAGCACCAGCCCGTTGTCGACCAGGTCCGAGGCCAGGTCGGTGCTGCATGCGTCGAGGGTGTTCTTGATGGCGTCGACGATTTGCAACAGGGGCGCGGCCAGCGCCTCGCGGACTTCTTCGCTCGTGATCGTGGCTTTGCGCGGCAATCCGCTGACCGCGTCGATGCCACGCACTTCGTCGGAAAGTTCTTCGTCCAACGGATAGGCGCTGCCGATTTCGATTCTCAGCAACTCGGCGGCGCTGGTGCCCACGCGCAGGCTGTAGTGCCGCTTGAGATAGTCGACGATGGCCTGATCCATGGCGTCGCCAGCCACGCGGACCGATTGCTGCGCCACGATGTCGCCCAGGCTAAGCACGGCCACGTCGGTGGTTCCGCCGCCGATGTCGCAGATCATGCTGGCGACGGGCTCGGCGATCGGCAGCGACGCGCCGATCGCGGCTGCCTTGGCTTCGGACATGACGAAGACCTCGCGGGCGCCGGCCCGTTCGGTGCTGTTGTAGACGGCCCGTTTTTCGACGCGGGTGATGCAGCCGGGCACGGCCACCAGCACGCGCGGCTTCACGCCCAGGCCGCGGCGGCGGGCCTTGCGAATGAAATAGCGGAGCATGGCCTCGCAGAGTTCGAAATCGGCGATCACGCCGGCGGAGAGCGGACGCACGACCGAGATCGACTGCGGAGTGCGGCCTTGCATTTGCTTGGCCAGGTGCCCCACGGCGCAACCGCCGGAGACGATGCGGCTGGTGCCCTCCTCAACGGCCACGACCGAGGGTTCGTTGAGGACCAGGCCTTCGCCGGCCACGCTGACCAGCGTGTTGGCTGTGCCCAGATCGATGGCCAGGTCCGAGCCCAGCAGTCCGAAGAGTCGTTGGAGCATCCTTGCTCACTTCTCGCGAGAGTATTGGGAGCGCTTCTAGAGAACGGCCTTGGTCTTGAAGTCGTAAACGTTCATTTCGCCGTACAGGCACAGGCATGCGATCAGGATCGCGACAAACGACAAGATCAGCAACACCGTGTAGATGTTGGCCTTGGGTTTTTCGACCACGACGCCGCGCGTCTGGGCGGCCGCCTTGGCTGCCGGCGGGGCCGCGGCTGCGGCTGCTTTTTTCTTAGCTGACTTTAAGCCGAGTGGCGACATCGTCGTCTTTCTGAATAGCGCCCTTCTTGAAGCCCGGTAGCACCTTGCCCACGGCCCGATCCGGCGTGGCGTGCAACACTTCGAGCCGGCCCAGATACTTGCTGCCGCGGAAAACCTCGAGCGTATGTCCGGGCCGCAGCCCGTCGTCGGAGCCCAGCGAAATCTCGATCATGTCATCGCGATTGATGGCCAACACTTTGCCGCGCACCTGCGGCGGCAAGCCATCGACCGGCGTGTCTTTCGTCAATCCGTGTGCCGTCAGCACCTGCCCCTGCGCGGCGACCTGGGCGGCCAACTGAATCCGCCGTTCTTCCAGCCGCTTCAGCTCGCCCTGGGCCTGGTGGATCTGGTCGGTCAATTCGACGACCCGCGAGAAATGCTTGTCGCGCTGCCCTTGAGCGTCGCGAATATCACCCCGCAAGCCTTCGACTTCGGTGGTCAATTTAGCCAGGTTCTGTTGAGCCGAGTCGAGCGCCGCCACGGCCTCTTTGTCTTTGATCATCAAAGCGTCGCGTTGCTTGACCAGCTCGTCGCGCTGCACTTGCAGCTCGTTGCGTTCGGTCTCGAGCTTCGCCAGGGCCTGGCGAATCGCGGTCCGCTCCTTCTCGATTTCCGTTTCGAACGCTGTCTTTTCTTCTTGCGCCTTTGCCAGATCGGCGATCGCGGCCTTGCGCTTGACGTCGAGGTCGGTGGCCGCCTTTTTCCAGTTCTGGTGCGTGCCGTAGACCGCCACCGAAAACGCCATGAAAACCAGGCTCATGACGAAGATGAGCACGACGAAAATCTTGCCGATCAAGTTCATAGATGATTTCCCGCGATCGATCCAGCCGGCATCACGAACGAGTGACGAAAGACGTGGCCAGTTGGACGTGCTGTCTGACGACCGCAAAGTGCGGTCCGAATTCTCCGCCCCAGCCTCACCAAGTTTTTAGCTGGTCAGGAGATACCGCAGCGCCACTGGTGAGCTTTTCAGTATAATTCGGGGTAGAATGCAAAGTCAATCAGAGAACGCCAATCCTGGCAATTTGGGGTACATGGGAAGCGTACCTTGCCCCGGCCTGGACGTGCGAGAATCTAGCCTCAAATCTCCTGCGGACTCGGCAATCTAACTGGTTGATGGCCCAGGCTTTTGGCGGCTTCGGCGGCGGTCCGAAATGCCCAAGATCGCTAGTGCCACGGTCGCCAGTAGACATAGCCCGGCCGGCGCGTCTCCATAGTCCAGGTAAGGGCTGCGGCGCTGGTCGATCTCGGGAGTGGCAACGATCACGTCGGTCAGCCGCCGGCGGCCCTGGGCCCTGATCCGACCGTTGGAATCGATCCAGGCCGAAAAACCCGTATTGGCGGCGATCAGTGATGGCTTGCGGCACTCGATAGCTCGAAAAACCGCACAAGCCAGATGCATGTCCAGCTCGCTCGAGCCCCAGAACCAGCCGTCGTTGGTCAGGTTGACCAGAATGTCCGGCTCGCGGTCCTCGGCCCGCAATTGCACGACCTGTCCGCGGATGAAATGCGGGATCGTGTTTTCGTAGCAGATGCTCGGCGCATAGCTCGCCTTGCCAACCCTCACCGACTCGGGCCGCGCGCCTCGATTGATTCCATTGGGCAGCGGCGTCAATTGATAGAGCCAGGGAAACGTGTCGGCCAACGGCACATACTCGCCGAAGGGCACGATGTGAATCTTGGCGTATTGGCCTAGCAGTCGACCGGCGCGATCAAAGAACAGCGCCGAGTTGTACCGCTCGGCGCCTGCACTCGACTCGTGCATGGCATCGATGCCCAACAGCATTGCGACGCCAAGTGGCGCCACGGTTTGCTCAACGGCTTGGCGGCTGCGTGCTTCGAGTTCGGTTGGGGTCCAGCCGGCATCGGCAGGCGGGACAAAATCCTTATCGAATGTGAACCAGGGATAACGAAACATCGTTTCCGGCCAGACAATCAGATCCAAGTCCGCATGTTCCCGTACCGCTTTACCCGAGAGACCGAAGTACTGGTCGAAAATCTGCTGTCCCTGCTGGGGATCGTGCTTCATCTCGATGTCGATCGAGCCCTGGATCAAAGCCACCTTGGGCCCTGCATGCGTCGTCTCCTGGTTCGTGCGCCAAGATCCATAGGCCAGCGCGCAGCCCAACGCCGCGGCCAGCGGCACGGCGGGCCACCACGAGCGGCGCGCGACCTCGCAGGGCAACATCTGCGCCAGCGCCGCGCCGACCAGCACGATCAAGAAGCTGACGCCATAGGCGCCGAACAAATCGCTGATCTGCACCACCATTGGCCAGCGATATTGAGTATGCGACAGCGCCCCCATGCCGAAACCCGTCAGCAGATGCGCGCGGGCCAACTCGAGCCCCACCCACACGACCGGCGCGGCCACCAGTGGCGCGACGCGCAAGCGACGCACCGCGACGCGGCTGAGTCCAATGAAAAGCGGAAAGTATAGCGCCAGGTAAAACGACAGCGCCAGCCAGCCGAACGTCGTGGCCCAGTGCGGCAGCGTCACCCAATAGAACGCCGCCAGGTGAAAGATAAAGCTCGACAGCCACAGCGCCAGATACGGTTGCCGTCCGGCCAGCGTGTCGCGGCGAATCAACAGCACCCAGGGCACGGCAGCCAGCCATGCAAGCGGCGCGAGCTCGAGCGGCGGCAGCGCGGCCCAAAACAACACCTGGCCCGCCAGCGCCATGGCAAACGTCGAGCGCCACCAGACCGGTGCTGGCGCGGATCGGGCCTCGCGCTGAGCATCGACTTGTCGCGAGGAGCCTCGAGCTATGGTGGGCGCGGTTCCCATCCATTCAAGCGTAGGGGGATTCGCAGGATTTGCACAGACCGGATTGCTCGCACGGCGAGCCATCAGTTCGATCCGGGCAGGAGCAAGGCCACGATCGACTCGCCGGCCGGATACTCGCGATCGCCGGCCGGAAAACAGGCCAGCGCATTGGCATCGACCAGAGTTCGCAGGTCGCCCGAGCCTTGCCAGCGGAGCGGCCGGATCAGGTTCCGCCCGTCGGCCGATTCCAGGCGTGCCGGATGATACGTGGGCCGATCTCCACGATGCACGTGCGGCATGGCAAGTTCGGCCGCGACCTGATCGAGCGAAGCATCACGGCGGCCGGCCAAACAGCCAATCGCGGGTCGCACGAACAGCTCGAAGCACACCAGGCTGCTAACTGGGTTTCCGGGCAACCCGAACACCAGTTTGTCGCCGGCCGCCGCGGACAAGACGCCGAACCAGAGCGGCTTGCCGGGCTTGAGATTCACTTTATGAAAGACCTGTCGCACGCCCAACTCCGTCAGCACCGTAGGAACGAGATCAAGCACGCCGGCCGAGACGCCGCCGGAGATAATCAGCACGTCCGACTGCAATCCGCGCGCGATCGACTCGCGCAGCGATTCGACCGTATCGCGAGCGATGCCCAAGTCGAGCGCCGTCGCGCCGGCCGCTTCGGCAGCCGCCACCAGCAGCGGACCGTTGCTGTTGCGAATCTGGCCGGCTTGCGGCATTTCCTTCGCCGGCACCAACTCATTGCCGGTCGCCAGAATGGCCAGTCGCGGGCGGCCCACGACCGAGATATCCGAGCGGCCCACCTCGGCCAGCACGCCGAGCTCGATTGCCCGCAGCTCACAGCCCGCGGCTAGCACGATCTGTCCGCGGACCATCGAGATGGCGCGGCGCATGATGTTTTGTCCCAGTACCGGCGGCTTGCCGGAGATCTGCACGCGTTCGCGCTCCGTGGCGGGCGCGACCAGCCGAGCATGTTCGATCATCACGACGGCATCGGCGCCCGCGGGAATCGGCGCCCCGGTCATGATCCGCGTCGCGCTGCCGCGCGTCACTTCGCGGGTGGGGACGGCGCCGGCAGTCACTTCTTCCAGCACGTCTAGCTCGGCCGATCCGTCGGCCAGGTCGGCGGCGCGGACGGCGTAACCGTCGACGACCGATTTATCGTGCGGCGGCGAATCGATGTCGCTGGCAATGTCTTCGGCCAGCACCAGCCCGCGGGTTAGCCCCACGGCACACTCCGCGGCCGGCCGGGGCCTGGCGCGCGCGAGAACCTGTTGCAACGCTTCGTCGACGCTCAGCATGGTGATCGGTTCGCGTGCAGTTCGGGGAGAATGGAAATTGCGATTGCAGGGGCCGGCTACGCCTCACGACCTGGAAGGCGCCGCGGTCGCCCGGCCCGAAAGCGCCCGTGGTGCAATTTCCAAAAAGCGCTCCAGCAGCTTGGTGCCGGAAGTGGTGAGGAAACTCTCCGGGTGAAATTGCAGGCCGAACAGCGGGTAGCTGCGATGGCGAATGGCCATGATCTCGCGCGATCCGTCGGGCGCGTCGCTCCAGGCGCAGGCCACCAGGTCGGGGCTGAGCGTGTCGGGTTGGATGACCAGGCTGTGGTAACGCGTGGCTTCCAGCGGATTTTCCAAGCCGGCGAACAGGCCCTGGTTGTCGTGGTAGATCCAATCGGTTTTGCCGTGCATCAGCCGTTTGGCGCGGACGATCGTGCCGCCCGTCGCCTGGCCGATAGCCTGATGCCCCAGGCAAACCCCGAGGATCGGCATCTGCCCGGCAAAACGCGTCACCGCCGCACACGAGATTCCCGCTTCGCTGGGCGTGCAAGGCCCGGGCGAGATGATCAGGTGCGAAGGAGCAAGTGCCGCGATCTCGTCGAGCGTAATGCGGTCGTTGCGCTTGACCTCGAGATCCAGCGTCGGGTCGATCTCGCCCAGGCGCTGCACGAGGTTGTAGGTAAACGAGTCGTAGTTATCGATCAGCAGAATCATGGCTACTTACTTGTGCTCGACGGTTTTCCGCTCGGACACGACTCCCGGCGGTAGCGCTTCGGACATGCCCGGGCTTGCAAGTATATCACGAGTCGTCGGGTGACCCGTCCCCCGCAACGGTCCCCAGTAGGACGGCCGGGACTCGACCGTGGTTCGCTCACTGCTTCGGGGCCGACTTGCCACTTTTGGGAGGTGGAAGCGGGCCGCCGGCGCGCTGAGCTTTGGCGAGGCGAACAATTTCCTGCTCGGCGCCGGCCCAATCCCCGCCGCGAGCCTGGCCGATGATGGCCTCGAACGCAGCGAATTCCCCGTCGGACATTTGGCCGTCGGCGTGCTTTTTGGTGATCGATTTGGCGTTGTCTTCCAACCAGGTGCCGTTGCGGGCCGAGAGCGCCGTGCGAAGCGACTCGATCAGCCGGTAGTTCGCCGGTTCCAACTGGGGCGGTCCGCAGCCGGTCACGAGCACGATTCCAAGCAATAATGCACGTCTTATCATGGCTGCCGCGATGACCTTAGGGGTGGTGGCTCTCCCCAGCCTAATGCCGTCCGGCGACGCTGTCCAAGGGTCCATCCGACCGTGGGGCTGTCTCGAGGGCGCGTCGGCCAGGAGTCACCTCGCAGGCGGGTGGCGAAACCCGGCGGTTTCGGGGGCGGTATAATACGATGGAACCCGCGGGAGAATTGCTTGACACGCTTGCGGGGGCTGACTAAATTGCGAGACGTATCGGGATTTTCCGTTTGTTCTGACAAACGGCGCCCTTCCTTCGGCACCTGAGTAACGCCGGTGACTTGTAGCTAAGTGGGTTTCCTTGAGCAAGGAATGCTCGCGGCTACCTGTGTGCCTATCGGCACGCTAGCGAAGGAAGTTCTAGATCCCCCTGGAAAGCTCGTTCCGGCCCCCGCTTGGGCTGGGACCGCCTACGAGTTTTCCGCACCAGCGAACCATCGATGTCCTCCTCCCGTTTTTTCTATTCTGCTTCGCGAAGAGCGCGCCGGTTTCTGACCGTCGTGTCGCTGGTCGCGTATTTGGCGAGCGTCTGGGGCTATCCCTTGCCGCAGGCCGCCACGCACGACCCCTCCGTGCCCTTTCCCTGCCAGGATCATCGCTGCGGTTGTGTCTCGGCCGAACAGTGCTGGACAAGCTGCTGCTGCTTCACGCCGGCCGAGCGAATCGCCTGGGCACAACAGCACGAAGTGACGATTCCCGAGCACGTGCAACTGGCCTTGCATGCCGAGGAACACGCGGACCACGATCACGATGCCTGTGAGGCTGGCGAGGTCTGCCATGCCGATGATGCTGGCGACCAGCATGGCGCCTGTTGCGGCGGCCACGAACAAGAGCCGTCCGATGCCCAGCGAGCCTGTGCCACGTGCATGCCAAGGGTGGCGGGCACGCCGCCGGAGTCGGGCACGAGCGTCGGTTGGGTGTCGGCATTCGAGGCCCGCAAGTGCCGCGGCCTGTCGACGCTGTGGATCGTCTCTGGCGCGGCGATCCCCATGGCAATCGAATCACTTTGGGAGTTTGATTGGGCGCCGGCCGGACAAGTGTCGTCCGCCGAGCGCCGGTTGCAATCCGTCACATCCTTGCCAACAGTTCCGCCGCCGCGCGCCTAGCCGCGTGGGCGTGGTCGTTCAGACACGCCGCGCGAATGCGATGCGCGCCGGTGGTGGGGCAATTAGAACGCTCGAAGCCGGCGACAGCCGCGCTCTCGCCCTTCGGCTTTTCCCAAAGCCGCGGGGAGGTCGCGACCATCGCAAGTGTTTCGCGCGGTACGTTGTGGCGTCTTTTGCAAGAATCGGGTTCAACCATGCGCCGTCGCGGATTTACGTTGGTCGAGCTGCTGGTGGTGATCGCCGTGATCGGCGTGCTGATCGGGCTGTTGCTGCCGGCGGTGCAGGCCGCCAGAGCGGCGGCGCGAGTCACGAGTTGCATCAACAACATGCGGCAAATTGGCTTGGCCACGCACATGTTCGCCGATTCGAACCACGGACGCTTTCCGCAGAACGTCCACGCCGGGACGGGCAAGTCCTGGGTTTACACCTTGTCTCCGTACGTCGAGTCGGTCGAGGCCATCCGGATTTGTCCGGACGATCCCAAGGGCCGAGACCTGCTGAAGAATGGGGCCAAGGGTACGAGCTACGTGACCAATGAATTCATTACCACGCCGCTCCCAGAGTCTGTGCTGAATTTGCACAAGATGAAAGAAACGTCAAAGGTAATCATCCTCTTCGAAGGAGCTGATCGTCGTATCACCTCCGAAGATCACGTTCATGCATCGCAATGGTACACCGCTGGAACAATTGCTGGCGGCGAGGCCGCGGTTTGGGCTTGGATGCTCTTCGAGATTCAACCCAACCGTCATGGTGAGACAGCCAACTACCTGTAC
>JANNQN010000075.1:0-7934 GCA_031400775.1 Planctomycetia bacterium | reverse complement strand
ACTTGTCGGTGCTCGACGGCTGGTGGGCCGAGGCTTACGATGGCCGCAACGGCTTTACGATCGGGTTGGGAGAGACGCACGTCTCGACCGACGTGCACGACAGCCGCGACCGCGATTCGCCCTGCTTCTTGGGGGATGGGGAACTCGAGTCGTCGTGCGACTCACAGACATCGACGCGCTTGCGACGGGCCGGCCACGCTTTGTGAGCGGAAACAGCTCACGGGAATCATTCTTCGCGTTGGATCGCCCATTCCCAGGCCCGACCTTCGCCAGCCGCATTCGCGCCGGCGGCGACCAGGCGATCGCCCTGTGGCGAAAACGAAAGACAGGTCAGGCGGGATCCAGGCGGCTCCTGTAACGGCACGGTCATCAGCTCTTGGCCGGTCCGCACATCCCAAAAGATGATGCTCGGCGGATCGGCGACACCGCCAGCCAGCGTCTTGCCGTCGGGGCTCAGTGCAATTCTGAGAGATTCCGCGCCACTGACGAAGCTTCGCAGGACACGACCCGTGCGGGCATCGTGAATTCGCATCACACTTTCACGCCTGGCAGCCAAAATCTCGCCATCGGCGGAATACTGCGATTCGCTGGCTTCCTCCAACTCCGACACGAGGTCGCCCGTCGCCGTGTCGAACACTCGCAATCGATCGGCAGCCACGGCCAACCGCCGTCCATCGGGCGAAAACGTCAGGTCGGACGGCCAAATCTTACTGTCCAAGCGGTGCAGGATCGTCTTCGAACCGACGTCGACGATTACGGTCGTCGTCGCGTCGGTCGTCGTGGCCAGCCACCGCCCATCGCGCGACCAAGCCACGGGACGCGGGAAGGCATCGTCTCGGGCGGCCAGATGCAGGCGGTCTTGTTGCTCGCCGCGTTTCCAAACGCGCGTCCCCCAAGCATCACGGCTGGCGATCAGCCCTGCGGCTGAAACTCCAACGACCTGCGAGGGATCGCCGGCATTGCCCGCCGTATTTCCATCGGCAACACGACTTTCGCGTGTGTGACGATGGTCGACTTCGAGGAGCGCCCGCATTTTGACGTCGAAGTAGTGGATGGATCCATCGAAGCAACTGACGACAAGCTGGTCACCACTCGGAGAGAAGACCATGGCCTCGGTCTTCTGGGCCACGAGTGGATAGGTGCTGGCGCCATCGGCCCGCACGGAGGCCTGCCATATCTTGACGCGTCCGTCCGCGCCGGCGGCGGCCAGCATTTCTCCGTCGGGCGACCAGGCCAGACTCCACACGCGCCCGACGTGCCCCAGGATCGTCCGGCGTTGGCCGAGCGCCCGTGTGTCCCAAATCTGCACGACTCCTTGATTGTCGGCCGAGGCGAGCGTTGAACCCTGAGGTGAAAACGCAACCGCCTGAATCCTCTCGTTATGGCCGCCGGCCAATTGATGCACGGCGGCAAGACCGTCGCCCCGGGCCTCCCACAAGTGAATGATGTTGAGCCGGCCGGCGCCCGCGATCCAATCTCGATCAGGCGCGCGAACCAACGTCAACATCGATTCCAAGTCTTTCTTATCCTGCCTGCCGTTGTCGAAGCCCTGCAACAGCCGCCAGTCATCGGTTCGCCAACAGAACACGAATCCCTTGCCATCGCCGGCGACGAGCATGTCGCCTTGGCGAGTAAAATCGATTGACAAGAATTCCCGTTCGCGTCCCTCCAGGCGAACGACCGTCTCTCCGGTTTCCATGTCCCAGACCCGCACCGAGTTGTCGCGGCTGCCGCTGGCGAGCCATTTGCCGTCGGGCGAGAAGGCGGCGCACGTTACATGGTCGCTGTGACCTGTCAAGACCTGCTGCAACTCGCCATCCGGCATGCCCCACAGCCGCAGCGTCTGATCTTCGCTGGCCGATGCCAGCAATTTGCCGTCGGGCGCGAAGGCGACCCGTGTGACCTCGCCGGTATGTCCGGTGAGTACTTGCCGCGTCTCGCCCGTGTCCACATCCCACAGCCGGACCGTGGTGTCTTTCCCCCCTGTCGCCCACATAGCACCGTCGGGCGAGCAAGCCACTGAAAACACGTCCTCCGTATGGCCGCGCAGGGTGAAGAGCTGCTGGTGACAGAGCCCGTCGAGCAAGTACCAGGAGAACTCGCGCCGATCTGCTTCGTCGGCGCGCGGCTTCTGCTCATCCAGAATCTCGACGACTTGCGCAACGTGTTGATTTCGCCAGGCGTCGTGGGCACGGCGCATGTCGGCGGTGTAGAGCAATTGCCGGCTGCGGTAAGCCGCATCCTGGGCGACACTCCGCTGGCGCATCATCTCGGACAAAGCATCTCGTAGCTGTGCGCTGTAGATTAGCGAACCGCCGAACATGGTGGATAATGTGATGATGAGAACCGCCGAGAGTGCGGCGATCGCCGGACGCCGCCGGGCCCAACGCGACATTCGGCCCACGAAATTCAAGGGTCTGGCGATTGTTGTGCGTCCTGTCAGATAGCGGCGCAGGTCATCCTCGAGCGCGGCGGCGGTTGGATAGCGAGCTTCGGGCCGCTTCTCGAGGCACTTGAGACAAATCGCCTCCAGGTCGGGCGGGATGTCCGCACGCTTTCTTCGGGGCGGGGCCGGCTCATCCAAGAGCACGCGCCGCAGCGTGTCGGTCTCGGTCGGCCCGCAAAACGGGGGAGTCCCCGTTAGCAGCTCGTACAAAATGACCCCAAGCGCGTACACGTCGGTATGGACGCCAATGTCGCACGTGCGTCCTTCGGCCTGCTCGGGCGCCATGTACCGTGGGGTGCCCATCACGGTGCCGGTCCGCGTTTCGTCACCTTCGCGCTCGACGAGTTTTGCGAGGCCGAAGTCGCCCACCTTGGCGACCAAGGCCGACAGTTCACCGTCGGCGTCCCGCCCGGAGAGGACACCCGACGCCGGCGCGCATAGTAGTACGTTGCTGGGCTTGAGATCGCGATGCAGCACGCCGCGCACGTGAGCATGGTGCAGCGCGGCGGCGAGGGTCGCCACGAGTTCGGCGGCCACTTGCGGGGAAATCTCCTTGTTTCGCGAGTCCAGCCATTCCGCCAGGTTCGGTCCGTCGCAATACTCGGCCGCGATGTAGCAAATCGGTCCCGCCTCGCCGACTTCATGCACCGCGACAATATGCGGGTGGTTCAAGCGGGCGGCCACCTCTGCCTCGAGCAGAAAACGCTGTCGCAGCTCGCGCGACATGAGTCCCTCGGGACGCGGCACCTTGAGCGCGACCAGTCGGCCCAGTTTCGGATCCGTCGCTAGAAATACGATTCCGGCGCCGCCGCTCCCCAATTCGCGCACGATCCGAAACCTGCCAATCCTTTCGCCCTCGATACCGGTCTCGCTGGCCGTAGATTTCGCGGCCGGCTCTGCGCTTTCGCCCGATGGAGACGCCGTTCCCCACATCGCGTGCAAATGCCCCAAGCACTCTTGGGTTTCACGCAGCCGCTGTGCGAGATCGGCAGGCAGGTCGGTCTCAAAATCCTCCCCGCGCCCGGCCAGGAGGGCGTCGTCATACGAAGCCAGAAGTGCTTCAAACTGCCGTTCTTGCCGCTTGCGATCGCTCGTCATGGCAGGCTAACCGTTTCCCGCCAACATTTCTCGCCGCAAACGTTCGACGGCGCGGATCCACAGTCGCCGCGCCTGCTCTTCGCCAAGCGACATTTCGACACCGATTTCGGCAAACGTGTGCCGATCCCGATTGCGCAGCTCGATTACCCGCTGGTATGGCGCGCTGAGACGGGCTAGCGTCTGCCGAAGACGATCATGGGTCTCGTGCGACATGGCGTGCCGGCTGGGAGTCTCGAGGTTGGCCGGCAACCAATTGCCTCCATTGCGAGAGGAGTTCTCTTCCCCCAGGGCAACCTCGCGCGACACGTCGCGTTTCGCGGTGTCCAGGTAGTCGCGATTCGCTCGGGCCACCTGGTTGACGAGGATTTGTCGGAGCCAAGCGACGAACTCGTCTTCGGTACGGCCGCGAAAACTGGCTAAGTCGCGATGCGCATTGGCCAGGGTTTGCTGCACCAGGTCGGAGCCACCCATCTTGGCTCGCAGCCTGTCGTCGAGCCGACGGTTGGCGATCGCCAGCAAATAGCCGCGGCATTGATCGTATAGCTGGCCCGACGCGCTCGAACACCCGCCCTGCGCATGCGCGATCAACTCCTCAAAAGTCGGCCGTGACTGGCTCACTGGCGATTCAATGCTCAATCGATGCCCAAAGATAAAGACCAGGGCGCGGCTGACCACCAGGTCGCCACCCACGGCGGGTATATGAGTCGCCGCAGAGCCTAATTCTGCCAGGGGCGCGACCAAATGTAAAGAAAAATCGACGTTTGGTAATGGCGAGGGCGTGAAAGCCGCATCTTGGGGGTTGGCCGGAAATAATCGCCGCCACAGTTGGTCGCTCGCTCGCGCCGCTGGGCTTGCTTCACCTCCATTGCGCCGGCAACAAGCGCAGCCGCACCGGCCATAACGGGCAGCGACCGAAGTAACGTGCGCAACGTGGATTGTTACGGGGCTTCGCTCATAGTGCTGGCTGGTTGGCAAAGAGGTACCACAACAGAACGCCAGCCCCGACCAGAGCAACAATGATCACTATGTGATGGTGCCTGACGCCGAACATGGCGATCCTCCGCTGTTGAGCCCCGACCTCACCTGACATTTCGCTGTTCCGGTGATGGACATGCGACAGTCAAATCGACTCCCATACACGAACCTCATCGCTCTCCGCCACGTCGGTAATCATCGGGGCAGTAATCTCCCCGAGAGTCTCGCAAGGAATGGACTGGAACACCATCGGCTTGAGACAAGCTTCGACCGAGCTCTGGGCGGCTCTCTTCGACCTGGTCGTCTTCGGACGGTCGCTACGCTTCGTCTTGACGTTCCTCTTCCTTTCGGTCTACTCGCGATCTGACACGCCGACCACGACAGACCGCGCTGAACCTGCGTCCTACATGCCGTTGCGGTCGTTCATGATCTGCTTCAGGAGCCCGGCACGCTCAGTGCGCAGTTGCTCGACTTGCTCGATCGTCAGCACCGGCTTGGCGATCCTCGCCTTGATTTCCTTCAAGCGATTGTTGATCGCGGCGCGTTCAGCGGGTGTGAGGCGTCCCATATCGATAGTCTAGCACGCACCGCACCGGCAGCGCGGCCGACCGCCGACTTAGGCAGCCACCTTCGACAATGGTACGGGCCGTTGTGGGCCAGGTCGGCCTGATTACTGCCGGGGCTGGGACCAGGTTCACCGCTTCCGCCGCCGCCAGACAACCAGGCCGGTCAGGCCAAGGGCGGCGAGGACGAAGCTGGAGGGCTCAGGGACGGTTGCCACGCGGAAGCCGTTGCTGTTTCGTCTACTGAAGCAAGTTGGAAGGCGCCATTCGGCGGTTCGACTTGCCTTCTTCCGAGTGCCTTTCAATCGTCCTGGCATGTATCCCGGGCCAAAGTCGGAACACCGTTCAGCCGGCTCACACGGTCCAGCTCCTCAACTATCTCTTCTGGAGTAAGCCGCTTGGTTTTACCTGGTCGTTTCTTCAGCTGATCATCCGCAGCCCACAGAGACTGCTGGCTTGATCTGAATTCAGTCGGCGACGGCGGAGAGGGAGAGACAGTGTTTGTCGAATCGCTCGCCTCCGCTGCTTCATCTTCCGTCGGCGTGTCTGCGATTTTCAGTCCGTGCCTCGGTTGCGAGTCCATGCGAGGTCCGATGTATTGTCGTGGGTTAAGCCGGCGCGGCTGCGTATTGCGAAGTGATCCGCTCGTGACCTCAGTATAGCCTACCCCGATGCCCGGCTCACCGCTTCCGCCCCTTCCACACAACCAAGCCGATAAGCCCGATCGCGGCGAGGACGAAGCTGGAGGGCTCAGGGGTGTGCCCGGTGTACTGCGGCTCGTCCAGTGCGGTGCCGTACTGAAAGACGACGTTGCTGATCGCCGTGTTCGGCTCAAGGTTAAAGCCGCCGAGCGTGAATACCGCCGTGTTGCGGATCATCCAAGATCCAGAGATGCCGCCATTGCCGGTCGTCAAATTGTCGGCAGTTGGAATGATGCCAAATTGCACTCCGTCAGGACTTGAGGGTCCTTGCAGGTTTGCCCCCGGAAAAAGATCGCCCGGCCCAAAAATGCCAAGGCCCGTTGAGGAGATGCCATTGGCGATGAGAAAGGCCCACTCGCCCCCGACCACGCGATCGCCGGGCGTGACAAGGGCGCCGCTGCCAATCTCGTAGACTTCGCTGGTGACCGGGACCATGGCGGAGGATCGGGTCAACGCCGGATTGCCGGCGACGTCGAAGTAAACCGCCGTGAGAACGTCGGTCGGCACCATTACGTCGGCGGTGCCAGTATTCGTGAGGGTGACGATCAGGTCGCTGCCAGATCGAGCGAAATTGGCGGAGGCACCCAAGCCGCCGCTCGTGAAGCTATAGGCAATTGAGGAGGCGCGAGCCAACAACGGAGCAGCCACCACAGCCAAGGTGAACAGCACGATTCTGATTTGCATTAGCGGTAATTCCTAGATCCCTGAACTCATTCGGTGGAAAGCCTTTTAATCCATACTGGTTGGACTGAATGGCATGTCAACAAGATTGCAAGGAGGATAGAAATCCCAGCTAAATCTGGAGTCAGCTAGGCGCCTTGTACTATCCAGCCGTACACTACAGCGATGAACAGCTGCGATTTGACCCTAGCCCAGCTCGACGCGCTCTTCGCCAAGCTGGCGCCGATGGCTCACTATGTGCGGAAACTCGAAAACCGGATGCACCACGAATGCTTCCCGCCGGACGACGAGCTATTCCGGCTGGTCGAGCAGGCCAGCGCGGCAATGCACAAGCTGGCGATCCACACGCACTACGCGGCTTGCGAGAAGGTCAAGCGGGGGCGAAGGGCTAGATGCGGTGGAACGTTGACCAGGCCGCGAGCGCGGTCGCGAGAACACCGGCTGAGACGTACATCAGCAAGTGGGCGGCAGCCTTATTTACGCGAGCCCCGTCGACATGGCCGCATCGAGGGCAGAGCGATACCCTCGCCGGAATCTCCTGCCAGCAACTCTTGCAGTGCGCTTCTTTCATGCACACCAACTCTAGCTTTGTTCCGTCGTGGTGTTGCCAGCTACGCGACATTTCACCCCAGAATGGAGCAAACCAAGACAACTGGGCAGGTTCAGGCGTTACGACCGCCGGTGCGGGATCGCCAAAGTGGCAGCCCATGGAAAAGAGGCCCGCTCGTCCCTTGGTAGAAAGCGAGCAGGCCTCGAAACACGCTATACCGATGGAGGCGCGGACCCGAGTTGAACAGGGCTTCTCCCAGCTTTGCGAGCCGGGCGAGGAACGTCCTCCCCCGCGCCACTAATTCGGAGATACAATAGGCCCGCCCGACCCTGTGCAGTCGAGCGAGCCACGCACAAAGGCAGCGCTGGGTGTCACCGCAGCGCCGCGCGTCCAATTGCCCCAGCAGTCTGACGGGTCGCCGCTTGCCGGTCAAGAAAATCGGCCCACCTGGATCGCGTTTTCTCACGCGTTCCGATGATGCCCGACGTGATCTAGTGCTCCGCTGACGCACGACTAAACTACAAGCCCTGCCGTGCGCCACACTGATTGCTTAACATCCTTTTAGTGGGCAATCGGGCGCTTGTCGTGTCCGCTGCCACGGCGTGCGGCAGGGTTATCTATGCGCATCGCCCTGGCGCCCCGCTGACGCACCGGTTGGCGAGACGGACCCCTTCCCCAGGATCGCCTCTGCCGCGTTCCGATGATGCCCCCCGACATCCAGGTCAGGACGCTGCCCGATGCGTTAGACGGGCACTCTCGAGACCGGCGATTATTCGGCTGAGGTGAATCTCGTCACGCCTCGCCCGTCCAGCAGCGAGCTGGGGATCGTCGTGAGCCGGGATTGCAGAATCAAGGAAGAGGCAGTGACCTCGCCCGACATTTCGCCGTGCGGGTGACGGACATGGGACGGTCAAACGGAC
>JANNQN010000074.1:0-10753 GCA_031400775.1 Planctomycetia bacterium | reverse complement strand
CGATCTGGTGTGGCGGCGGTGCGCGTGATTGCCACAACCGACAAGCGGTTGGCCGAGCTGATTGCCGAGGGCGAATTCTCCAGCGAGTTAGCCGGACTATTGAGCACGATCACGATCGAGCTGCCGCCGCTCGGCGAGCGGAGCGACGACGTGCCCCTGCTGGCGCAGGCCTTTCTGGAAGATGCCAACGCGGCGGGAATCAAACAACTGGGTGGATTCTCGACCGATGCGCTCGATCAAATGCTGGCCTATCCCTGGCCGGGCAACGTGGACGAGCTGCGAGCGCTGGTCCGCGAGGCGCACGATCGGGCGCACGGGGGCGAGGTGACGGCCGGTGACTTGCCCGAGAAGATTGGGTGGGCCGCCGATGCCACCGCCCACCCGCGGCGCAGCGACGATCCGATCGTGCTGGAGGAGTTCCTGGCCGGCGTGGAGAAAGAACTGATCACACGTGCGCTGCGCCGCGCCAAGGGCAACAAGAGCAAAGCGGCCCGGCTGCTGGGGCTGACGCGCCCCCGGCTCTATCGCCGGCTCATCCAACTCGGACTGGAGAAGGCGACAGGCAAGAGCCCCGACGCGACCCCTTGAGCGTCGAACTGGCCACGCCGCGCGGCTTGTTAAAATCGAATGGGAGCTCTACGATGAACACGCCCAGAGTCATTGTCTGCGAGCGCAGCCGAAAGTGGGCCTTGGCGCTTGCTCGACATCTGCCCGGCGTAAGCGTCCTGCGGCAAACGCGCGGCCTGAAAGAAGCGCGGGCCGAGTTGACAAGCTCCCCGGCCAGCTTACTGGTCTTGGAATTGACAACTGAAAACCGCTCCGGCGTGTTGACTCTATTGGGCGATCTGGGCGACGGATTTCCCTTGGCCCGGGCTGCGGTCGTGGCGGAAGCGGACATGAAGAGCTATGAGTGGCTGATACGCGAGGCGGGCGCATCGTTCTTCTCGAGTTCGGTTCGCGACGCCCTGCAACTGGCGCGACTGGCCGAGCGGCACCTGGGCGAGGTCGTCTCGCCGGGAGCCGATCTGGCCGGCCAAATCTGGGATTCGCTCCCCTGGGGCGAGAGTCGATAACCGCGTCCACGCTCGGCCGGCGCCATCCAGGGCGAACTTTGAATTTCAGTAAGCGCGACAACGAAAAGGATCCATTCGGATGGCCGGCAAGCAATTGGACAAGGCCGCAGTTTTGGCGGCGGTGAGCGAATTCAACGATCCCGAGACAGGTCGCTCGGTGGCGGAAACCGGACAGGTGCGCGATATCGCGATCGATGGCCAGTCCATTCGCCTAACCCTGGCGCTTTCGACCCATTCGGCCATTCTCAGCCTGGATGCCCGCGACCGGCTGGTCCAGTTGTTGAAGTCTCGCTTCGAAGGCACTAGCGTCACGGTCGAGCTGGCCAACTTCGAGCGGCCGGCCGAAAAGATCGGACAGATCGGCCTGGCCTGCAAGAGCGTCATCGCCGTGGGTTCGGGCAAGGGCGGGGTCGGCAAGAGCACGATCGCGGCCAGCGTGGCGCTCGGTTTGGCGAAGGCCGGCAGCGTGGTGGGCCTGATGGACGCCGACGTTTACGGTCCCAGCATTCCGCATTTGCTGGGCGTCAATCGCCGGCCCGAGGTGCTCGAAAATCGGATTCAGCCGATCGAGGTCGGCGGAGTCAAAGTCATCTCGATGGGCTTTCTGGTGCCGCCGGGCGAAGCGGTCGTGTGGCGCGGGCCGATGTTGCACGGCGCCATCACGCAGTTCCTCCGCGATACGGCCTGGGGCGAACTGGATTACCTGATTATCGACATGCCGCCCGGAACCGGCGACATCGCCCTGACGCTTTCGCAGTTGCTGCCGCTTTCCGGCGCCGTGGTCGTCTGCACGCCGCAGGATGTGGCCCTGTTGGACGCGGTCAAGGCGATCGCCATGTTTCGCAAGGTCAACATTCCGATTCTGGGCATGGTCGAGAACATGAGCGGCTTTGTCTGTCCCGACTGCAACAAGCGGTACGACATCTTTGGAAGCGGCGGGGCGAAGCGCCGCGCGGTGGAATTGGACATCCCGTTCCTGGGAGAGGTGCCGATCCAGATCAACATTCGCACCGCCGGCGACGCGGGCCGCACCGCCGAGACGCTGGACGACGCCGCGGCCGGTCCCTACCTGCGCGCGATCTGCGAAAACCTGGTGCTAAATCTGCCCCGGATGAAGGCCGAATCGGCCCCCTTGCCGACCCTGTCGGTTGGGCCGTAAGTGCCCGGCGGGTTGGCGGTTGCGTTCGGGCAAAAAACCATAACTGCGCAAAAAATTAGAGCCGTTCGGATCGCTGGGATCCGAACGGCTCTTTCTCGTTGTATCCAGTGCGCTGAGGCTCAGTTGTAGAGAGCCTTGGTCAGCGGCCGTGCGGCGCTAGAGCGCTCGCGAAGACAAACTACTTCTTCTTCTTCTTGGTCGCCTTCTTCTTGGGAGCAGCCTTCTTAGCAGCGGCTTTCTTCTTCTTCTTCTTGGCCACGGTCCGTCCTCCTAAAAAAGTTTCGGCAAGATCCGTCTCGGTGACTTCCTAGTCACGTGTGCTCCGAGCGAGTCCCACCCTGAACAAAAACTAAAGGCTCTCGGAGCAAAACGTTTCCGCTCTTGCTCGCGAGAAAACCCAACACACGCAAGTTCAGGAAAGATCTGAATAGTAGTTGTACAAATTCTGCAAGTTTGTGCAACATGATTTCGCTCAAAACTTGACTTTCGCGGAATTTTTTTCCCACCCGCTCGCGCGCTGTTTTGGTTCGCTTCGTCTCTCGCGCGCGTTCTTAGCTGCACTGCGCCGCGCTTCGCGACGTTCACATCGATCAACTGAAAACGAATTCGATTGAGTTCGCGTGCGCGATGATTCTCGCAGCACGCGGCTCGTGCAATGCAATCTCGATGGCGCGCACTTCTGTGTCTCGCGCTCAATAAATTGCGATCGTCGTGCCGCCCGGCAAGCGGGCGCTGGGTTGCGCTCGGCGCTGCTCAAACCCCAGAAAATAGCGGTGAAATGGCGTTCTCGAGTGCAAGTACAGGGCTCGCGCCAGCGACGTTCGCACCGGATCGATCGTCGCCGGCGCAGGTCCCTCGGCCGTCAGGATTTCGCGCCATGCCGACGTCATGTGGCGCGATCGAATGTGAATCGGATCGATTCCATACCACTCCGCGCGAGGGCCGACGACGTTAAATCCGCGCGCCTCAGCCAGTCGTCGCACGCCGTCGTTGAGAGCTCGCGCGCGCCCGCCAACCTCGTCCAGACCGACCCGGCTGCTCGGGAAAAAAATTCTTCGTAAAATCTGAAATCGGACTTGCGAGAGCCTTTCCAGGTTCTCGATCGGCAGCAAAGTGACCACGGTCTGCGCCTTCAGGGCAACCAACCGATCGAGACACGCTTCGACCCAGCCGACGATTCGCTCGACCGGTTCGTGATACAGCAAGTCGTTGCCGATGTCGGTCACCACGGCCGTCGTCGGCAGCGTCGTCGGCAGTGCCGAACGGGCTGCCAGCTCCGACCACAGCCCGCAGTCGAGGATTCCAGGCAACTGCCGCCCCAACATCCGCGTCGAGCGGCCATACGATCGGCCGCGACCCAGGGCCACGAACATTTCCAGCCGTCGACCCCAGGCCCGTTGGGCGGTTTCCACCACGGTCGGGAATCCGCGGGCCAGGTTGCTCGCTCCCAGCACGACCACGCGGTGCGTTGCGTCGGGCGCCGCCTGCCGCTTGTCGCTGGCCGAGGGGCGTTTCATCGATACCTTCCGCCCCCGCCACCGAAAGCCTGCAGGGTTGTATAGCTGGTGTAGGCCAGGTAAGCGAAGAACAGCGCGATGTACTTTTCGTCCAGCCGGGTGAATGCCAAGACCGCCACCGCCGCGGCCGCGATCACCGAAAGCCACAGCGACTGACGTACGCTATCCGCCGGGCTAACCAGCGCGAACAATTCCCGCGCAATCTGCCCGCCGTCGAGCGGAAAGACCGGCAACAGATTGATCAGTCCCCAAAAAATGTTGACGTACAACAAGTCGAAAATGAGCATATTCAACTGATCGGATTCGAAGAATTCGAATTGAAGCGGAAGCAAGCCATACTGCCAGCCGAACACCACCCGATGACCGGCCAGGGCAATCAGTGCGATGATCAGCCCGGCGAACAGAAAGCCCGCGCCAGGGCCGGCAGCGGTAATCAGTATCTGCGATCGCGTGTTGTGGTAGGTCGGATGATACGACGCCAACCCGCCGAAGCTGTGCAGTGTGATGCGAGGTTGCCAGCCGTAGGATCGCGCCGCCAGGGCGTGCCCCATTTCGTGGATCAGGATCGAAACGAAAACCGTTCCCACCCAGAACAGCATGTCGAGCGGCTTCTGGTTTCCGCTCAAGCCGAACAGCAGGGCCACGGCCCAGAACAGAGGATGCACGCGGACCGGAATTCCCAGCACGCTGAAGTTCAGGTCATAGGGACTTTGAGGGGGCTCGGCGAGTAACACACGCTCTTCCGTTGAGACTTGGAAAAAGAGGGCCGAGTTCGGCTCCTTTGATCTTAGCACAAACCGCGTGCGGACAACTTGCTGCTAGGCCGCCGCGCTTTGCACCGCGATCGGCGCCGCCACGACCGGATTGGGAATGAAGTGCGGCCGCAATTCCCGCGAGGGCCGACTGGCGAGTTGATCGAGGATGTAACTGGCGGCCGTGCTCGAGGCCCCGCCCTGTGCGACTTCAGTCTTGAGTGCCTGTAGCCGTTCGACCAGCCGCTCTCGCGCTGGGCGATCGGTGAGCCAGCTCACGGCGTGCCGGGCCAGTTGCCGCGACTTGTCCTCGCACGTCAGATACTCGGGAAACAGCACGCGCTCGGCTTCGCTCGATTCGGGATCGTAGGGCGTGGTATCCTTGGGAAAAAGCTCGTCGGTCGTCAATAGGTTGACCAGTGTGATGTACTTCACGCGGCGGAATCGCTTTTGCACGGCGAACGCCAACGGCGAAATCCAATACAAGATCGCGGTGGGCTTGGTCTGGTAGAGCAGCTCCAGCGAGACCGATCCCGAAACGGCCAGGCAGCACTCGGCCAGGTGGATCAATTCCGGAGTGCGACGGACGAAAACCTCGACCGGCAAGCCGCTGTCTTTCACCGCCTGGCGGGCAAGTTGGGCCTGATGCGGCTTGAAGCTGGCCACGGCGAAGCGGGCATTGGGCACCTGTGCCTGAATCAGTCGGGCAGCGGCCAGAAAGTGCTTCAGGTTGTGTTCGACTTCTTGTGTGCGCGAGCCCGGCAAAATCGCCACCAGGGGTCGCTTCGGGTCGTGGTGCTTTTGCACGAACTGCTTGTCCAATTCCTGTCGCCGCACTTCGTCGAAGTAGGGATGGCCGACAAACACGGCGCGGCAGCCGCGCTCGGCGAACCACCTGGCTTCGAACGGCAGGCTGCACAGCACGTGGTCGACGAAGCGGCGCATCTTCTTGATCCGCCAACTGGCCCAAGCCCAGATCTGCGGCGGCGCGTAATAGAAAACCGGAATGCCGTGCGCCTTGGCCCGCCGCGCGATCCACCAGTTGAAGCCCGGATAGTCGATGAGCACCACGGCGTCCGGGCGATGATGTCGAAAGTAGCGATCGGCACGCCCGGCCAGCGCCAGGAACTTGTGGATGTTGAGCAGCACCCGCAAGAACCACATCACGGCCAGGGCGGTCAGGTCGACGTGCAGATCGCAGCCGGCGCTGGCCATTTCGGGGCCGCCGTAACCGACCGCTTCGAAGTCGGGCGTGCGTCGCGACAGTTCGCGGATCAGGTTGGCGCCGTGCAGGTCGCCGCTCGGCTCGCCCGCGGAAAAAAAGATTTTCATGTGGTTAGAGGCTACCCGGGTGTGGTTCGAGGCGACCCGCTTCAAGCGGATTCGAGGTGGTCGGAGTCGACCGCTTCGGCGATTCCGCTTCGTGGCGCGAGTCGCACTCGTGACGGGACACGGCCCGGAGGCAGTCGCGTCGCGGACCTGTCGCCGCGAACCAGTTCCATGGCCAGGTGCGGTTCATAGCGCCGATCGAGCCAGCGAATGATGAGACGTTCCAGCGCTCCGGGGACATATGCGGCCCCGCGCGGCGAGAGACCATCGACCAGGCTCAGCCGGCCCACGCGAAATCCGCGCCGCGCCACCAGTCCCGGCAAGACGCGAAACGCGCCGCGCGCCAGGGCCAGCCCGCTCACCGCTTCGCGCCGCGCCGCCCAGAGAAATCCCTCGCTCGACGCCAACTCGGCGCGACCGGCCAGCGAACGACCGAGCCGGGCGAGCGGATCGCCGAGCCTTGCGCGGTTGGACGAAACGAATCTCGCGAAGACAAATTCATGCTGCGCGAGCCGCGAGATCAATTGTGCGACGAAATGCGGCGCCCGAACGGACTGGGCATCCATGGCGATCACCAGGTCGCCGCGTGATGCCGCGATACCGGCCGATAGCGCGGCGCTCACGCCCCGCGGTCGATCGAAGTGCAACAGGCGCAGCGCCGGAAATTTGGGCAGCAATCGTTCCAGCGCCGTGCCGTCCGACGGCGACGACGCGTCGTCGACACAGATGATTTCATAGGGCAGGATCAGCCGCTCGAGCGCCTGGCACAGCGGTGGCAGAATGCGCTCCACGCCCGCGGTTACATCGCGCGCGGGGATCAACACGCTGTAGTGAACCATCGTAGCAGCCCTGCTACTTTGCTGGCGCCATTTCGAACGTGCGAGTTGACCACGCAAAAAAAGGTCACACTCGGGCGGTGTCGAAACGGGCCTTCGAGCCAAATCCATCGGCAATTCCTGGCGCGCGAAGTATCGGAAACCGCGAGGGTTTCGTAAAGGGCAGTTTCGCCTTTTCGTATCGCAAACGGCGCGATTGTTAGTCAGTAAAAACGTCCGCAAAACGCGCGCAAAAAAGGATTCGTCAAGCGCGCAAAAAAACGGGAGCGTTCCAAGCGAGGAACGCTCCCGCAAGCTTGACACGGATTCCGGACCGATTGTTTTACTTCTTGGCGGCTTCGTAGCCCTTGGACGTATCGCTCAAGAGCAAATTGACCTGCTCGTCGCCGCTGACCTTCGTGGCCTTGGCCAGGCAACCACCGCAGCACAACGCAACCTTCACGCCGGCGATTTCAACCGACTTGTCGGCAGCCATCGGGCGGCCCGTCAACGGGCATTTGACTTGCTTCAACTGGCCGCTCTGGATGAGTTGCAGATTGGCTTTGCCGGCGAACTTCGCCGAGTTGGCGTTAAACGCCGCGGGGCATTTCTCGCAGCAGAATTCAACATTGCCGCCGTTGAAGGCGACTGTCTTATCGGCTTTGGTTGCCTGGCCGGAGACCGGGCACTTCAAAGCGGGCTTCTCGTCCGCGGCACGCAGCGAATTGGCGACAACCAAAGCGAGAACGGCAAGTCCTGCGAAAACAAAGCGACTCTTCATGGCGATAGTCCTTTCAAATAGGTGTCCGGAACCGTGGCCCACAGTTTAGCGGTCTAACGCTCGCATTGCGAGCAATAAGCGACAAAAGCGAAGTTTATCGGTTCGGTGCTTTCAACCGCATTTGCGGACGGGAGCACCTCAAGCGGCAGTATTTTCGACCACCGGAGACCGGAAAGTCAAGCATCTTTGCCCAATCGTAACAGATTTGCAAAAATCGGTTCAGACGTGGTTCTGGCCCCGCCCGCCGCGGGCCGCCAGCAGAAGCTCCAAGTAGCTGCGCCGCTCGCCATTGCGCAAATCCAGCTCGGCGGCCAGTGACGCCAGCGACTGCCGCGCCCGATCGACCTCGGCCGGGCTCGTCACGATCTCCAGTTCTACGAAATCGCCCAATTCCGCGACGTCATCCAGCGAGACGCCGATCGGCTGGCCTTGCCACGTCAAAGTGAAGTCCTGGCGCCGCTTGCAAACCTCCGCCACCGTGGTGAATCCAATAGCCGAGAGCAACTCCGCCGCGTCGGTCGCCGCCGCCTGACCATCGGCAAGGCCGATTTCGATCTCGCGGCGGGTCTTGGTCGTGGCATCCAGCTTAGGGCCCTTGTAGGTGATAAAATTGAACTCGCCAATCCGCCGCAGTCGCAGGGCCTCGTCGGTTTTTGCAAAGTCGCGGCCCGGATGGGCGAAGTAGTGATCCGTCTGCTCGGCCGTTTCCCGATGTTGAGCTCCCAGGGCCAACAGCCGGCGCTCGAGATCGGCGACGTCGGGGACGCGGAATTTTTGTTCCACTTCGATTGCCATGGCGCGAGCGACTCGGGTGGTTGCGATGAACTGCAGGGTAGTGCGAATGGCAGGGCAGGGGCGAACTGCTAATTCTTAGAGAGTTTGTCGATGGATGCAACTCAAGGGGCGCCCGCTGGGCACAAAACCGCCGGGCGTCGGTCGTGGATTTCGTTCCTGCTGCTCGTCGCCGCGATCCTGGTCTATGTGGCGATCGTGGGCGGCCGGCGCGGCCCGCCCTCGGGCGCCGAGGGACCTGCCATCGGACGCCGTCTCCCTTATTTCCGTTTGGAACCGCTCACAGGCGATTCGAGATCCGTATCGCTGGACGACCTGACCGGCCGCGTGACGGTGGTGAATTATTGGGGCACCTGGTGTCCGCCCTGCGTCCGCGAGTTTCCCCAGATTGTCGAGCTGGCCGAAAAGTTCGGCAAGCACGAAGACTTTCGCCTCTATGCGGTCTCCTGCGGCGCCTCGGGCAATGACGCGGAGTTGAGCGAGCTGGGCGAAGAGACGAGGCAGTTTCTGCAATCAAATGGGTTCGCGCTGCCAACCTACGCCGACCAGAATGTCGCCAGCCGCCGGGCCATGACCGTGGCGCTCGGCTTCGACGGCGGGGAAATGGCCTATCCCACGACGCTCATCCTCGACCGCAGCGCAACGATTCGCGGACTGTGGCACGGTTACGACCCGCGCGCGGCGCACGAAATGGCCACGCTCATCGAAGAGTTATTGCAAGCATCGCCGGCTGATCGCAAATCCGATTAGCCGGCGAGCATTGCCAGCATTCGCCTGGCCGCGGCCGCCGGGTCGTCGGCATTGGCAATTGCCTGCTGCACGGCAACGCGACGAAATCCAGTGGCAAGAACCTGCGGCAAGTTCTCCTCGGTAATGCCGCCAATGGCAAACGCCGGCAACTGAATCTCGCCTCGCACGGCTTGCAGCAATTCCGTTCCGGTGAACTCGGCAAAGTCCTTCGTGCCCGAAGGAAATGTCGGCCCGACGCCGATGTAGCTGGCCCCGTCCAGGACCGCCGCGCGGGCCTGTTCAAGGCTGTGCGTGGATACGCCGACTAGCCCGCTTGTTCCCAAAATCCGCCGGGCGTCTTTGACCGTCAACTCGTCCTGGCCGACGTGTACGCCGTCGGCGCCCGATAGCAGGGCCAGATCGGGCCGGTCGTTCATAATGAACAGCGTTTGGCTGCCGCGCGTCGCATCGGCGACCAGTCGGGCCCGAGCCAAAAGCTCCCGATCGCCCAGTCGTTTGTCGCGGAGCTGAACGATCGCCACGCCGGCGGCCACGAGCGAATCGGCCAGGTGTCTAAGATCACCGGCATCCGCGCAACCATCGACCAGCACGTACAGCCGAGCCTCGCCGAGTCGCTCCAGGCTGCTTCGGGTCAGATCCACCGCTCGCTCCAGCGTATAAAGCCTGTAGCGCAGTTGCTCCAACGTGGCGGCCCGCTCCGGCGCCAAGGTCTTGGTAAATTCCTCCAGGCTGCGGAGCGATTGCTGGGCCCGTTTGAAATTGGCCATCACCACGGCCGTCGCGTCGCCCCGAACTGTCTCGGCCGGCAGGCTCACGGTCGTACCGACATCGGCCTGGGTTTCACGGGCCGCATGGCGTTCAACCGAGGAAAAAACATCGAGCGCCGCGGTCAGATCATGGCGAATGCTCTTGCAGACTCGGGTCAGGTGCCCGTCGTCCAGCGAGAATCGCAGATAGTCCTCGATCACGCGCAGCCCCTCGCCGGCGCGGTTGGCGGCCGCGTCGATGATCCGCAGCGCCGCGAGCTGTTCGTGCGGTGAGCCGGGCTTGCCGGTCGGAACTTCGCTCGGCGCAAGCTCATCGCCAACCCAGTCGCTCTCGTCGTTCCCTTCAGCGCCACTGTCCATCGGCAGCGGTCCCGGCTGATGTCCCGACAGGCGATGCACCTGAGCCTCAAGGGCGTCGGCGCGCAGTCCGCAATCTTCCAGCCAGACCGACGCCTCGTTCTTCGCGGCCACGATTCCCAACAGTACGTGCTCGGTAGCCAGGAACAGCGGGCGAGGATAATCGACCAGCAGGCCCTCGAGCATCTTGAAGCAGCCGATGAGCTCTTTCGAGAATTGTCCGGTTCGCTCGAGCCGTGGCGGTTCCAGTCGGGCTAGGGTCGGAAAGCGGCGATGCACGGCCGCGGGGTCGACATCGCATTGGGCCAGAAGCAGGGCCGCCCGACATTCCGGCTCGGCCAACAGCCCCAACAGGACCTCGGGCACGCCGAGGACGTCAATATCGTTAGAACTGGTCCAGGCGGCCGCGGTCTCAAGGGCCCGCTCCGAGGCGGGAGTAAATTCGTATGCCATATAACTCAATCTATGTCCAATTGCGTCCGCCGGGTACTCGCCTCGGCCGTGTGACGAGTCGCCGCGATTCGGGCGGTCCATTGCCCATGCCAGCAGGCCGGCCCATCGGCTTGATACCTAACCCCAAGCAGCACTTTCAGTTGCCTTGATCTAGGGGCGTTCAGGAGTTAGAATTCCGAGGCGTCTCGCGCCGGTCAACTTTGGCGGC
>JANNQN010000073.1:0-2634 GCA_031400775.1 Planctomycetia bacterium | reverse complement strand
CCAGGGTTGCGAGTCTTCGAGCTACCCTGGGATACCATAAGCCGCGCCAGGCCAACCCTGAAAGGGTTGCACCAGTCCCGCATATGAAGTTTGGTGGATGCAACCCTTTCAGGGTTGGTGCGCTTGGGTGGCTTCCGGGTACCCCGGGTAGCCGCTGCGCGGCAACCCGGGGCTGGATGCTGCAATCCCTTTGGGATTGAACCGCCAGGGCCGAAGGCCCGAACCGCGATAGCCATGGGCATCGCCCATGGGAACGGCACGGCGAGGTCCATTCATTCCTTAGATTGAACAAGCCCCAACGGGGCGACATGCAATGAATGCCCGATTGGCCAACGAGTGCCGCCCCGCTGGGGCTCCGTGATTCTTTGTCCATCGCGTGTCTCGTCGGTCGCCGCATGCTTTCCAGGGGCGACGCTGCGCTTGCCCCTGGCTATCGGAGAGCGCCCCGCTGGGGCTTGGAATTGCAGGGCCAAAGGCCCGAACTACTTGGATGAGCGCTCGCTCGTCCCCGGCTACAATTGCGATAGGGCCGCCCAATCCAGAAATCAGTGATGTCCCCGTTTCTTCTCTGTCCCCGTTTCTTCTCCACGGCGCACGCCCTGACTCGATATTCGAACAGACCATCCGATGCACAGCTCCATGATCGCTCCTAAACGCCGCCGGCGCCGAGTGTCCGCATGAACAACCCCTGGATGCTTCTATTGGTCTACTACGGACCACTGCTCGCAGTTGTGGTTTCGGTATTCGCATTGACCAGGAACCTCCGCTGGTTTGTCCGGGCGGTATTGATGATAGTTGCCTTGCTGTGCGCCATGCCGGTCGTGTCCGCGCTCTGTTGGAAGTTCGTGATAGTCGACATGTAGGCCTGCGAAGGGTCTGAGACACTTCCCGCCCCAAAGCGCGCTTGACACCGCCGGCAAGAGAAGCCTACGATTGCCGTAGTCCCTTCCGCCTTTCCCCTCCCGCTGTCTCGGCTTCCCCAAGCCCTTTGCATGGCCAATCCAATGCGTCAAGGCACGTTTCCCGGCATGAGCGCCGCGCAAACTGCGGACGACACGGCATCGCCCGACGATGAGCAGCATGTGCCGTGCGACGAGCGCGACCCCGACGACAACGTTGCCGCCGTGGAGGCCGTGGCCACGGCACAGCCGACGCCAAGCACCAATCTGGCCGGCGAAACCGTGTGGGTCGTCGACGCCAATTCGCTGATCTTCCAGGTGTTTCATGCCTTGCCGGAAATGACCAGTCCGCGCGGCGAGCCGGTCTCGGCCGTGTTCGGCTTCGCGCGAGATTTGATCTATCTATTGGAGCAGAAGCGGCCGACGTATTTGTTCGCGGCCTTCGACGGTCCCGAGCGGACGTTCCGCCACGAGGCCTACGCCGAATACAAAGCGAATCGCGGCGAAATGCCCGTCGACCTGGGCGCGCAGTATCCGGCCATTCGGCGGCTGCTGGCGGCGCTGGGCGTGCCGATTCTCGAATATCCCGGTTTCGAGGCCGACGATCTGCTGGCCACGGTCGCGCACCAGGTGAACGAAGTCGAAGGCGAGTGCTACCTGGTCACCGGCGACAAGGACGCGCGGCAACTGATCACCGATCGGGTCAAAGTTTACAACGTCCGCAAGGACCAGTTGTACGACGCCGCCGCGCTCAAGGTCGACTGGGGCGTGCGGCCCGAGCAAGTCGTCGACTTTCAGGCCCTGGTCGGCGACTCGGTCGACAACGTGCCGGGCGTTCCCCTCATCGGACCCAAGATTGCCGGCGAATATTTGCAGAAGTTCGATACACTGGATGCGCTGCTAGAACGGGCCGCGGAATTGCCCAAAGGCAAGCGGCGCGACAACCTGATTGCCATGCGCGAGCAGGCGCTCATGAGCCGGATGCTCGTGCGGCTCGATCGCCACGTGCCGGTCGCGATCGACTGGGACGCGGGCCGCGTGCAGGGGGTCGACCGCGACGCGTTGTCGCAACTTTTCGCCGAGCTGGGCTTTCACTCTCTCGCGCAAAAGTATTCGACGCTGCCCGAGCGGCCCGCGAAAGATCGCCCGGCGGTGGATTATCAATTGATCGCCACGCCGGAGCGCTTGGCGTGGCTGGTCGGCGAACTGGGCAAGCAAAAGAGCATCTCGCTGGATACCGAAACCACGAGCGTGCGACCGCGGTGGGCCGAGATCGTGGGCTATTCGTTTTCCTGGGAGGATAACGTGGCCTACTACGTGCCAGTGCGCGCGCCGGCCGGCGAACCGCACTTGGATCCGGTCACGACGCTCGAAGCATTGCGCCTGATCCTGGAAAACGAAGCGATTGAGAAAGTCGGGCAGAACCTGAAGTACGACATGGTCGTGCTGCGCTCGGCGGGCGTGCGCGTGGCCGGCGCGCGGTTCGACAGCATGGTCGCCAGTTACTTGCTGGACGCCGGCGAGCGGAATCACAACCTGGACGAGCTGGCCCAGCGCTATCTGCGGCACGAGACCACGAAGATCGAAGAATTGATCGGCGTCGGAAAAAAACAGATCCAGATGGACGAGGTGCCGCTTGAGCAGATCACGCACTACGCGGCCGAAGACGCGGACATCGCCCGACGGCTGCGGCCGATCCTGGCCGAGCGATTGAAATCGGCGCAGCTCGACACGC
>JANNQN010000072.1:0-53166 GCA_031400775.1 Planctomycetia bacterium | reverse complement strand
CCCCAGCACGCAGAAGCTGGCCCGCATCCGCCGCACCAGGTCGTAATCGGCCTTGGTGGGCCGTGGGTCGACCGTTTCGATGTGTAGCGTAGCGTCGCCGTGCCGCTTGACCTCGACGCCCAGAAAGCCGAGCAGTAGCGCCAGCGTGTTGACGTCGACCAGGTCGGGCACGCCGGTTAACACCGTGGGGCCATCGGCCAGAATCGAGGCGGCCATGATCGGCAACGCGGCGTTTTTCGAACCGCTGGCCGTCACGATGCCTTGCAAGGGACTTCCGCCCGCGATGCGCAGACAATCCATGGCTCGCTCCATCGGGCCCGTTTGTCCGCCCGCGCTTTCGAGCGCCAGCGGTTATCGCCTGCGCGCTTGCACGACCCGGGGCGATCCGGCCAGATCCTTGACCGTCGCTCCCAACTCCAGCCGCTCGTCGGCCGCCAGCAGCGATTCGACTCGCTGTTGTAACATAGGGCTGATTTCCAGCAAGATCGATCCGCCGCTACTCAATCGCTCGGCCGCTTGCGGGATCAGCCGTTCGATCACGCTGGTGCCCGAGTCGCCTGCCGCCAGCGCCAGCGCCGGCTCATAAGCTCGAACTTCGCGCGGCAGCTTGGCCATTTCCGCGGTGCTGACATATGGCGGATTGCTGACCACCAGATCGAAGGTTTGCCCGGCGGGAACGGCGGCGAACAAGTCGCTCACAAAGAACTCGACCCGCTCGGCAACTCCCAGCCGCTGGGCGTTGTCGCGCGCCACGGCCAGGGCCGCCGGGCTGATGTCCAGAGCCGTGATCCTTGCCCGCGGCATCTGTCGGGCCACGGTGATCGCCACGATGCCGCTGCCGGTTCCCACGTCGGCCACGACCAGCGGCGCGTTTCCGTCCCGCACTTTAATCAGGTCCAACGCCGTGAGCACCAGGAATTCGGTTTCCGGCCGCGGGATGAGCACGTCGGACGTGACGCGAAAATCGAGCGAATAAAACTCGCGATGGCCCACCAGATAGGCCACCGGCATGCCCTCAGCCCGGCGCCGCACCAACTCACGAAAGCGGGTTCGCAGTTCTTCGTCGGCCGGGTCGGCAAAGCTCGTGTAGAGCTCGATCCTTTGGCACTTTCGCGCGTGGGCCAACAGCACTTCGGCTTCGAGCCGTGGACTTTCGGAGCCATGCTGCTTCAGGTAGTCGGCCGTCCATTGCAGCAGGCGCCCGATCGTCCACTCGTCGGCCATGCGGATACCACGAGTTGCTGTGCCGTGATTGAACTGGGGATGATCCGGGGATCTTAGAGGTCGTCGGCGCCCATTTCCTCGCGCTGCCGCTGGCGGTCGTAATCCACGAGCGCGTCGGTCAGCGGCTGGACGTCGCCGGCCAGGATGGAGTCGAGCTTGTAGAGCGTGAGGTTGATGCGATGATCGGTCACGCGGTTCTCGGCAAAGTTGTAGGTCCGAATGCGCTGGCTGCGGTCGCCCGATCCGACCAGGGTCTTGCGCTCGCTGGCCCGTTTGTCGTGCTCGGCCTGACGCTTGGCCTCGTACAGCCGGCTCTTCAGCACGCGCAGCGCCTTGGCGAAGTTCTTGTGCTGGCTCTTTTCGTCCTGGCACTGCACGACGATGCCGGTTTCCAGGTGCGTCAGGCGAACGGCCGAGGCCGTCTTGTTGACGTGCTGTCCGCCCGGACCGCTGGCGCAAAAGGTGTCCTTGCGGAAATCGTCGGGCTTGAGGTCGATTTCGACGTCCTCGGGCTCGGGCAGCACGGCCACGGTGGCGGCGGAGGTGTGGATGCGGCCCTTGGTTTCGGTTTCCGGAACGCGCTGCACGCGGTGGCCGCCGCTTTCGTATTGCAACTCGCGAAAGGCCCCTTCGCCCTCAACGCCCAGAATGATTTCCTTGAATCCGCCCAGCTCCGTGGCGTTGAGATCGAGCACCTCGACTTTCCAGCGCTTGTTCTCGGCATGGTGCTTGTACATTTCGTACAAGTCGCGGGCGAATAGCGCGGCCTCGTCGCCGCCGGTGCCGGCGCGGATTTCCATGACAAGCTTATCTCGCTGGGCGTCTTCTCCGCCGATGGTCATCTCCAACAGCTCGTTCCACAGCGTCTCGCGCTCGGCTCGTAGTGCCGGCAATTCGGCTTCGGCCATTTCGCGCATCTCGGCGTCTTTGCCGGCCATCAGCGCTTGGGTTTCCGTGATCTCGGAATTGAGCACCTGAAAGCGGCGGTATTTCTTGGCGAGCTTGGCCAGTGTGCCGTGCTCGCGCGCAGCGGTAGAGACACGCGAGGCGTTGGAAAGCACGTCCGGATCGACGAGCTGTTTTTCCAGCTCCTCGAATCGGCTCAATTTATCATCGAGCATCTTGCGCAACGACACGGCAGACAGCCTCCAGAAGCGATAGCGCCGGCGAAAACTCGCCGCGGCGGACTCTCGGCGCCCCGCAGCGGCGCGACCAGCGAGGCAACAGAAACGCCGCCGCCCGGTCTATTTCGACCAAGGACAGCGGCGCGTGGAAAACAGCAGGCTAAGACTCGGTCTTGGTCTCGGCGGGCTTCTTGCCCCGCTTCAGACTGGCATAGCCGGCCGAGGCGAACTTGTTCTTGAATTTTTCGATGCGGCCGGCCGTGTCGATGAACTTCAACTTGCCCGTGTAAAACGGATGGCACACGTTGCAAATATCGACCTTCAACTCGGGCCGGGTGCTGCGGGTCGTGAAAGAGTTGCCGCAACCGCACTTGACGGACGTCACGAAGTATTCGGGATGGATTTCTTTTTTCATAGCTTTCACCACTTCCGCCGGCAGCCTGGCACTTCTATTCAAAATAACAGCAGGCCAAATCCTACCAACTTCCCACGACTGGGAGAAGGGGTGTATGGGTTCGCGGAAACGCCGTCATGCCTGCAAGTTCGCCGCCCTGCCCCGACGGCGGCCGTTTTTCTTGACAGCCCGCACGCCGCGCCGCCAAGATGTCGAAGGCATCATTTCCAGCCACTTCCGGCCCGCACGGCCGCTTTGTCCGCGAGCGCCCATGAGCAGTATTCTCCTCCAATCTGCCTGCGGCGCCGACGGCGAACTGTTGCGACTCACGCGACAACACCATCGCGCCTACGCCGAACGGCATGGCCTCGAGTATCTGTGCGTGCACGCGAATCCGGCCGCGCCAAAACGTCCGGGCTGGGCCAAAATTCCGATCATCATCTCGGCCATGCAAATGGGCTTCCGGCGGATCGTTTGGCTCGACGCCTGCGTGGTTGTCTGCGACGTCGACAAAGATCTGTCGCAACTCGTCGACGGCGGAATCGGCATGGTGCGGCATCCGGGCCCCGATCACTGGAGCTCGGGCGTGATGATCACGGTGAGCTCGCAAGCCACCTACGATTTTCTTCAGGCGGTCAACGCCGAGCCAGAGAACGCCAGCCCGTGGATGGAGCAATTGGCGATCAATGCGCTGGCAAACCGGCAGATGGACTCGGGCCTCATCACTCGGCTGGCGGCGGCCTATCATTGCCTCCCCGCCGCCGTGACGGCCCGGTTTCCGGTCGTGCAGTCGGCCGTCGGACTTCCGGAGCAGGCGCGACTCAGTGCCATGGCGGATTGGCTCAGCGACGCTTCACGGGCGCGTCTCGATGCGGAACAAGGACCGATCGTCCGCGCTCGTGAGGATTTTGGCGAGTTTTTGAATCGACGCGGATTGCTGGGCGAAGCGGCTGAAATCGGCGTGCAGCGAGGCTTGTTCTCGCGCACGCTATTGGATCGCTGGAAAGGCAAGCGTTTGCACCTGGTCGACCCCTGGCAGCATTTCAGCGACGGCTACCTGGACATCGGCAACGTCTCCGACTCCGAGCACGAAGCCTGCCTGCAAGCGGCCAAGGACAACCTGGCGCCACACGCCGGCCGTTATCAGATTCATCGCAAATGTTCTCTGGATGCCGTCTCGGAATTCGCCGACGAGTCGCTGGACTTCGTTTATGTCGACGCCAATCACAGCTACCAGGGCGCGCTCGAGGATATGCTGGCCTGGTTTCCCAAGATCAGGCCGGGGGGCCTTTTCGCCGGGCACGATTACCTGGACGGAACGCTCCCGGCCGGCGAGTTTGGTGTGAAAAGCGCGGTGCGGACCTTCGAGTGTCAGACGGGACTGATCGCCTGCGGCACGCAGGATCCGCCCTGGCCCAGTTGGTATCTCACGAAGCCGGCCCGCTGACTTGCCGGTGCAATTCGGGCGCTGGCCGCCTAGCCGGCTGCCGGGGCTTGGGCGTCTTTCAACCGTCGAGCGCGCAACTGATTGCCGTGACTCTGAGGCGACTCTTTGTCCGATTCCAACAGCGCGACGGCCTTGTCGTTTTCCCCCATGGCTTCGTAACTGCGCGCCAGGTTGTACCGCGCCCCGGCGCTCCAGGGGCCCCCCGGCGTCGCCTTGATCGTGCGATTGGAGAAGAAGTCGATCGCTTCGGGATAATTCTTCTGCTCGTAGTGTACCAGCCCCAGCCAGTAGCTGGCATTTTGTTTGGCGCGTCGCATCACCAGGATTTGACCGGCTTCGATTTTCGAAACGTCCTCCTGGCGGACCTGCTTGAGCACCTCGCCAGGCAGGTGGAATTGGTCGATGTTCGCATCGGTCGGTCGGGCCTTGAGATAAAAGCTCTTGGCGCCCCCCTCGCCGTCGTACTTGCCTTTGAAGTCCAGCGTGCGCGCGGTCATCAGCGTGGGCTGCGGCTGAAAGATCGGCAGCCCGCGCTCGTCGGCAATCGCCTCTCCCGATCGTCCGTAGACGACCGTGGGCAGGGCCTGAAACAGATACATCTCACGATTGGCCGCCTTCAGTGCGGCTTCGTCGAGCTTCGATTGCCACAGCGCGATTTCGAACGGCCACGGCCACAGCCGAGCGGCGCCGACGTGCGGGATCTTCTTGACGCGCTCCGCCAGCGCGTTTCCAGGCGAAGTCAGCACAATCTTGCGCTTGCCGGTCAGACGCGATTCGACCAGCGCCATGCGCCTCGACAAGCTGCGCGGCGAGCCTTCGACAAATGCCACCGTGTGCGCCAGATCATCAGCCGTCACCGGATACGGATGCGCTTCGTCCAGGTCCAGCCGGCGCAACAATTGCGGATCGGCCACGACTTGCTCCAAGGTGGCCACTCCCTTTCCCTCGGGACTAGGTTTTCCCTCGGGCCCGGGAATCGGCAGTCCCAGTCGGCAGTCGAACAAGTACAGTTGGTCGCCGCTCAAGAGCGCCGGCAGCCACAGTCGCGCCGGCTTGTCGTCGTAGGCCTCGAAACCCAAGAGCACGACGTCGAGCCCCTGCTGCCGCGCCAACAGCGTAAACAGCCAGGCCCGATCGCGCGCCTGGCCGCGGCCGTTGAGCAGGATCTCGAACGGGCGATGCCGCACCGTTTGCGCCGTGGGCTCCGCGTCGGGCTCGAGCTGGATGTTGCGCACCGTCCAGTCGAACAACCGCTCGGCGACCGCCAGGTCCTCGAACTGATCGCCGCGAGCACTGCGCGAAATGTCGCGCAGCCAAACCGACTCCTGCAAGAACCAGGCGTCGTCGGGCAGCCGGTACTGAGTCGAGTCCAGCAGCTTGACGGCCAGCGTGCTTCGCAAATCGTCGGGCAGCTCAGCCAAGAGCGGGTCGGGCTGCCAGGTGATTTTCGGATTGTCCTGCAAGTACCATTGATTGAGCCGATCGCAAATCTGCTTGAGGATCTGCCCGGTCTCGAACTGCTCCATCCGATCCAAGCTGTCGGCCACCGAGTCGAACAACCCGCCCTGGGCGTTGGCCTGCTTCGACGGCCCGCGACTGGCGCCAGTTTTCTTGGAGGAGTCGCAGCCGGCCAGTCCGATCGCGGCCAACACGAGGGCGCCGCCGACGATCATAGTCACCGCGGGAAATCGCACGCATCGACAAGAAATCACTCGAACGTCTCCACGGTTTGCCGAATTCGCACGATGCGCCCTAGCAGCTTGCCGAAATCGGCCAGCGGGACCATGTTCGCTCCGTCGCTGGGCGAAGTGTCGGGCGTGGGATGTGTCTCAAAAAAAAGCCCGTCGGCGCCGATTGCCGTCGCGGCCCGGGCCAACGGCTCGACCATCGCCCGGTTTCCGCCCGTGGATTTTCCCAATCCGCCTGGCTCTTGCACGCTGTGTGTGGCGTCGAAAATGACGGGGGCCCCCAATTCCTGCATTTGCGGGATGGCCCGCATGTCGTTGACCAGTCGGCCGTAGCCGAAAAACGTGCCGCGCTCGCACAATAAGATATTACGGCAGCCAGCGGCTTCGAGTTTGCCCAATACGTGCCGCATGTCGCCGGGGGCCATGAATTGGCCCTTTTTTACGTTGACGGCTCGCCCCGTCTGGGCCGCGGCCACCAGCAAATCGGTCTGCCGGGCCAGAAACGCGGGGATTTGCAGCAGCTCGCAGACCTGGCCAACAGCTGCGGCCTGCGACGGCTCGTGAATGTCGGTGGTGACGCTCAGGCCCGTGGCTTGCTTCACCCGATCCAAAATCGCCAGACCCGCGTCGAGCCCCGGCCCGCGATAGGCATCCAAGCTGGTGCGGTTCGCCTTGTCGAACGAGGCCTTGAATACCAGCGAAATCGGCAGCGTGTCGGCCAAGGTTCGCAGGTGCTCGGCGATCGACAGCGTGAGATCCAGACTTTCCATCACGCACGGACCGGCAATGACCAGCAACCGCTGGCCACGACCGCACTGGTGCGGACCGACGCTGACAGGATTCGACGACACGCTTAGGCTCCAGAACTTCGTTCGCCGGCCGGATCCAGGCCCATCGCCAACAGCCGCCCCAGCGGCGCGACCAGCGTGAATCGTTCCGGCAGAACTTCGATCGTCAGGGGCAAAAATCCGCCCGGGTCGCCATCCAACTGGTACGGCACCGGTTCGTCCGACTCGATCCGCGCTCGCCGCACGTGCGACGAGTTGTAGTCCGACAACCCGCGATGCCGCCGGGTGACCACATAGCCCAAGTATCGCAGCGCATGCCAAAACGAGCCACTGCCAAACGTGCAGGCGTCGAGCAGGCCGTCGGTGCCGACCGCGTCGGGCGAGAATTGCAAGCCGCCGGCGTAGCAGGGCAAGTTGACGAGAAACGCCCAACGGGCCGAGCGCGGCGGCGCGGGCCACTCATCGCCTTCGGACGTCTCGCCATACACCCGCAAGACCGGGTAGCGGTAGCTGCGGATGGTTTCCAGGATCGGCCGGGCGTACGTCCAGTAGGTGATGTGCTGGCCGTTGCGCTTGCGATGCACGCGCTCGACGACTTGCGCGTCGAATCCACAACTGGCCATCAGCAGGAACACCCGGCCGTTGGCGCTGGCGGCGTCGAGCCGTATCGTGACGCCCTCGACCAGCGTCTGGGCCAATGCCGCGGGATCGCGATTGAGCTCGAAATAGCCGGCCAACAGGTTGGCCGTGCCCAGCGGATAAACGGTCACAGGCACGTCGGCGGCGGTGCGGTTGACGATCTCGGCCACGGTGCCGTCACCCCCTGCGGCGACCACGGCCCGCAGGCGCCCCGCCGCGTGATAGCGGCTGCACAGTGCGTCCAGCGTCTCCAGGCTGGTGACGATTTCGGGCGTGAGACCGCGGTGGCTGAGGCAGGTAGCCAACTGCGTGATGGCTTCATCGCGCGACCGGGCGCCGGCGCTGGGATTGGTCACCACCAGCACGCGATCGGACGCGAGATTGACAAACGAAATCCTCGATCCCAAGCCGTGATCCCTCGCGATAGCGCCATCCGCCGACTGACTGGAAGACGGCAATTAGAGTGCAAGCAGGTCAGATTGACGAGCCGGACGGCATTGGGGGCCGACATGTGGCGGTGGTTCATGATGTTTTTCTCATCCTTCATCCTTCCGCCTTCATCCTTTCGTACTGTCTCGTTTTGAGACCGCCGATGGGTTCGGCATGCTGCGCCACACTGCTTGCGGCCGATTTTCGATTGTGCGTATTAAAAGGATGCAAAGTGTATTGAAACGCCGCACCTTCATCGTGGCCCGTTCATGCGTGAAACGGACAGGCGAATAAAGTTTTAAGTCGCTATTCATTCAACACATAAATCGTTTTTTCGCGGCGAATTGGGTGCTGTCCGAGCCAACGGCATCGGGGTTGCTTAAGTCGGGCCGGGCGTTTAACGACGCCTGCAACTTATGGCCCGTGGGGCCTCTGATGAACTTTAGCCGGACAGTTACCTTGCCCCTAACCGTCCAGCAACGCCAAATGTACTTGGCGCATCAGAGGCCCCTTTTTTTGCGCGCTTAGTGCATTTCTAGCCATGCCAATTCGGCGTCTCGGTTCGCCCGGCTGGAGCACGTTCTTGGGGTCAAATTCGAGATCCGCAACCGAGGTCCAACGGCCTGCAATTCGCTGCCCTTTGGTGGTGCGCGATCGTCTGAAATTTACAGGGTACGCGGGTTTTCCTAACAGGTGCAGCGAGTTGCGGTGCGGCGGCGGGCGCACGGCGGCGGCCGGCCGGCGCGAGATCGCGTTGCACGGCCACGCGGAGCTATGCCAATTCATCGATCCTGAGATCGGGCAAATCGAGATCGATTGGTGACGGGCCTGGGTCCATCAAGACCTTCGCTTCAACCTTCACCTTGCCATCACCGGCAGGGCGCGTCGTCAAGTGACTCTCGGGCACGTCACCCTTGGCGGACAAAACCGGCGTGCCGCCATAATCCACAACGCTTGCTTCGCCGAAGCTCGCCCGAACAAGCTGCATCTCGACATTGCCAACCATGTACGTAACGGCATACCGTTCGCCCGAATCCAATTCAATTTCGGTGCCAACCTTCAACAGTGCGCGAAAGCGAATGTTGAGCAGCCGACCTATATCCAGCCGTTCACCGGATTCCGATACTCTCGGAACGTCGCGTTGCAACGCGACGTGGACAAGGGCGTGCAGCGCAGGCTCATCATAAGGTTCACGTTCCGGCACGAGCAATTTTAGTTTACCGTCACCCTTGGGATTCTTTTCATTCGATTGAAAGCCTAACGAGTGAAATTGAGCGCGGCTAAGGTCAACACCGTCAACCGGCAACAAAATCTGTAGAAGTTGTTCGTCGTTGATCGCTGCCGGATGGATCAATTCGACATTGTGCGTCTTGGCAACCTTCCGCGCTGATCCACTAAACCCCAGTGAGTGAACTGCAATCATGCGATCCAGCTTGCATTCGGTACGCTGGGCACCCAATGCTCTGATCCAATCCTTATCGCCCTTGTCCCGCTTCCGCTCACGTACCGCGATTCCGGTTCGATAGGCTCGCCCGCCGACTTCAAACGAAACAACGATGTCAATCTCTTCCGTCTTGCCAGTATCTTCGTTCAAGACGAGCATGGATTCGTCAACTTTGGCCGGCGCGTCGTGCAGCACCGATTCGATGCGATGTATCAGGGCTTGGAAGGCGTTGGATCGTTGTGGCATGGCTCACAGATTGGGGTCAATCGTGCTACGGCTCATAGCCGATGAACTTGCATCGAATTAGAACTTCGTCGCCCATTTCTAGTCGCTCGATCACTTCATATTTTTCTCTCTGCGATGGGATTGCGCCAGCCTTGAGCGCCCCTTCGGCACCCATTTCGCCAAGTACATCCCTTGTGTGCTCTGTCATGCCCTTGAACCGCTTGCCGATGGTGCCCTTGTCTGTGATGAAATAGAAGCCATCGGCTTGCTCGCCTACATCGGTCTGTCCATCACGCGAGCCACCGGCAAATTCAAAGATGATTTTCATGTTTCCGCGTCAAGAATGTTTTGGATAAAGACTTGGATCACTGCGCAGCCGCTAGCCACAATCGCAATCGCAATGTGCCCTGGATTGGGTGGCGTAGGTGGTATCCAGCTTGTTTCCTTCAAGCACCGTCTTGCTTCCTCGAACTCAACGATCTGAGTGAAGACGAGCTTCGCATCTGGGTTTGGGTTGTCGCGGCGGAATTCCGCCAAAGTCGTCGCCAAGTCGGCAGCCCAAACCTCCGCTATCTGCCGTCCTACGGGATCGCTCGTATCTAGGAGGAAGCAGACGTATGACTCTCCCGGTAGGAACTTCTCCCGTTGAGATTCAATTTGACACCGAATGGCACTCCAATTCTCCCGGTAAAGCGTCTCGAATCGTGCCGGCAATGGTTCGTTCATTGGGAGCAAATTGTAACCGATTGACGTCCAGAAACGAAAACTGGCCGCTGAAATCCAGCGGCCTGTTCACGAGGTCTACCCAACCTGACGCCTTCCGTTGTGCATCGGAATCGCGGTTGCGTTTTTTTTGCCGCTGATTCAGAGTCTTCGCGCTATGCTGCGTGAATAAGACCTCGCTTCGAGTCGAAACAGGAGTTCCACCGCCTTTTCCACGGGCGGTGAACAGGCTCCTCTCACTGCGTCGCTCCTCTGCTCAGTCAGCCACCAACACATTATTGATCGAGAACTCGGTGTTGGATCAGGTTTGCCGCCAAACCACCATGCGTTAATCCCGCGATTCGTCGAGTTTGTCGACGCCATTGTGCACTTTGAGTTGACAGGCGACGATCTGCGTAACACATTTAGAGATCGACGCTTGCCAGCGTAGCTTCAATTGGCAGAGCACCGCATTCGTAATGCGGGGGTTAAGGGTTCGACTCCCTTCGCTGGCTTTCATTCTGAACAGTGGCCCATCGGAACAGTGCCCATCTGACCAGGCGGATCTGAACGAGGCCCAGCAGTCATCGGGCCTAGCAGCCCGTTGATTTTCTCAACAGGCTGCGACAGAGCATGGATGCGATGACAAAATAGCGACGCAAGTCGTTATTTTTCGAGCCGGGCGGAGCTTAGCTCCGCACTTGGCGAGGTTGAAAAATGCCACGATGGCATTTTTCAACGGGCTGCTAGACCCCCTGCCGGGCCTCGCCGCGAGGCCACATCCCCCGGTCTACCTTCACCTGCTGGAGTTTTTGCGCCCCCGCAACGATGAGAATTCCGCAAGGTTCGGTTGTGTTGCAACAGCGGCAGCGATCGTGCCGAGGTTCGTCAGCATCATCGTAACCGATGAATCCGGAAACTGTTGCGCCTCGCAGTAGTTCGCCCGCGCGCACCGTCGATCAGCTAATCAGGCACAACGAGCGCGGCACTCACGCCGGACCAACGCGACCACGCTTTGGTATGATTGGCCAAGCGACCGATGTGCAGGTCCAGGCGGCTTGTAAGGGCGCGGCGAGTTTGACGGCGACGAGCGATGCCATCGCGATGGCACGCGTTGCCCGATCAACTTGCTTCGTCGAGTATCCCCACATTCTTGCAAGGAGACTGATCATGTCCAAAGTTTTCGCACTCGCTTTCGCAGTTGCTGCGCTGGCAGCGTTTGTAAGCCAGGCCAATGCCGGGCGGCATCGCGGCGGCTGTTGCGCTCCGACCTGCTGCGAGACGGCAACGCCCTGCTGTGGCGATACGGCCGCGGCGCCGGCTCCAACGGCCGACAACAATGCCCACAATGACAATGCCGCAAACAATACGGCCCAGTCGCCGCAAAGCACGAGGAGCTTTTCCTATCAGCCCTCGACGAATAACACGACGGCCCCCCGCGCAATAGGCGGTGGCCGGTCGAATTTCGGCGTTCGCGATGCGGCCTCAAAGCCGTTGGGCAATTACTAGCTCGACGTGGCCGACTTGACTGAAGGCTTGTGGATTCGGCGGTCGTGGCTCATCCAATCCTGCCACGGCCGCCGAAACTTTTGCGTAGCGCAGGCAATCGTCGGCCGGCGCGGGCACGGTAAACGAACTACCGAACTTCCAGCGAGACAGGCTGAATTTCAATGTGCCCCGCGGCGCGAGGCCCAGCGGGAGCGGTCTTACGCGAGACGTGCGGGACCACCTGGCGGCCTAATTGAGCGCGCCAGCGTTGCTCGAGCTCGGGAATGGCGCACCCATAAACCTGCTGCAAACCGCGATCGTAGCCATCGGCGACGGCGAGTTGCACAAACGCGACGAATTGCTGCTCGCCTCGCTGCTCGACCAGGTACTGCACCAGCGATGCGCTCTGCCCATAGAAAGCTCCCCAGCGTTCGGCTGCAGGATAGTCGCCCAGGCTCACCAGTTCGAGCAAGCGAAATTCGCCGCCAGATTGTAGCGCTCGTTTCAGATCTTGCCGATGCTGCACTTGCTTGGTGGGCGAGTCGGCCAAAATCGCGATGCCTTCGTCCAGCCAGCGAGGCAGCTTCCTATCGGCGAACAGGTCGGCCAGCACCAAGTGCGTCAATTCGTGACCCAAGGTCGAAACCGACCAGCGAACGTTCGCTGCCAGAAGGTCAATACGCCGTCGCACTACGCGCCGGCCGTCTCGATCAATGACCGACGAGGCCACGGTGTTGCGTCCGGCACGGCCAACCTCTTGCAGATAGGATTCAACGGTCGCGTGCAGCACGACTTCGCATTTCGGAGACCAGCCACCGTTCGCTTTGTCGCCCAACCAGCGCTGGGCAAGTTCCGAACGCATTTGTTCGCAGCATTCCGCGATCGCAGGGCTAGCCATTTTTGCGTCGAAGCCCACGATGCGAAAACTCGTGGTCTCCACAACTCGATCCTGCGGCGCGGCACCGTGCACCCGGCTTTCCAAGTAGCACACGGTGGCCAAGGCGAGTGTGAGCGCCAGCCCGACGGTGCGTTGGCTGTTGCTGTTCGAGCGTCCGAATACGTCAAGCAATTCCACGTTCTCCGCAATCCTCTCGGCGAATTGTGCGGCCACGGGATATAGGCTGACCGTGGGCCGTCTTGCTTGAAAGCAATTGCCGAGCCGAGAGCGGAGTGCAACCGCGAATCGGTGATGTAACAGACTGCAAGCAAACGCTTTACGGATGCCCGCGAATTCGACTAAGCCGCGCAATCGCAACAATTGGACGCGAATTTGCTTACAGCCTGAGCATCGACAGCCGAATGTTGCAGCAGGCGCGGCAAAAGGCGCGCTTGCAAATGCAAGTATTCGCCCGCACGAAACCCTGCAACGCTCGCGAGCCGAACTCGATGGCTGGAAGCAGTCAGGTGGGCGGCCCGATTAGGATCGTTGGCTTGTTCGGGTTTGTCCGCTGCATACCGCAATTCCGCACCCGCGCAGCGAGCCCTTGACGACATTTTCGGCAGCCTTTAGACTGTCGCAAGTCGTTCAAAGGGGGCGAGTTACTCGTTCGCCGTACAGTTGGGGTTGGCCCCGGCCGTACAATATCTTGGCTTCGGGCCCCGGCTGATGCTGTGCGCGGGAATGCTCGAAATCATGCTGCGAGTCCTTTCTGAGCAGAGTCCTTTGCAGTCAGGGGATTTACTGCATCAGTTCGCGTTCCAAATTGATGCAAAAACCGCGGTCGCCGGTCGTTCGCCTCACGTGTAGGGAGAGATTTTGATGTCGCAAGACGTGGAGTCCGAGCTGAAGCAGGTTGTGCTGGGTGGCGGCGCTTTTGGGCCGCAGGAAATCAAGCAGATCGTGGCCGCGATCGCCGAGGATTTTTCGCAGTACCGCGCTCTGCGCGAGGCGGTCGGCGAATTCGAGATGCGCGAGGATCGCAGTCCAGCCGCCGCGGTGCGGTTGGGCGTGTGCTACTACCTGCTCGGGCGCTATGCGGCCGCTATCCAAACCTTGAAGACGGGTGACGGCGGGGCCCTGGTCCACTTTTACCTGGCCAAGACTCATTTCGCCTTGGGTCAATACGCCGAGGCCATCACCAGCTATACCGCCGCCGTCAAGGCCGGCTACAACAACGACGACTGCGTGCTCGGCCGGGCCGAAGCCCAACGCAACGCCGGCAACGCCACGGCCGCCCTGCAATCGCTCGACTCGCTCTCGGGCGCCGTCGAACAGACCGCCGAATACCTATATCAACGCGGCGCCACGATCTCGGCCCTGGGCGGCAACCCCAGCGAAGTGATCGCGCTATTCGAGCGGGCCGTCGAGGCCGACTCGAACCATGCCGGCGCGCTGTTCGGATTGGCCAAAGAAAACGATCGCCGCGGAAACGACGAAATCGCGGTCGATCTGTACGAGCGATCCAGCGCCCAGTTCCCGGCCTTCGTGGGCACGCTGTTGAACCTGGGCGTGCTGTACGAAGATCGCCAGCAATACGACCGCGCCCAGCAGTGCTACCATCGCATTCTCGAGCAGTATCCGAACTTCGCCCGGGCCCGTCTGTTCTTGAAAGACGCGCAAGCCTCGGGCGACATGTTCTACGACGAAGATGCGCAGCGCAAACGCGATCGGGCCAGCCAGACGCTGAACATTCCGGTCAGCGACTTCGAGCTTTCGGTCCGCAGCCGCAATTGCCTGCAAAAGATGGGCATTCTCACTCTCGGCGACCTGGCCCGATGCAGCGAGCAAGATCTGCTGGCCAGCAAGAACTTTGGCGAGACGTCGCTGGTGGAAATCCGCGAGATGCTCTCCTCCAAGGGGCTGTCGCTGGGTCAACTTGCCACGACCCCGACCGAGCCGGAGCCGGCCTTCGAGCCCGAGTTCATGTCGCCCGACGAGCAGGCGATGTTGGATCGGCCGATATCGGATCTGAATCTTTCGGTCCGTGCCCGCAAGTGCATGATCCGCTTGGGTCTGAACACGATCGGCGAGTTGCTGCGGCGCACGGGCGACGACTTGCTGGAGTGCAAGAACTTCGGCGTCACGAGCCTCAACGAAGTTCGCGAGAAGCTGACGCTGCAGAGCCTCAAGCTGCGCGGCGACTGATTCGTCGCTGGGCACGCGAGCAAGTATTAATTCTAGCGCGGCGCGGCGGCCGATCGAACCATGCCACACGAAACGCCGGCGGCCGGCGGCTTGTTCTCGTTCGAGCTGCACGCGACCGACGCCCATAGCGCGGCCCGCACCAGCACCTTTCGCACACCGCACGGCCCGGTGTCGCTGCCGGCCTTCATGCCGGTGGGCACTCAAGGCACGGTCAAAGGGCTCAGCGTCGAGTCCGTCCGCGCCACCGGCGCCCAGATGATCCTGGCTAACACCTATCACCTGGCGCTGCGCCCGGGTGAAGAGGTCGTTCGCTCGCTGGGCGGGCTGCATGGTTTTTGCGGTTGGGATGGACCGATCCTGACCGACAGCGGCGGGTTTCAGGTGTTCAGCCTGGCTCAGAACACCAAGGTCACCGAAGAGCAAGCCACGTTCCGCTCGCATCTCGACGGCAATGCGTTCGAGCTTTCACCGGAGCGGGCGGTCGCCATTCAAGAGGCGCTCGGCAGCGACGTGGCCATGGTGCTCGATCATGTCGTGGCCTTGCCCAACGACGACGCGGCCATTCGCGACGCCACCGAGCGCTCGATTCGCTGGGCGGCTCGCTGCCTCGCGGCCCAGACGCGCAAGGATCAGGCCCTGTTCGCGATCGTGCAAGGCGGCCTCGATCCGCAATTGCGCGTCGAATGCGCGCAGCGGCTGGCCGAGATGAATTTTCCGGGCTATGCCGTGGGTGGGCTGAGCGTGGGCGAAACGCCGGCCGAGATGTATCGTGTTTTGGATGCGACGGTGCCGGCGATGCCCACGGATCGGCCGCGATATTTGATGGGCGTCGGTCGGCCGCAAGACATGCTCGAGGCGATCCGCCGCGGCATCGACTTGTTCGACTGCGTCTTGCCGACCCGCAACGGGCGCAATGCCCTGGCGTTCACCGACGCGGGGCCGCTTCGGCTGCGCAATTTGCAATTCGAGCGCGACCCCCGGCCCTTGGAGCCGGACTGCCCCTGTGCGGCCTGTCGCCACAGCCGCGGCTATCTGCGGCACCTGTTCATGTCCGGCGAAATGCTGGGCCCGATGCTCGTCTCCGAGCACAACCTGACCTACTACCAGCGGCTGTTGGCGGCTGCCCGAAAGGCGATCGCGGCCGGCACGTTCGTCGAGCTGGCCGACGAGAAGCTGCGCCGCTGGGAAAGCCCCACGAGCGACCCGGTTTGATGGGTAGTGCGAGCGCTCTTGTCCCTTTGAGCATATAACTTTAAGATAATCGGTCGCATTGAGGCGGAGCGCTCGGTCGACGCTAGAAAGCGCGTTTGGCCGTGGAGCCATTGGGGGAAGGGCGCGAGTTCATTCCCAACTTGCTCAATCGCGGTATTCTCGCAGACGCGCATCAGCCGGTGTCTTTTCCAGCGCCGGGTGCTCGAACCAGCGGCTTCTTCGGCAACGTCACGAACCAGCGGGAACCGACCTTGGAATATCTAACGCAATTCATTCTGTTGTTGGCGCAAGTGTCGGAGGCGAAACCCGCCAATCCGGTCGAACCGGCGGCACAGGCTCCCGGCCTGGGCGCGTTTCTGCCGGCCATTTTGGGCGCCATGGTGCTTTATTATTTTCTGATCATTCGCCCCGAGCGGCGCAAGCAATCGACGCATCGCACGCAGCTCGATTTGCTCAAGAAGAACGACCGCGTGGTCACGATCGGCGGGATTTACGGAGTGGTCATGAACGTGCAGCCCGACGCCGACGAAGTCACGCTCAAGATCGACGAGACCACGAACACCAAGATCCGCGTCACGATGGGCTCGATCGCCCGCATCGTTGGCAGCGAATCGACGGGCGAAAAATCATCCTAACTTTCGACGCGAGGAATTTCCCCTCATGCTCTGGTATTTGAATCTTCCCTGGATCGTCGCGCAGCAGGCTACCGAGGTCGCGGCCAAAGTCGCCGCCGAACCGCCTGCCGACGGCGGGATGTCGGTCGTGTTCCAGTTGTTGTTGGCCGTCGGCGTGGTCGCCGGTTCGTTCATCGGCGGATCGCTCGTGGCCCGGGCCTTGCGACTGCCGGATTACTCGTTCCGCATCGGCCTGGTGCTGTTCACGCTGATCGCCTCGATGGCGGTCAACATCGCCGGTTGGCCGCCCAAACGCGGCATCGATCTGAGCGGAGGCGTGGTGCTGGTCTATGAAATCGAAAAGGGGGCCTCATCCCCCGCGCTCTTGGAAAATACGGTCGATCAGATCAACCAGCGCCTCTCCGGCGGCGATGGACCGAAGCTCGCGGCACGCGCCAGCGGCTCAAACCAGGTCGAGATCGACGTGCCCGAGGGCGCCGACCTGGCCGCGGCGGAAAAACGCATCGCCGCGGTCGACGTGGTGCTCACGAGCGCCGGCAATCGCAGCGAGCCCGGCAAGACCGTGCTCGTGTACACGGTCGACCCGCGGGCCGAGAAAACGGTCGAGATGGACAAGCTCATCACTGCCGTGGGTAAGCGCATCAATCCCAGCGGCGTCAAGGAACTGACGATTCGCCGCTATGGCGCCGACCAGATCGAAGTCATCGTGCCCGAGGTCGAGGAGCGTGAGGTCGAGCAAATCAAGAAAAAGATCAGCACCAGCGGTCTGCTCGAGTTCCGTATCACGGCGAACAAGATCGACGATAAAGAGCTGATCAAGGCGTCGCAAAAATCGGTCGGGCGCGACGTCTATATCGGCGGCCGGCTGGTAGGCCGCTGGGTGCAGGCCGGACCGGACCTGTTCGTGCCCGACGCCGAATTTCGCGAGACCCCCACGCGGGGACGCGAGATCCTGGTGCGGATCGATCCGTTCGACGTCGATGGCCGGTATCTCAATCGGGCTTCGCAGGGCTTCGATCAGCGCGGCGGCTTGGCCGTCGATTTTTCGTTCGACGCCGAGGGAGGTCGCAAGTTTGGCGAACTGACGGGTCGCAACCTGCCCGATACGACCATCGACTTTTTTCGCCACTTGGGCATCATCCTGGATAACGTGATGCTCTCGGCCCCGACGATCAACAGCACGATCTATGGTCAGGGTCAGATTTCGGGCACCTTCACGGCGCCGGAGATTGAGTTCTTGATCGGCGTGCTCAACGCCGGCAGTCTGCCCGCCTCGTTGCGGCCCGAGCCGATCAGCCAGCAGCGCATCAGTTCGCAGTTGGGAGACGACACGATTCGTAGCGGCACGTTGGCGATTATTATCTCGACGGTCTCGGTGCTGGTGTTCATGGCCGTCTATTACCGGTTCGCCGGCATCGTGGCCGACGTGGCGGTGGTGCTGAACATGATCGTCACCGTGGCCTTTATGATTCTGATCAAGGCGGCCTTCACCCTGCCGGGATTGGCGGGGTTGGTGCTGACCGTGGGTATGGCCGTCGACGCGAATGTATTGATTTACGAACGAATGCGCGAGGAAACCGAACGTGGGGCGTCGCTGCGGATGGCCATCCGCAATGGGTATTCGCGGGCCATGGCCACGATCATCGACTCGCACGTTACGACGCTGGCTTCGGCGGTCGTGCTGTATATGGTCGGCACCGACCAGATCAAGGGCTTCGCGGTCACGTTGATCATCGGTTTGCTGATGAGCCTGTTTACCGCGGTGTACGTATCGCGCGTGATCTTCGACGTCGCCGAGCGGAAGCGTTGGCTGACGAAGCTGAACTTCATGCACTTGATCGGCCACACGAATATCGACTTCATCCGCTGGCGCACCCCGGCGATCATTGGCTCGCTCGTCATCATCGCAGTCGGCGTGGTGGCCACCGTGGCGCGCGGTCCAGAACTGTTGGATATCGACTTTACCGGCGGATCGAGCGTGCAAGTGCTGTTTGCCGAAAAGAAGCCGCACGACATTGCCGCCGTGCGCGATGCCGTGGCCGAGCTACCCGACGTGGCGGTGAGCAGCGTCGGCGAAGATCGGCTGGCGTTCAAAGTCGACACGTCCGAGCCCGATATCAAGAAGGTCCAGGCCTTGCTGCAGGAAAAGTTCCCCGGCGAGCTGCGGACCTATCAGATGAGCATTGGCCCGTTGGCCATGATCGAGGCCAAACCGGCCGAGCCGGCAAAGGACGAAGCGCCGAAGGACGAAGCGGTCAAGCCGGCCGATGCGCCAGCCGATGAGACCAAGTCGCCCGCGGCGAGCGACGCCAAGCCAGCGGAGACTCCCCCGGCCGATGCTCCGGCCGCCGACAGCGCGCCCCCCAAGGCCGAGGAGCCCGCGCCGGGCGAAGCGCCGAAATCTTCGGTGATCGTCGCACGACGTACGGTCGAAATTGCGGCGGCCGACAACCAGGCTGCCGTGGCGGCGCTGGTTCTGGCTCAGGCCGAAGAACCGCCGGCGCAAACTCCCGCGGATACAAAAGCGGCGAGCGACGCAAAGCCGGAGCCTGCCGAACCGGCCGCGACACCCGTCACACCGGCGACAACGCCTGCTGAGCCGGCAACAACCGTGCCGGCCGCGACGTCAGCGCCCCCGGCCGTCGCCTCGATGGAAGGTGGGACTCGCGTCACGCTCACGTTCCCTCAGGAAATCAGCTACACGCCGCTGCGCGAGATGGTGCAACAAGCGCTCGACGCACTGGAAATCAAGGATGCCGTCTTCGAGCTCAAGAACCCCGACTACCAGCTCGGCAGCGACGCCCGTTATCACGAGTGGACCTTGGAGACGACACTCCTCAAGGAACAGACCGAGGCGTTGCTCAATCGCATGCAAACGACGATCGCGGCAACGCCGGTCTTTCCATCGTCGAACCAGATCGGCGGCAAGGTCGCCGGTCAGGCTCAGTTGATGGCGCTCTATGCACTGTTGGCCAGCATGGCCATCATCGTGATCTATGTATGGATTCGATTTCAAAACGTCATCTTCGGACTGGCCGCCGTGCTGGCCTTGCTGCACGACGTCTTGGTCACGGTCGCGTTTCTCGCGATGAGCTATTACCTGTCGCCCTACCTGGGATTTCTGCTGGTCGATCCTTTCAAGATCAGTCTCTCGGTCCTGGCGGCGTTGTTGACGATCATCGGTTTTTCGATCAACGATACGATCGTGGTCTTCGATCGCATTCGCGAGGTGCGCGGCAAGAGCACCGACCTGACCGAGCAGGTGATCAATCTCAGCGTCAACCAAACCCTGAGCCGCACGCTGCTCACCTCGGGCACGGTGTTCATCGCCAGCATCATTTTGTATTTCGTGGGGGGCCCAGGCATCCACGGCTTCGCGTTTTCGATGGTGATTGGCGTGATCGCGGGAACCTATAGCTCGATCTACATCGCCGCGCCCGTGCTGCTGTGGCTGAGGAAGCCATCGACCAAACCGGTGGGAGCCAATCGCGCAGCGGCCGCGGCTGGCGGACTGTCCGCCAAGAACCGCTAACGGATTCCTCAAAAAAATTCTGCGCCTCGCCCGGCCGATTCGGGCTGTGGCTTCATGCCGGTTTGGTAAACTCTTCCGCCGCGCGCCAAACGGTTTTTCCGCCCAGCCGCGCCTGTCGGCGCCAACCCACCCTGTTCTTGAGCGAATCGCCTCAAAAAGTCGAACTCTGGGTGCATTCGCCCCGGCCCTCGGCCCGATACGTGAGATGGGCCAGTGCGCCCGCGGCGCGTGCCGAATCGGGGTCCGCTGGACTCCGGCCGTAGGATGGAAGGCAGAAGATAGAACTTTGACGATGAACCCCAAGAGGAGCCAGGATGCCCGGTGGAAAAAAGTTGGTGGTCGTGATGTCGGTGTTGGTGACCGGCGTTAGTACGGCCCTTTTTTTTCGCAAGGATGCGTCCCAGGAAGATTTTCGGCACGAGGCCTCACCAGAAAACCCCTTTCGCCAGCGCGTCGAACGGCGCGTGGTGGCGGATACGACGTGGACTCGCAACCTGCAAACGGCCCGACCCAAGTTGGCGTCGCGCTCGATTGACGCGCTGCACGTGCCGGCTACGGCTTCGATTCCGCAAGGATTGACCGCCGATAGCCAGCCCACGATCCAGCGGAGCTCGAACCCCGTTGGAGCCTTGCTCGAGCCGATCGAAAACATTCCGCCTGACGAGGACGACGACTCGCAGTCGACGGGCGGCTCGTACCTGACTGGCTTCGGCAGCGGCGCGCCCGCCGGGTCAACGCTGCACAAAATCGTCGACGGCGACACGCTTTCGAAGCTGGCGACCGAGTACCTGGGACGTGCGGATCGATACCTCGAGATTTACGAGCTGAATCGGGAGGTGCTGTCGAACCCGGACTTGTTGCCGATCGGCGCCACGCTGAAGATTCCTCCCTGGCAGAAAGTTCAACCACTGGGCGCTCCGCCGGGCGGCCTGGCGCCACCGGCGAATGCGCCAACCGATGAGCAACCGCCGCTGGCGCCGGTGCCCGCTAACGGCGGCGCGATCTAGATCGCGACGCGATTAGTCGAGAAGTGTCGAGTAGGATACTCGCGAGTGGTTCTCTCAGGATTATTCAGTTGGCAGCATAGGAACGGCTCCGCTGGGAAGGCAGCCGCAACGCGGCGCTTTGCAAAAGCCAGGGGCATCGCCCCTGGGAAACGGCGAAACATTATCCCTTTCCCTTTCGAGCCCCAACGGGGCGTCCTGAAGAGCGCCCCGTGGGGGCTCGAAAAGCGTATGGATCGGGCGCGACACGCTGTCCCAGGGGCGATGCCCCTGGCTGTTGCAGGTTGGGCCTTTGGCCCACGCAGCAATGCTGCCAACTGCATAATCCAGCGGTTTACTGGAGCGGGCTTTTGCGCTCGCTCCAGGGAATCGGCTGCTTCGCGACCCGGGCGTCGATGAATTTCAGGATCGTGTCGCCGACGTGCATCGACTTCTCGTTGAGCAAGCGCGTGGCTTGCAAGTTGGTTTGCGGAGTGTGCAGCGCGAGCGTTTGCGCATCGCCGGCCGCCGGCGCGTGGTATTTTTCCAGGGCGCTGTGCAGCCGTTGGGCCTCTTTCAGCAATTTCCCGTTGCGCTTCCCCACCACCAAGAGCACGGCCAGATCCTGTCGCACGTTGGGATGCGCCACGGCCTCGTTGATTCTCAGGCCCTTATAGCTCCATTCGGGCGAAATCAGCACGAGCGCCTTGACGTCTTCGCCTTGCTTGCCGGTGGCCAGCGCGGGCCAGCTCCAATCCCGCGCGGCCCAGTTGATCGCCACCACGGCCCCCATCTCGACGCCCACCACGCATAACTTCTCGATATTGATTTCGCCGGCGTTGTTCTTGGCCATCAGAAACTGCTTGATCGTTTCCAGGTCGCCCCCCGGCTCGACGATGGCCAGGTATTCGGCTGGACGCAGCTCGCCCGGTCGATCGGTGCCGCGCGAGCTTTCTCCATGCCCACGCAAATCGGGCACGGCTACGGCGTGACCGGCGCGCTGAAGTTGCAAGGCAAAGCCCTCGAAGTCGCCGCGGTTTCCCTTCGCGGCGTGTAGCAAGATGATAGGCACGGCCTTCTTCAATTTGCTGGGATAGAACGTGGCGGCGATCGTCACGCGGTCGCTCGTCGTCAGCACGGTGTCCTCGGGCGGCAGCGGCTTGTCCTTTTCGTCGTCGGCCGCGCGGGCCTGTCGCGAAAAAGCCGCGGCCAGCAGCAATCCGATCACGACCAGCGCGATCCGGGCCAGTGCTGAGATTCGCCACTGACGGGAAGTCGCGCGGTTCTTGGTGGCGATCGCCAGACACGATTGGCACATGGCCAGTCCCTTCGAGAGTGGGTGCGAGTGTGCAAGCGGGATCCCCTCGTTTGCCGCTTGGCGCTCGTGATCCCCCTGGGACTCATCCTAAATACCCGACCGGCCAAGGGTCAACGCGCCGCCGGCCGAGCAATCGCTTGCAAAGCTCGGATTAGCCCCCATTTTCCGGGCAAATTCCCCGCCGCCCCGCCCGGGCAATAGTCCCCGCCGCCGCCCACGATTATTTAACCGGCGGAGAATGCACCGTCTTGGGCATGCCCGCGCAGTTGATCCTTTGAGGCTGACGGCGGAGAATTGAATTGGGCGGCGGCCCCTGGCCTGCGATACGGCGCCTTTTGGCAGCGCTGCGGCCGAGCCCGGTCCGTTGCGACATATCACATCCCCGGTGAAATTCTCGCGTGTACGTCATTTCTCGAATGCGAGCCTGGTGGAGACTGCGAGCGCGCGCCGACGCCGCGAGCTGGGATGGCGATATGCCGGCCTGGTTCTCCAGCCTGATCTTGCACCTGGGCATTCTGGTCGGGCTGACGCTAATCGTGGTGAGTGAGCAGCACCAGCAATTGACGCTGATCCTGCTCAGCGATTCTCAGTCGTACGACGACCCGCTGGCCGATTCGCAGGAGTTCGCCACGTCGGAAATGCCTCAGGACGAAATCGGCTCGTCCAGCTCGGGCGGCAGCTCGGATGCGGCGATGCTCGTCTCGCCGTCGCTGGCGCTGCCACCCGCGTCGCCGTCGCGGAACGAAATCGAAGACGTACCGCACATCACGCAGCCAACCGAAGTGCAGGATGAAATCCGCCTGGCCACGGGAGCGCGCTTCGCCGAAACCCTGGTCATCAAAGGCGCAGCCGGCGCCGGCGCCACGGGCACCTCGGGCGCGGTCGACCGGATTACCCAGGAGATTTTGCTATCGCTGGAAGAGCGGCGCACTTTGGTGGTATGGTTTTTCGATCAGTCGGGCAGTCTCGAGCGGCAACGGGGCGAGATCCTGGAGCGGTTCGGACGCATTTACGAGGAGTTGGGAGTCATCGAAGCGGCCGGCAATCCGGCTTTCAAGAAGCACGAGAACAAGCCACTCTTGACCTCGATCGTGGCCTTTGGCGAAAACGTCTCGTTCCTGATCCCCAAGCCGACCGACGATATCGCCGCGATCACGTCGGCGGTTTCCGGCCTGAAAACCGATTCCAGCGGCATCGAGCGGACGTTTCATGCCGTACACCAGGCGGCTTCGCGGTTTCGACAGTTTCGCACTCAGGAGCCGCGACGCAACGTGCTGTTCGTCATCTTCACCGACGAAGCCGGCGACGACGAGGCGGAGCTGGACTCGGCCGTCGCGATCTGCCGCCGGCACGCGATTCCGGTGTATTGCGTCGGTGTGCCTGCTCCCTTTGGCCGTCGCGAGGCCAACATCAAGTACGTCGATCCCGATCCCAAATACGATCAGTCGGTGCAGTGGATCGGCGTGCGGCAAGGCCCCGAGTCGTATCTGCCCGAGCTGGTCAAGATCGGCTCGATCGATTCGGAAGAGCCGATGGACTCGGGCTTTGGTCCTTACAGCTTGACCCGCTTGTGCTACGAGACCGGCGGCGTGTTCTTTGCGGTGCATCCGAATCGAGACGAGCGGCGCGAGGTCAGTCGTCGCGAGACGGCCGTGCTGTCGGCGCAGTTGAGCTTCTTCTTCGACCCGCAGATCATGCTCAACTATCGTCCGGACTACGTGTCGATCAAGGAATATCAGAAGCTGCTGACCGAGAACAAGGCCCGCCGCGCGCTGGTCGAGGCCGCGGAAATGTCATGGCTCACGCCGATGGAGCGCCCGCAGCTTTTGTTTCCGAAAGTGAACGACGCCACTCTGGCAGCCCTGTTGTCGAAAGCGCAACACGGCGCGGCCGTGCTCGAGCCGCATATCGCGAGAATTCATCACGTGCTCAAGGAAGGTGAGGTCGACCGGCCTCGGCTGACGAAACCGCGCTGGCAAGCCGGCTACGATCTTTCGATGGGTCGTGTGTTGGCGCTGAAGGTGCGAACCGAGGGCTACAACGCCATCCTGGCCAAGGCCAAGCAAGGCATGCGATTCGAGGATCCCAAGAACGACACCTGGCGGCTCGTGCCGTCGGAGGAAGTCAGCGTGTCGAGCACGCTAGAAGCGCAGGCCAAAGCCGGCAAGCAGTATCTGGAGCGCGTTGTGAACGAGCACCCGGGCACGCCGTGGGCCCTGCTCGCTAAAATAGAACTTCAGCAACCGTTTGGCTGGAAGTGGCAGGAAATGTACACGGGCGTGAACGCGCCGCGACAGGCCGCCGCGGACAACGCCGGGCCTCCGCGAGACGACAAGGCCCAAAAGATTCCCCGGCCGCAGCGTCGCGAGCCGCCGAAGTTGTGACCACGCGGGAGGCTTCGGAATCGCACGGTTTGCTCCGTAGGACGCGGCGCACGGCAAATTGCGGCTCTCTCTGCCGCGCTGCGTGGGAATTTCCTAAGCCGCAACGCGGCGATATGTAGTTAGCCAGGGGCGCGAGCCCCTGGGAACATTTGTCGCGCACCTAATGTTAGAGCCCCGCGAGGGGCGACATCGTAATGCCGCGACGACTTGTGATCGATTCGCAGTGTCGCCCCTCGCGGGGCTTGCGCCATCGATTCGCGTCCGCAGTCCTAGGGCTGACGCCCTAGGCTATTGCATAGCGCCGCTCCGCGGCTCCGAAACCGGCGCTGCGCGACAATGTTGGGATCAAACTGCACGACCCGACGTTAGAATCAAACCGCACGACGCGACTTGCAACCGAGCCGACACGGCTTTTTTGCCGCTCGTTCGGCCGCTTAATCCAACAGCGCCGTGCTGTCGTTGGCAAAGTCGACCGTGGAGTCGTGGTCGTAGAAGTAATGGGCGATCTGTCGGGCCAGGTAGCCGACAAATTGGCGGCGGAATTGGGCCTCCGGCTTTTCACCGGCCGGAATGGCCGCGTTGGGCGGATAGACCGACTGCGGCAGGTTGCGCTCGAAGACCGGCTCGCGGCCCTTGGCAACGTCGTAGACCAACATCTTCATGTTGGCTTTGCCCTGATACAGCGTCTGGCCTTGATACAGATTGAACTCCTCGAGATCCAAGCCCACGACCATATCGGCGTTCAGGGCCTTGCCGATTTCGACGTACTCTTCCCAATCGTTTTCGTCGCCCCACTCGAAGACTTCGCGCTGGTCGATGATTTCGATCTTATCGACGTTCTTCTCCAGCAAGATTCCGACTTGCTTGCCGAGATCGCGAGCGACGCTCGCGTCGCGGAAGTGCAGCGAGGTGATCGGTCGGCAGACCACGGCTACACGCTTGCCTTTCAGACCGGCGAAATCGGCCTTGGTATTCGCGCCCTGGATCACGTACATGGCGGTGGCCACCAGGCTGCAGCCGGTCGAGCTCGTGAGCCCCGAGGCGACCGCGATCAGCGCCAAAATGATGCACAGCGGTTGAGTGCGCAAGCGATCCATCGCAAAGCCTCGCAACATTCCTTGTTGAATCGTGTCGACACGTGCCGTGCCGGCATCCGCGATCCGCTCGAGTCTCATTCTTGCAGCAAGCGAACCGCCCACTCAAACAGTATCACTCCGGCCAGAGCCAAGGCCGCCATGGCAACCTGCGTTTCCCGCGGCTGCCACGCCACTCGTCGTCCGCGGACCGCCACGACCGAAGCCGCCATGCCCACGACCAACGCCACGCCCGCCAGCAACGTGCCTGTCGCACTGACCCGTAGCGCTTCGGAAATTCGTCCGTGCGTGAAGTGGGCCCAGGAGGTCGTCATTCCGCAAGCGGGACAACGCTTACCCGTCAAAGCCAACAACGTGCAAGGCGGCAGACCGAGTTGCTCGTGCGTTCCCCAGCCTCTTGGATCGGGCCGCAATTGACTGGCCAGCAACAATGCCGTCAGCAATCCAGCTCCCACGAAGGCCGCTAAGAAACGTGAGCGGCGGGAGAGCTCGGCCGGTTTTGATCCGGTAACTGGAGTCACGCGTTTGTACACGAAAGGGAGGCGAAGGATAGCGAGCCGCCACTGGGCGTGCAAGACCGCTTCCCACCGCAAGAGACCATCATACATACTACGCGCGCAAGCACGTCGCGCGTACGAGTTACAGGGCGTGACGGCGGACCGGCTCGACCGAGCGATACAGCCGCTCGGCCTCGGCCTCATTGACGCAGATTCGCTCGATTGCCGTGGCGCGACCCGTCAGCGGGTCGACGTCGACAATCGTGCCCAGCAGCCTGACGTCGCCCAGCGCGACTTCAAAGTGAGTCGGGTTAAAGGTTAAGGTCGATTCCAGCACGCGGTCGACGCGCCGCCCCAGAATGCTGTCAAACGGCCCGGTCATGCCCACGTCGCATTGAAACGCGGTGCCCCCCGGCAGAATGCATTCATCGGCGGTGGGGACGTGCGTGTGCGTGCCCAGCACGGCGCTCGTGCGACCGTCGAGATAGCGTCCCATCAACTGCTTGTCGCTGGTGGCTTCGGCATGGAAGTCGACCAGAATGACTTTGATCTCTGCCGGCAAAGCCGCCAGCACACGGTCGGCCGCGGCCCAGGGGCAATCGACGGGCCGCATGAACACCCGCCCCAACAGGCTGATCACGGCCACGTCCGTGCCGTTGCGAGCTCGCACGATCGCGTGATCGCGACCGGGCGCCGAGGGGGGGAAGTTGGCCGGCTTGACGATGTTTGAACGTTCCTCGAGCACGCTGATGATTTCGCGCCGCCGGTAGATGTGATCTCCCAGCGTAATGCCATCGACGCCGGCGTCGATCAGCTCGCGATAGTTGGCCGGAGTCAGCCCCGAGCCGCCGGCCGCGTTTTCCGCGTTGACCACGACCAGGTCGAGCCCGTGTGCCTGGATCAGCCCGCGCATGGCCCGACAAACGATATGGCGGCCCGGCTTTCCGACGACGTCTCCGATCATCAACAATCGCACGACAGCAGGTTTCCTTATCTTTGGCGATTTGGCGCACTAGGGTCTTGCGCCCCAGTGGCTATTTTGCGATTTCCGTCACGCGCGTTTCGCGCAGCACCGTCACCTTGATCTCGCCGGGGTAGGTCAATTGCTGCTCGCAAGCCTTGGCGATGTCGCGGCAAATCTTAGCGGCCGAGGCATCGGTGGTGTCCTTTGCGCTGACGATGACGCGCAACTCGCGGCCGGCCTGGATGGCGAAGGCCTGGTCGACGCCGTCAAACGTCGTGGCGATTTTTTCGAGTTCTTCCATGCGCTTGACGTAGCGTTCCAGCGTCTCGCGGCGAGCGCCAGGTCGCGAGGCACTGCACGCGTCGGCGGCGGCCACCAGCACCGTGTACGGGTGATCGATGCGGATGTCGTCGTGGTGCCCCAGGGCCGCATGCACGACCTCGGGCCCTTCACCGTAACGCTTGAGCAATTCGGCGCCGATCTTGGGATGTCCGCCTTCGGCCTCGTGGTCGGCCGCCTTGCCGATATCGTGCAACAGCCCGCAGCGGCGGCCCAGGCGACCATCCAGCCCCATTTCTTCGGCCAGCAGCCCGGTCAGAAAGGCGACTTCGATCGAATGCCGCAAGACGTTCTGGCTGTAGCTGGTGCGAAATCGCAACCGGCCCAGCAGGTGGATGACCTTGGGGTGCAGCCCCGGCACGTCGGCTTCCTGGGCGGCTTCTTCGCCCTTTTTCTGAATGTGGGCTTCCATTTCGGTTTGCGTTTCGGCGACGAGCTCTTCGATCCGCGTGGGATGGATCCGCCCGTCGGCGATCAGCTTGTTGAGCGCCAGGCGAGCAATTTCGCGGCGCACGGTGTCGAAGCCGCTGACGATCACGACGCCCGGAGTGTCGTCGATGATGACGTCGACGCCGGTCGCTTTTTCGAAGGCGCGGATGTTGCGACCCTCGCGGCCGATGATGCGGCCTTTCATTTCGTCGCTGGGGATATCGACCGTGCTGGTCGTGGTTTCGGCGGTGTGCTTGGCCGCGTAGCGCTGAATGCAGGTGAGCAGGATCTCGCGCGATTTGGCCTCGGTAATCTCGGCCATCTTCCGCTCGTGCTTGAGCACGATCGCGCCGGCCTCGTGTTGCAGATCGCGCTCGAGCATTTCGAGCAGGCGGCGCGTGGCCTCTTCTCGCCCCAGCCCGCTCAGCGTGTGCAGGGTCTGCCGCTGCACGTCGAGCACGCTGGCCAGTTCCTCGTTGCGGCGATTCGTATCCTCGATCTTGTCGGCGAGCTTGCGTTGAGTCGTCTCGACCATTTTCTCTTGGCGGCGGAGCTGATCGATTTGCTGCTCGATCGTATCTTGGCGCTTATCCAACAGGCGCTCGCGCTCGTGCAGGTCCTGGCGCATCTTGCTCAACTCGCGCTCGCCTTCGGCCTTCTGCTGGATGGCCATTTCCTTGATTTCAAGCTCCGCCTCTTTGCGGCGGTTGGCGCTCTCGCGGTCGGCGCGGGCGATGATATCGCGGGCTTCGGTTTCGGCGTCTTTGCGACGCAGGCGATCGATCAGTTTGACGCCCACGAACGTGAGCACGGCCGAAAAGACGACGGCCAGGAAGATGAACAGCGGGCTCTCGATCACGGCTCCCCCCTTGCAATGCCACTGGTCGCGCCAGCAGGCGAGCACGCCGGCGCAGCGATTCGCTGCGCACCGTGCTACGCGTCGGCAAAGGAAGAAGTCGCCCCGTTTGACGGGTCGAAGCCTGACTGGGCGCGGGTGACTATGTCACATGGGACAAGGTGTCACATGGAACTCGGTGTCAAAAAGGACACGCGTGTCCCAAGGGACGCCCCACTGGACTATGTCACCTGCGCGCAGGTTGCGAATTGACGCGACAGACTGCAGCGGCCAAAGTGGGATAAGGCTCCGGTCGTCCGGCGAGGCGCCGACAGAACCAGAACAGGGAGCGTAAGGGATGGTTTGCTTGCTTGAACGTGCCGCGACCGCAGTACACATAGCCGTCGCGGACTTCCGTCAAAACATAATCCATTCTCATCCATTCATGCGGCGCCACCGAGGCGAATTCGGCACGGACACAAGACCACTTGGAGACCAAGGCCTTGATGAACCGAGTCGATCGAATCACGGTCGAGGTCTTCGACAGACCGCCAAAGACGAATCGCAGAATTACTAGCAGGTACATCTTGTTTGCGAACTCCCGCATATCGCTTGACTTATCGCACGCTACAGAGCCGTCGTTCAATTGCTCCAACAGTCTTGGCGGCAACTTCCTCCTTCGGATAACCCGAAGGCGCTCTTTGGTTGTTCTCACTTGAAAAGCGGGGATCGACCGTTCACGTCGCGGCATTACAATCGGAGCGTAGCACCGAAGCGCTTTTGTTCCGACAGGCTAGGACGCACGAAACCGATTCTTGCTTTTCAATAACTTCATCCTAACACAGTCCGGCCCGACTGCAACAGAATTAAGTCGGAATTGCCAGCGAGCTAAGACCCATCATGAAAATGACTTAGCTCCAGCAACTCGCCAACTGGATAAGCTGGCGACTTTGCCCCGGTTATTCCTATTCAAAGGATGGCGGATCGGCTCAGCCGATCGGTACGACAGGTCCCGCATGCCCCAATTGCCCCTCACCTTCGAGCAGAAAATCGCCGCGGCATGGCCCTCCAGCCGCTGGAGCGATCTCACGGTGTTGGTCGCCGTATCGGGCGGGGCCGACAGCGTGGCGCTGTTGCGCGGTTTGCTCGCCGTGCGCGCGCCCGGCCCAGGCCGGCTGGTTGCCGCGCACTTCAACCACGGTTTGCGGGGGGCCGACTCCGACGCCGATCAGCGATTCGTCAGCGAGCTTTGCCAGTCGCTATCGATCGAGTGCCAGATCGGGCGGCCCCATTCACGGCTGCAAACGGCCGGCGAAGGGCTGGAAGCCGCCGCTCGAAATGCCCGCTACGAGTTCCTCACGACCACGGCCGAGCAACTCGGAGCACGCTACGTGGCAACCGCCCACACGGCCGACGACCAGGCCGAGACGATTCTGCACAATGTGCTGCGCGGCACGGGTCTGGCGGGAGTGGCTGGCATGCGAGCTGCGCGCGCATTGAGCCCCGCGGTCACGCTGGTGCGGCCCCTGTTGGAAACGCGACGTAGGGCCGTGCTGGATTATCTGGCGGCGCTCGTTCAGCCATTTCGCGAGGACGCTTCGAATGCGGATTTGCAATTCACGCGCAACCGCATCCGCCGCGAGCTATTGCCGCTGCTGGCGCGCGATTACTCGCCGGCGGTCGTCGAGTCTCTTTTGCGGTTGGGCAAGTTGGCCGCCGATGCGCGCGAGGTGATCGATGGCTTGAGCGAGAATATTGTTGAGCACTGCCTGATCGAGCGCGACGCCAATCGGGTCGTGCTGGATTGCCGCCAATTGGCCCTCGAGCATCGGCACCTGGTGCGCGACGTGCTGCTGGCCGTCTGGCGGCGACAATCGTGGCCGCTTCAGGCTATGGGGTTCGCCGAGTGGGACTTGCTGGCCGGCATGGCGCTGGCGCCCGCCCACGTCGGTACGGGCGATTCGGCGGCCCAGACTTTGCCCGGCGCAATTTCGGCCCGGCGCATCCGCAACGAGTTGTTGCTGGCTCGCGCCCGAGCCGAGTAGCACGGATCGCACCGATTGCCCGCGCCGTGGCTATGCCTGATCGACGCTAGGCCTGATCGGCGCGCGAGTCGGTGTAGATCGCCTCTTTGGCCGTGGGCTCAAACGGCGTTTCGCGCTCGACGCCGCCGGGGCCGATCTCAACCAGCTTGTAGCCGCCGATGGCGCGGAAGTACAAAAGCAACAGCAGGTAGCCGACGGCCATCGTGGCCGGTATGGCGGCCGTGATCTTGAGCGCCTGCTGCTTGCCGAACATGGTTGCCTCGTTCACGACCTCAGCAGCGGGACTGCCAGGCTCAAGCGCACTTACGGCGGCGCCATTGAGCCCGCGAACCGGCGGGAAAAACAAAAAGCGGTTTTCCTCCGGCGAGGCCAATTGTTCGTATACCGCCGGGTCGAGTTTCTGCAGCTTGGCGGAGATGTTGACGTCCTGCGTGTAGCCGATGCCCGGGCCGCCCAGCATTCCGGCCGAGAGCATGCCGACGCCGCCCATGGCGCCCATCGCCAGCGCGCCTCCCTTGGGAAAACGCTCGCCGACGACGCCCAGCATCGTGGGCCACAGGAATGTCTTGCCCACGCCGTAGATCGTGGCCGGAATCAGAATGGCCCAGATCGTGGCGCCGCCGAGCATGCTGCCCATCATGTACAGGCCGATGCACCCCAGAATGGAACTGACGAACAGCAAACCCAAGGGGTTGATGCGTTCGACGATCGGCCCGGCAAAGAATCGCAGCACGAACATTAGCCCGGCCGTATACACCAAGAGCAGCACGCTATTCTTGATGTAACCGCCCATGATGTTCGTGATCCAGCTATCCGTTCCCAGCTCGACATAGCCCACCAGCGCGTGCAAGAACAACAAGAACAACAGCACAGGCGCGGCGAACTCGGCCAGCATTTCGCTGAACTTGACCCCAGCCGCGCGGGCTTCGGAGATGGGAAATCGTTCCTTCAGCGTGATCGTGCCGTACCACAGCGTCGGGATCAGGAAGAACATCATGGGAATTTCCCAACGCAGCTTGTGGACGACGCAGTTCTCGCCCACGAAGCAGAAGGCCAAAAGCCCGCCCAGGATCAAGCCGCCCGGCCAGCCCGCGTGCAAGATGTTGAGATAGTGCGTTTTCTGCTTGGGATAAAGCGTCGCGACCAGCGGATTGATGGCCGCCTCGCACATGCCGTTGGCCAGCGAGAACATGAACATGCCGACGTACAGGCACCAGTAGGTCGCGGTTTGACCGTACGCGTCGAAGACCGGCGTGGCCGCCAGGGTCACCGCGGCCGATGAGACGTGCAACAGAAACGCGCCGATCAAGATCAGCTTGTAGCCGATGCGATCGGCAAACAGGCTGAAGCCGATAATCGTAAAGGCCATTCCGGTCAGGCCGCCGCCAGTGATCGTACCCAGGTCGGTCTTGGTGAAGCCGAAATTCGCGCTCCACTCGGCCAACACGTCGCCGCGAACGGCAAAACCCATCCCCGCCGCGATCAGGGTCAGGAAGCTCGCCCAGAAGATCTTGCCGTTCGACTGCATTGCCCGGGTCTCCAAGAATGGTGTGCTGGCAATTCCGCCCGCTTGTCAGCAGCGCCCCCTTAGAGGGCAGCGCTCAAAAGATAGAATTCCGAGTATACAAGGCGGCGGGGGCAAGTAAACCAACGGGAAGTACACATTTAGGGCAATTCCAACAACCTGCCCGTGCTGGGGATGTTAGATCGTGAGCAATGTGCATGTCTTGCCCAGCTTCGCGGGCCTTCGTCGGCTCTGGAACGTGCCTTGACCGCCGGCGCGCGATGCTCGTACCATGTGCCGCCCCAAAGTCCCTCCAGATTCTCGGCCTTGCGATCATGCCACGCCTCAGGTCCCACTCAACCACCTGGATTTGCATCCTCACGGTCGCCATCGGAGTGCGCCTGGCGCTGGGTGTTTGGTGGCAGGCGCGGCTCGGTCCCGAGAAGCAATTCTTCTTCGGCGATAGCCAAACCTATTGGGTGTTGGGACAGGCAATTGCGCGGGGCGATCCCTACGAATATCAGTCGCCCGATCGGCGTGTGTTTCGCACGCCCGGCTACCCGCTGATGCTGGCCGGATTGTTTCGCGTATTTGGCGACGATATGCCGGTCACGGCCGCGCGCGCGCTGAGCGCCGCGCTGGGCGGATTGGCCGTGGGAATTGTCGGCTGGTGGAGCACGCTGCTGTTCGACGCGCGGGCGGGCCGCATCGCCGGTTGGATCGCAGCGCTTTATCCCGGCGCCGTCTCGATGGGAGCCTTCGTGCTGAGCGAAGCTCCGTTCTGTCCCTTCATGTTGTTGCAACTCGTGTGCTGGACCATGGCCTGGCGCAGCGCGTCGAGTCGGCATGCAACTTTGTGGGCCGCGGGCGGTGGCGTGGCCGCTGCCGTGGCGACGCTCGTTCGGCCCAGTTGGCTGCCGTTTACAGCATTTGCGATTGCGATCGCGCTGGTGCTGGATAGCCACCGCCGGCGGCAATTGCTGATCGGCGCGGCGATGGCCGCCGGCTTGATCGTCGCGATGCTCCCGTGGTGGATTCGCAATGCACAAGTCACGGGCCGGTTCGTCGCCACGTCATTGCAGGCTGGCGCGAGCCTGTATGACGGGCTGAATCCGTCGGCCGACGGCAGTAGTAATATGACGTTTGTTCCCGAGTTCGCTGCCGCGGAACACACCGCCGAGCCCGCCGCCGACCCGGCCGGCGGCGAGCGAGATACGTTCGAATATCGCTTGGACCGGCGCATGCACGGGGCCGCGGTGGAGTGGGCCAACGCTAATCCGGACCGGGTGGCCCAACTGGCTTGGATCAAATTCGTGCGCATCTGGAACGTGTGGCCCAATGACTCCGCGTTTCGCAGTTGGCCGCTACGGCTGGCCGTGTTCTTCACGTACACGCCACTGTTGATACTGGGGCTGGTGGGCATTTGGCGTTTCTCGCCCCGCGGTTGGCCGTATGTCCTGGCCTGGCTGCCGGCGGTTTACCTGACACTATTACATATGGCCTTCGTGGGCTCCATTCGTTATCGCGAACCGGCCATGCTGGCCTTGACCGTGTTGGCCGCCGGAGTGCTGGCCGGCTACGGCCGCAAGGGCTCTGCGTTGGACGAGGCCCGGGCCTGAAGCGTTGAATCGGACCAGAGCGGAACAATTGACATCAGGCGGTCAGGGATCGACCGCCAGGAATCGCTGAGGGATCGGCACCATCATCAACGGCGCTACCAACGTCTGTTGGTTCATCTTCAAGTGGGGCGCGGCGATTGCGCTGGTCGCCCTGCTGGCGGCGACTCCCTATCTGTATCGCCTGGGATTCGGCCGGGTGGAAGCGGAACTTCGCAACCGTGTGGCGGCGAAGATCGGCGAGCGTTTTCCAAAGCTGGAAGTCCAAGTCCGTGCCGCCCACCTGACGGCCGAAGGCATCTCGGTGCAAGGCCTCTCGATCACCGAGCCGGGCGCGCCGGGGCCAGAGCCGGAAATCGTGCACGTCGACGAAGTGTTTCTCGCCTGTCGCACGAACGTTCAGGAGCTGCTCTCGGGCGAGCCGATCGTGACCAGCGTTCGTTTCAGCCGCCCGGTGCTGCGAGCCACGCGCCGGCCGGATGGCACGTTCAGCCTGGGCAAGATGTTTCCGCTGCCCACCTATAACCGTGCGCCGCCGGCGATCACCGTCGAAAATGGCACGATCGTCGTGTTCGATCCGCTCAAGAATCCTTCCAGCACGTTGACGCTGCGCGACGTCAATCTGACGGTCAAGCGCTCGGCGGCGTCCGATGCCGATCAGAATTTATTGGAAGTGCAAGGTTCGCTGGTCTCCGACCAGATCCAACACGTCGAGGTGGTGGGCACGATCGACCCCAGCGGTCCGCGCTGGAGCCTGGGCGGCACGGTGGAGAATCTGGAGATTTCGCCGGCCTTGCGCGCTGCCCTGCCCGAACGATTCGCGGCCCCATTGGAACCGCTCAAGTCGCTGCGGGCAATGACCACTTGGAACTTCCGCGCGTCGAGCGACGATGCGGGGAAAATGCCCCGCTTCGAAGTCAATGGCCGCGTGCTCAACGGTCGGCTGGAAGACCCCCTGCTCCCCTACCCCGTCACCGACTTGCAGGCCGAGGTACACGGCGACAACAACGGATTTCGCGTCAGCAACTTGACCGCCAGGCACGGTCCCACGATTTGGGAAGTCGCCGAGTTCAAGCAGACCGGCTTCGACGCCCGCAGCCCCTTCGTGCTGCGCGCCAGCGGCAAGCAGGTGCGGCTGGATCGTCGCTGGGCGCAGACGTTGCCCAAGCCGTGGAGCGCGTATTGGACCGACTACGATCCGGACGGCGAGGTGAATCTCGACTGCACGCTGCTGTTCGACGGCCAGCGATACCAGCCCACGCTGCGGGCGACTTGCCTGGACAACGTTTCGTTCAGTTGCCATAAATTTCCCTACCGGCTGGAAGGGGCCCGAGGCACGTTGACGCTGCGGGACAGCGTGCTCGACGTGGCGCTGACGGCCTACAGCGGAGCCCAGTTTCAACAGGCCGAGCGGCGCGAGGGGGTGCGCGAGCCCGATCTCGCCGCCCAGAAGCGCGGCGGCGCGCCGGTTACGCTACGGGGCAGCTTCTCCAACCCGGGTCCGCAGTACACCGGCTGGATCGAAATTCAAAGCGACAGGATTCAGTTCGACGAGAAGCTGTTCGCGGCACTGCTGAAACCCAAGGCCCGCGAAACGTTGAGATCGCTCAACCCGCGCGGGACGTTCAAGATCGCCGCGCGGCTGTGGCGCGACGATCCGCAGATCCGCGAGATGCACCAGTTCGCCAAGATCACGCTGGATCGGTGCTCGCTCGTGTACGACAAGTTCCCCGTCCCGCTCGGCAACGTGCATGGCGTGCTCCACTTGCGCGACGGCCAGTGGACCACCGCGCCCGAGCTGGTCGGTAGCAACGGCACGGGCGTGGTCGCCCTTTCCGGCACGTTGTCCACTTCGGCCAACGAGGACGTGTTGGCCCTGGCGATCAACGCCAAGAATTTTCCGCTGCACGAAGAACTTCGAGACGCGCTTTCGCTCAGCCAGCGACAACTTTGGCTAGCATTGCAACCGCACGGAAAAATCGATCTCGACGCCGACGTGCAGTACAACTCGCGGGCCAAGAAGATGACGGTCGCCTTGCGGGCGTTTCCCTGCGACGACGCCTCGTCGATCGGCACGTCGATCGAGCCGGTCGCGTTTCCCTATCGCATGCGCCTGCGCGGCGGCTCGATACACTACGCCGACAACAAGGCGACGCTGGAGAATCTGCGCGTGGTACACGGAACCACGACCATGCGCACGATGGGTACCTGCGATCTGTCGCCCGACGGCGGTTGGAAACTACAACTGCGCGACCTGGCGGTCGACCGCGTGCGGCTCCGCGGCGAGGATCACGACTTGGAGTCTGCGCTGCCCGAGTCCCTGCGCCGCGCGATCACCGAGCTCAAGCCGGGCGGACCGCTCAACTTGCGAGGTGCAGTCGATTTTGCCAAATTCAGGGCCGACGGACCGTTGCAGACGAGTTGGGACGTCGACGTGGAAATGCACCAAGGCAGCCTGCAAGCCGGACCCAAGCTCGAAAACATCTTCGGCCGGGTGCGTCTGACCGGATCGTCCAACGGCACCCGCTTCTCCAGCCGCGGGGAATTGGCGCTCGACAGCGTGACATATAAGAACTTTCAGTTCACGCAGGTGATCGGCCCGCTGTGGTTCGACAACAACAACGTGGTGCTGGGCCATTGGGGGAACGCGCCACAGGGACAATCGCCCCGGCACATAACGGCCGGCTTGCTCGGCGGCGTGCTCACCGGCGATTGCCACGTCAAGCTCGGCGCAATGCCGCATTACCATTTGATCGCGTCGGTCGCGCAAGCCGATCTGCAACAATTCGCCGAGAGCAACCTGGCCGGGAATCAGAAGCTCAAGGGCAAGATCCTCGCGCAGGTTAACCTGCAAGGCAATGGCGGGCCGAAGAACCTCGTCGGCACGGGCACCATTCACTTGAGCGACGCCGACGTTTACGAATTGCCAGTCATGGTCTCGCTGTTGAAAATCGCGCGGGCCAAATCGCCCGACTCCACGGCCTTCACGCAAAGCGACATCAACTTCTCCGTCCAGGGCGAGCACATCACGCTGAACCAGATCAATCTGGATGGCGACGCCATCAGCCTTTCGGGCCACGGCGAGCTGACGCTGGACGGGCAGAGCAACCCGATCAATCTGGAATTGCACTCCACCGTGGGGCGTGGCACCGTGCCGCTCTTGAGCGGACTGCTCAGCGAGGCCAGTCAGCACATCATGCTGATCTACGTCAATGGCACGTTGGACAATCCCACAACTCGGGCCGAGGCGTTTCCGGCCGCGCAAGGCGCCTTGCAGCAGTTGCAGGCCGAAGGCGAAAAATCGACTCTACTACCCAGGCCGGGCTCGATCATGCGAAGCATGGGATTCGGACGATGAAGGGTTTGCCCGACGGCCTATCGGAATCCCTATCAGCCGGCGAAACGTCGCGCTTCAAACCAACATGAACGTCGAATTCATCAGCGGAATTCTGGCCGGCGCCGCCGGCACTCCTCACGCGGAGCGGGGACTCGCCCGGAATGGCGCAGTTCGCGGCGCTACCGAGCAGCCCGCTCAGGCCGCCGAAAGCGTGGGTCAGTCCCCGGAAACCGGCGATCGCGACGCCGACGGTCGTCAATCGTGGAACCTTCGGCAGCCCGATCCGCCCGACGTCAACGAGACGAAACAGTCCCCTGCCGTCTCGGCAAATCGCGACACTTGCGGCGCGCGGCTTGACCTGACTGGCTGAAAGCGCCGACCGTCTCGGCGAACCACCCCTCGCTCGGTCGTGTCTCACGATAAGTGAGGCTGCGCCGCGTGCCATCCCAATTGGGCCGCGGCAATCGGGTTTGCCGCCTTCAGCCGGTCGCTCTAGAATACCTGCCGCCGGGATTTCACTCTGCCAACAAGCGCGCCAGCGGGTTCGTCATGCGGTTCACCAAGATGCACGGCATCGGCAACGACTATGTCTATGTCGATTGCTTTCAAGAGCCGTTTCCCGACGACCCGGCCGAGTTGGCACGACAGATGGCGGACCGGCACTTTGGCGTGGGCGGGGACGGTTTGATCTTCATCTGCCCCTCGACGCTGGCCACGGCGCGGATGCGGATGTTCAACGCCGACGGATCGGAATCGGAAATGTGCGGCAACGGCATTCGCTGCGTGGCCAAGTATGTCTTCGACCACGGCATCTCCCAGGAGCGGCAACTGAAGATCGAGACCGGCGCCGGCGTGTTGACCCTCGATCTCGAAGTCGCCCAGGGCAAGGTCTCGCGCGTGCGGGTCGACATGGGGGAGCCGGTCGTCGAGCCCGAAATGATCCCCGTACATCTGCCAGGTCTGGCGCAAAGCAAGCTGGTCGACGTGCCGCTAGTGCCTCACGTGACGCTGGAGAATCACAAAGGCTGGATCGAGAAGTGCGGTCTCGACCCGCGGATGACGTGCGTCTCGATGGGCAACCCGCACGTCGTGCTGTTCGTCAAGGACGCGAGCGCGGTGCCGCTATCCGCCGTCGGCCCCGAGCTGGAGTCGCACGCCATCTTTCCTCGCCGCATCAACGTTCACTTCGTCCAGGTTCACAATTCCGCGGAGGTGACGATGCGCACCTGGGAACGAGGCAGCGGCATTACGCTGGCCTGCGGAACCGGCGCCTCGGCCGTGTGCGTCTCCGGCAATCTCAGCCAGCGCACCGATCGCAAGATCCTCGCGCATCTGCCCGGCGGAGACTTGGAGCTGGAGTGGACGCTCGACAACCACGTGGCCATGACCGGTCCGGCCACCGAGGTGTTCTCGGGAGTCTGGCCATAACGATTCGCCACGGCGACATTTCTTGAAATTGCAATCAGGCAAGGAAGCCCTCGATGAAACGACTGCAACAATTGGCCATCAAGTTTGGCGGCCTGCTTGGAGCATCCACCGTCCGCACTTGGATGTCGACGCTCGACTACAAGGGGGCCTTCTACGATCCCGCGGTCGATCCGGTCGATCCGCGCTGCAAGGGGCAGAAGATCTACATTTTCTGGCACGAGAACATCTTGTTTCCGCTCTACCTTCGCGGACATTGCAACCTGGCGATGCTCTTGAGCCGGCATCGAGATGCCGACATTCTCAAGGAGCTGGCGCGGCATCTCGGCTTCGGGATCGTGCGCGGCTCGACGTTCGGCGGCGGCAGCTCGGCATTGCGAGAATTGTTGCGCAAGAGCCAGCGCATGAACCTGGCGATCACGCCCGACGGCCCGCGCGGTCCGCGCCGCGTGTTGGCGCAGGGCCCCGTCTATCTATCGTCCAAGCTCGGAATGCCGCTGGTGGCAATGGGAATAGGTTACGACCGTCCCTGGCGATTGAACAGTTGGGATCGCTTTGCCGTTCCGCGGCCATTCTCACGGGCCCGTGCGGTGCTCAGTCCGCAGATGTTCATTCCGCCCGATCTGGACCGCGAGGGGGTCGAGCACTATCGGCTGCAAGTCGAGCAGATGCTCAATCGCCTGACGTGCGAGGCGCAGGCCTGGGCCGAGGCCGGCACGCCCAAGATCGACGAAGTGCCGGCCCGTCGCCAGCCCTCGCGCCAACACCTGAAGGAACACCAGCCGCACGTCGTTCCGGCGCCGCACGCGACCGAGCCAGCCGCGAATTATTGCGACGCGTAGGAGCGCCGTAGATAGGATCGGTAGCCCGCCCCCGATATATTGAAGCCCTACGGACGACGCATAGCACCTTCCGGGCCCCTCGTGGATTCATGGTTTTCGACGATCTCTATTCTTCGCCAAGCGATGCGGCCACCCAGCGCGTTCTGTCGGTCGGCGAGTTGACCGATCAGATCAAGGGCACGCTCGAAGGCCAGTTCCCCGCGGTTTGGGTCAGCGGCGAGATTTCGAACTTCTCCCGCCCGCAATCGGGACACTGCTACTTGACGCTCAAGGACGATCAGGCCCAGATCCGCGCCGTCCTCTGGCGAACAGCGGCCGCGAAGGTCCGCTTCGAACTGCAAGACGGGTTGGAAGTCATCTGTCAGGGCAGCCTCGACGTCTACGGCCCGCGCGGCAGCTATCAACTCGTAATCCGGCAGATCGAACCCAAAGGTGTGGGAGCACTCGAGCTGGCCCTGCGCAAGCTGCGCGAGCGGCTGGCGGCCGAGGGGCTGTTCGCACCCGAGCGTAAACGGCCCCTGCCCCGCTTTCCGCGCCGCATTGCGTTTGTCACCAGTCCCACGGGCGCGGCGATTCGCGATTTTCTGGAAGTGCTGCGCCGCCGCTGGGCCGGCGTACACGTTTTGATCGTGCCCGTGCGCGTGCAAGGACCGGGCGCCGGCGCCGAGATTGCCGCGGGCATCGAACTGGTCAACCGGCTGGCCGATCCAATCGACGTCATGGTCGTGGGACGCGGCGGCGGCAGCCTCGAAGATCTGTGGTCGTTCAACGAAGAGATCGTGGTCCGCGCGATTCATGCCTCGCGAATTCCGATCGTCTCGGCGGTGGGACACGAAATCGACGTCACGCTGGCCGACCTGGTGGCTGACGTCCGTGCGCTGACGCCCAGCGAAGCAGCCGAACGGGTTGTGCCCGCGGCCGAGGAGTTGCTCGACTTCTTGCGACGGCAAGAGCAACGATTGACGACGGCGCTGCGCGCCCGCACCACGGCCGCTCGCGCGCGCCTCGATGCACTGGCCGCTTGCCGCTCGTTGCGGCGTCCGCTCGAGCGCGTGCAATTGCTCGAACGGCGCCTGGACGAGTTGGGCGCTCGCGCGCGGCGCGCGATGGCGCGTCGCGTCGAAGCGGCCGGCGCGCAGTTGGCAGCGCGTGGCGGGCAGTTGGAATCGCTCAGCCCCCTGGCCGTGCTGGGCCGCGGATACAGCCTCACCAGCACCGTGGACGACGGACAACTCGTGCGCACCTGGCAACAGGCCAGCGTCGGCACTCGGATTCGCACGCGGGTCGCCGAGGGCGAACTGATCAGCCGCGTTGAAATCAGCGAGCCTCCCTCCGCACAGGAAATCACCAGCAACGATAACCGAGCCGACCGATAACCCAGCCGACCGATAACCGAGCCGAATCGTCATGACCGCAAAAGACGCCGAAAAACTGACCGTCCCGCAGTCCACGTTCGAAGACGCGCTCGCCCAGTTGGAGGCGATCGTCTCCGAACTGGAGGAGGGACAGGTCCCGCTGGCCCAGGGTCTGGCGCGCTACGAGCAGGGAATCAAGCTGCTCCGGCAGTGCTATCAACAGCTCGAGCAGGTGCAACGGCGCATCGAAGTGTTAAACCGTGTCGATTCCGAAGGCGGTGCGCAGTGTGAGCCTTTTGACGATCGTGCGCTTTCTCTGGAGGAGAAAGCCGCTTCGCGCGGCAAGCGTCGCACGCGCAGCGCGGAAATTGAAGCTCCTTCCAGCGAAGACGAGATAGACGGACCGAGGCGCCTCTTTTAGAATGAAAGACTCCAGCGCGGTTGCCGCGCGCGAGAGGTTTTTGATTCAGTTCCTCGTGCCGACGTCGTTGCATGATCGAGTCCACCGCATTTTCGCTCAAAGTTTTCAGTTCTGCCGCGCGCGAGCGCATCGATCGCGCGCTCGACGACTACACTCGCTTCGACGCGGGCTGTCCCGAACCGCTTCGCGAAGCGATTCGCTACAGCTTGCTGGCGCCCGGCAAACGATTGCGTCCGATGCTCGTGATGTTGGCGGCCGAAGCGTGCCAGGGTTTCGTCGATGCGGCGCTGCCCGCGGCCTGCGCGGTGGAGATGGTGCACGCCTATTCGCTCGTGCACGATGATCTGCCGGCGATGGACGACGACGATCTACGGCGCGGCCAGCCTACGTGTCACAAGGCATTTGGCGAAGCGGTGGCGATCCTGACCGGCGACGCGCTGTTGACGTTGGCTTTCGAAGTGCTCGCGCGCGATATCCACCCGCCCGCCGTGGCCGCGCGTTGTTGCGCCGCGTTGGCGCGGGCCGCCGGCGCGTGCGAATTGGTGGGCGGGCAAGCCGACGATCTGGCCGGACAATTTTCCGACGGCGGATTGGAATCGCTCGAGGCCATTCATCGCCGTAAGACCGGCGCCATGTTTCTGGTCTCGCTCGAGCTGGGCGCGCTGGTCGCCGGCGCAGACGCCGCGCAGCAGGCAGCGCTCAGTGAGTTCGGCCGCCGCCTGGGACTGGCTTTTCAAATCACCGACGACTTGCTCGACGTGCGCGGCGATGCCACCGCCATGGGAAAACGAGCGGGCAAGGATTCTGACCGCGGCAAGTTGACCTTTCCCGGCATTCTTGGAGTGGAAGAGAGCGTGCGTAGAGCCGAATTGTTGATTGAACAGGCCCAGGCGGCGTTGGCGCCGTTTGGGCCACACGCCAGGGGATTGGAAGCCCTGGCCCAGTACGTCCTCGAGAGGAATCATTAATGGACAAGTTGCTCTCCAAAATCGAATCTCCGCGCGATCTCCAGGGACTTTCCAACGTCGATCTCGATCAGTTGGCCGGCGAGATGCGCGAAGTGCTCTGCAACCTGGTCTCGAACCGCACCGCGCACTTCGCCTCGAACCTGGGCGTCGTCGAGCTCTGCCTGGCTCTGCACACCACCTTCGATTTCAGCCGCGATCGCCTTATCTGGGACACCGGGCATCAAATCTATCCGCATAAATTGATCACCGGCCGCTACCACGAGTTCAGCACGATGCGCACCAAGGGCGGCCTGATGGGTTATCCCAACCCGCACGAGAGCCCCTACGATCTGTTCATGACCGGTCACGCTGGCTGCAGTATCTCGACCGCGCTTGGCTTAAAGAGCGGCGACGATCTGAACGGCCAGGAAGATCGTCACTCGGTCGCCGTGATTGGCGACGGCGCTTTTCCCTCGGGCATCGTGTACGAAGCCATGAACAACGCCGGCGGGTTGCGCAAGAAACTGCTCGTGATTCTCAACGACAATCAAATGTCGATTTGCCCGCGCGTGGGCGGGCTGGGCGAGTATCTCGATCGGCTGCGCATCAATACTCTGTACACCGGCTTGAAGAGCGAAGTGCTTAAGATTCTGAATAAGGTGCCTTTGTTTGGCGATCCGGCCGAGCGGTTCTTGGCACAGGTCAAGGAATCGATCAAGGCCGGACTGCACGGCGGCATGCTTTTCGAGGAGCTCAACTTCCGCTACATCGGCCCGGTCGACGGCCACAACATTCAGCAACTCCGTAAATACCTGACGATGGTCAAGGACGTGCCCGGTCCGGTGCTGTTGCACGTGGTGACCGAAAAGGGGCACGGCTTCAAGCCGGCCGCCGAGGATCCCGTATTCTTTCACACGCCGGTTCCGTTCACTCGCGAAGACGCGGGCGTCGTGGCCTTCAAGAAGAGCTCGTCCAAGGCTTACACCGACGTCGTCAGCCAGGCGATCTTCGACGTGATGGCCGTCAATCCCAAGGTCACGGTCATGACGGCCGCCATGTGCCAGGGCACGAAGCTCGAGCCGATTCGCGTCGCTTATCCCGATCGTTTTTTCGACACCGGCATCTGCGAATCGCACACCGTGGCATTTGCGGCCGGCCAGGCCAAAGCCGGCATGCGACCGGTCGTCGATATCTACAGCACGTTCTTGCAGCGCAGCTACGACCAGATCTTCCAGGAAGTAGCGCTGCAAAACCTGCCGGTTACGTTCGTGCTGGATCGCGCCGGTCTGACCGGCCCAGACGGGCCCACGCATCATGGCATGTTCGATCTCGGTTACATGCGCTTGCTGCCGAACATGGTCGTGATGGCGCCGGGCGACGAGAGCGACCTGCGGGTGATGCTCGACTTCGCGCTTGCGCAAGATAGTCCGGTCTCGATTCGCTATCCCAAGGCCACGGCCGAATCCGTCGAGGGCGCACGCACGCCGATCGAGTTGGGCCATGCCGAGGTGATCGACTGGGGACACGACGGCATGATCATCGCCTGCGGCACGCTGCTGACCAATTGCATCAAGGCGGCCGCCCTATTGCGCGAGGAAGGACTCGACGTGGGCGTCGTCAACGCGCGTTTCGTCAAGCCGCTGGATAACGAGATCGTGCTGCGAGCGATCAGCAGCAGCCCGTTCGTCGTCACCGTGGAGGAAGCGGCGCTGGCGGGCGGCTTCGGAAGCGCGGTGCTGGAAGTCGCCACCGATGCCGGTCAGAGTGCGTCGCACGTGCGGCGATTGGGCATTCCCGATCGATTCATCGAGCACGCCGAACGCGGAGAGCTGCTGGCCGACCTGGGGTTGGACCCCGCGGGCATCGCTCTGGCCTGCCGGCAAATGGCGGCTCGTGTCGATGTGAAAACGGCCGATCGTCGCCGAGTGAGCTAAGCGAGCCGAAAACCATTGCTTCGAGGACGGCCGGATTGCGTCGTTGCGCGCTTCCTTCTGGCCGCGCCGTCTTCTATGATCAATCGCATGGCCGCCAAACCCGCCACAACTGACCGCACTGCCACCGACCGACGGATGAGACTGTTGCTGATGGTGGCCGCAGCGCGCGGCGAGCTGGCGGCCGAGGCTGCGCGATTGGCCCCTTTGGCCGCTCGACACGCCGAAGTGATTCGCCAAGACCTCGACGCCGGCGAGGATCTGTCGCAGTTGGAGTTCGACCTGGCGATCGTGGTCGGCGGCGATGGCTCGATGTTGCGGGCCGCGCATCAGATGGGGCGCCGGCAACGCCCGATTGTCGGCGTCAATCTGGGGAAGCTGGGATTCCTGGCAGATCTTTTGCCCGAGGAGTTCGTGACTCGCTTGCCGGCAATCTGCTCGGGGCAATACGAAGTGGTCGAGCACTTGATGTACGAATGCAGCGTGATTCGCGCTGGACAAGTCACTCAAGAGCGGCTGGGCTTGAACGAAGTAGCGGTGCTAGCCGGTCCGCCGTTCGCGATATTGGACATCGATCTTTACGTTGACTCGGAATTAGTGACGACCTATAGTTGCGACGGTTTGATCGTCAGCACGCCGGTCGGTTCGACGGCGCACAATCTTTCGGCCGGCGGTCCGATCTTGCGGCAGGATTTGCAAGCGTTCGTGATCTCTCCGATCAGTCCGCACACGTTGACCAATCGGCCGGTGGTCGACTCTGCGGATCGAATCTATGAAGTGGTCGTTGCCAGGCCGCACCCCGGCACTTCGGTGGTGGCCGACGGTCGGATGGTGTGCCAGTTGGAGCCGGAGGACAGAGTGCGAGTGGAGCGCTCGGATGCGCGATTCCGCCTCATCTCCTTGCCGGGCCATACGTATTACCGCACGCTTCGCGAAAAACTAGGCTGGGGCGGCCGGCTGAATTTGAAGCGCTGAATCACGCCGCAAGCCGGCGCCGAACGACTCGAAAGGATGCGAGTATGTTGAGAATCGGTAGCCTACTGCTGTCGCTCGTGTTTGTCCTGGGCGGGTCGACGCGCGCCTGGTCGTACGAGCCCGGCGACACTCCGGCGGCGACCAGTTCTCTTGAAGATGCTCCGGATGCCGAATCGGCTCCCGCCGATGAACCTGTGCCGTCCGCCGAGACCGCCCCGCCCGACGACAATCGGCAGTTCGATCTGCGCTATAAATTCTTGCCCGGCGAAGTGATTCGCACCGAGATCGTGCATCGGGCCGCGGTGCAAACCACGATCGACGGCACCACGCAAAAAGCCGAGACCCAGAGCAAATCGATCAAGACCTGGCGCGTGAACGAAGTCACTCCGCAGGCCGTGACCTTCATGCACATGGTCGAGAGCATCGACATGTGGCAGCGTGCCCAGGGACGGAAAGAAGTCCGCTACAACAGCCGCACCGACAGCGAAGCGCCGCCGGGCTACGAGGAAGTCGCCAAGGCCGTCGGAGTTCCACTCACGCTCGTGACCATGGATGATCGCGGCAAGATCATCAAGCGTCAGGAAAAACGGGCTCAGCCGACCAGCATGTCGACGCAAATGACGATGCCCCTGCCCGAGCAGCCGATCGGCATCGGCGACACCTGGACGAGTCCGTTAGAGGTCGAAGTGGTTCTCAAGGACGGCGCGACCAAAAAAATTCACACGCGGCAAAAGTTCACGCTCGACAAGGTGGTCGACAACGTGGCCTCGATCACGGTCGATTCGCAAATTCTGACGCCGGTCAGCGATCCGGCCATCGAGGCGCAATTGATTCAGCGTCTGTCGAGCGGCACGGTGCGGTTCGATATCGAAGCCGGCCGCGTGCTCTCTCAGCAACTCGACCTGGATCGGCACGTGATCGGCTTTAGTGGCGCGGCCAGCAGCATGCATTACGTGACGCGCTTCACCGAGGAACTGCTGCCACCGGTGGCCGAAACCGCCCGGCGAGCCGCTCCTCGCGGTGCGCCCATCGAAAGCGCCCCCGCCCAAGCCAAGGCGCCGGCGAAGGCTGCCACCAAGACCACGGCGCCGGCGCGAAAACGCTAGTCCTGCGACACGCGCCGCGCAAGCACGGCCGTCACTCGCTTGGCGATCGGGGCCAACAGCAGCGTGGCCGAGTCGTCGCCTTTCAATCGCAACTGACGTCGCAGCTCGGCTGGATCGAGCGCGACGCCCCGCTTCTTGATCTCGAGTTGTCCGATATTCCTGGCCCGCAACAGGCTGGCCAGCGGCTTGACGCGAAACGGCAACACTTCGAGCACCTCGAAGCAGGCCAGCGCCGGATCCACCAGCGGCGCGTCGCCCGTCCAATAGGCGATGCCCGTGGAGATTCCGGCCAGCGACTGTTCGGCGGCCAGCGCCGGCCCCAAGTCGGCGGCCAGCACGGCGGCGTCGGGCTCGAAAAGGTAGCGGCCGATTGGTGCGATCCGCGGCGGTGCGAGTTCGACCGTGCCCAGGATCGATCGCGGCGGCATTGTGCCATCGCCCAACACCGTGGCCCGCCGCCGGTCCGTGTCGTGCGCCAGTTTGCCGAACCAGGCCACGAGTTGCCGGCACTCCCGGCCGCGGCTGATCCATTCCAACTCGGCCCGTTCGGGCCAATCGTCGGGCAACTGCGCTGCCGGCGACAGCTTGATTGCCGCGTGCGGATTTCGAGCCAGCAATCGATCGATCGCGCCGGTCGCCGGTTCGTGCAGATCGACGCGCGTCGTGCGTCGTCCCGTCGATCGCCGATCGGGATCGATGTGCCAGGCCGAGCATTCGGCGAAGTCAGGTTGCTCGCCGAGTTGCTCCACGTCGAGCGCGTGACAAATCGGCGGCGGGTTGACTGTAGTTCGTCGATCGACGCACGCACGACCATTGGCAGTCGCCAGGATGGCCATGATCGGATCGCGGTCGAAAGCGGTCGTTTCGCCTGCGGCGGCCAGCGCCAGCAGATCGCCGCCGATGCCGGCGCACAAATCAAAGATCACGTCCCGACCGTGGAAGCGTCGGGCCTTGTAGGCCGCGACGATCTCGTCGGTCGCTTGTTCCAAGCCCCTCGCGGTAAAGAACATCGTGCCGGCATAGGTGAACTTAGCTTGTGCGCGGTCGCGCAGCGCCGTCAATTCCAGCACCAGGTGGGTGCGCTCGGGCGACAGCTCGCGCCGCAGTGCCGCCACCTGGGCCGTTAGCGGAAGCTGCGAATCGCGCATCGAGCTCAGCCACGGTTCGGCCGCCGGGCTGGTCAGCCAGCGATAATCGTCCCGTTGTTCAAGTGTCGCGCTTGTATCGCTGGAATTGGACATGACGGTTTCACGGCATGGTTGGCGCGGCGGGGCTCAGATGAATTGGACTTGAACTTGCCCCTGGCCGCTCGATGATTAACATATCGAGCGGCGTACCGCAATCGCGTGGACCACGTGCGAGCTAGACGGAATGGCAGACTCGGACCGAACGTTAGGCATGTATTTGCACCTGGCCCGCGCCAGCCATATGCGCCGTCAGCCGATGGTTCGCGACAAGCTGCTGGTCTTGGCGGGCGTTCAGGCCGAGCAGATGGGCTTGGACGAGATTTCGGCTCTCTGCCGGCACAAGATCCTGGCCCACAACGCGCGGCATTTGGTGCGCGGCTGGCCCACGCTGACCGCCGCCCTGGCCGACGAGAAGTTTCAATCCTACTTGAAACAACTCAGGCGCCGCTACTCGACCGAAAAGACCGAGCACATCCTGCATTCGCTGGGGATCGAGCTGGGGCGCGAACGGGAGGCTTATTTCGACGACTTGGAGTACGCGGCGGCGCTCCTCGACACCCGGCCGAGTTCGATCGCGGCCATCTTGGCTTGCGACCCCGGCAGCCTGTCGGTCGAGGATCGGGCGCCGGCGATCGCAGACCCGCGGATCGACGCTCCCGAGCGGGTCACTTCCGCGCAGTTGCACAGTCGCGTATCGCGCTGGCTTCTCGATTGGGGGCCCTGGCTGCTAGTGGCCTTGGCGGCGGTGCTGGTGGTCGTCGCCCAGCTTCTCGGGCGCTAAAGCGCGCGGCACATGGCGGTTGTGCCGATTGGTCGCCGAAAAACGGATGTTCGCGGCGGGCAAACTGACTCGTCTCCAGTGGCCATCAAGCAAGAGCGGACCGGCGCCGTGCCGATACTGAGCGAGGAGCGATCTTGGCAAGACTGAGGAGGGCTGACGGGGCGATGCTCAAGCGGTTTTTCTTTCTGAGTTTCATGATGGGCATGGTGGGGGTGCCGTATGTGCTCTCGTCGTCCTCCGAGTGGTGGAAATCGCTAACCTCAAGGTTTACGAGTTCGGCCGCGTCCAACAACGCGCCGCCAGCCGGCGATGGGCTTGCACCGGGGGGACACAGCCCCGGATATTTGGCGGCGATCGAGCAAGGGCGTGCGGCGCAGGTCGGTTCGACTAGCACGAATCGACACATCGAAGGCGCGCCGGCCAAAAGTCTGGAAGAGGTTTTGCAGTTCGAAGGCACGCCCGCCTGGGTCATGGCCCGTTGGCCGCGAGTCACGGCCGGACTGGCCGAGCTTGATTTGCAGGGTTACCGCGTGCCTTTGGTGAGCGGCACGGGCCAGGACGATCTGGCCGGGTCGTTGACGTATTATTTCAACAAGAGTCAGAAGGTCGAGCGGATTATCTTTCACGGCACGACCGGCGATCCGCGCAAGCTGATCGCTCTGGTCACTTCAAAATTCAGCTTCCTGCACGAGCCGACCAGCGATCCGAGCCTGTCGCTCTTTCAGGCCAAGTGGCACGGCAAGCCGCACAGCGAATTGCGGATTCGTCCGGCCCGCGTGCTTCGCGCCGATCAACCCAACGCGCGATACGAAGTGGACCTGGCGATGAGGCGGCCGTAAGCGAGGTCGGCAATTGCTTACTTGGATTCTTCTCGCTCGGGCTCGGGTTCAGCGGCCGGTGCGGCGGGCGCGAGCCGCGTTTCCAGCTTTTCAAGGCGCGCTTGCAGATCGCGAAGGCGCGCCTCGAGCTGGGCGATCCGCTCTTCGGCGGAAGCCGGCAATGTCGGCGCGTCGCTGGGTTGCGGTTGGGGAACGTCCTGCACCGTCGGGCCAGGCGGCACGGCGGCGGGATTGACCCCCGAGTCAACCAGCGGAACGCGGTGCCGGTTCTCTTGCCCCCGGTGCCAATAGGTGATTTCGACCGAGTCGGCGGTGGTGCGGCGCACCGCGGCAGCCAACTCCGTTGGCGAGTTGACCAGTTTGTCGCCGACCGCGGTGATCACGGCGCCCAGCGGAATGCCGGCGCGGTCCGCGGCCATGCCGGGCGTGACCATATTAACGAGCGCCCCTTTAGAATCGGGCAGATTGTTCTGCCGACGCGCCTCGGCGGTCACAGCCACCGTGCTCAAGCCCAGCTTTTTACCCGAAGCCTGTTCAAGAGTCGGGCCTGGGCCGGGCAGCTCTTCGACGTTGCGATTCGCAACGGTCGGCGCGCGCCGTCCCAACGTGATGCTCAGTTGCCGCTGCGCGCCCTTGCGCTCCACCGACATGGCCAGCTTCGCGCCCGCCGCTTTGCGGTCCATTGCTTCCTCGAGATCCTGCATATCTTGGATTGGCTGGGCGTCGACGGCGGTGATCCGGTCGCCGACTCGCACGCCTCCCTTCGCCGCCGGACCGTCGGCGACAACGTCCAACACGCGCACTCCGCGGCCAGCTTCGTCGCGGTCGTCGCCCACCAGACCCAGGTAACCGCGCTGGGCGCCGGCGGGCAGTTGCTGCGAAGCGCCCGCGCCGCGCGCCGCGTCCACCTGGTCGCGCAGCAATTGCTCGACCCGATTCAAAATCGGCTGCGCAAACAGTTCTTGTCCGCCAGCCGACATGCTCGCGATTACGGCCACAACCAGCAAGCAGTGCTTTATCATCGGATTCTCGTCGATAAAAATGCGTGGCGATGCCCGAGCGCCTATTATAGAGACATTCCGTGCGGTCCGATCCAGCGACAGCTCATTTTTTGCGGCTTCCTCAACGATCAATGAATCAACCGGGAGCCGACTTGCGAGTTCAGCCCGCGACCGACGACGATCGAGCAAGTGCGCTGGGACTTGTATTTGCTCATTTTCCGACTGAAGAGCGCGAGCGGCGCATCGCCCAGGCGGCCGGCCGAGATGACGCCGCGGCCAGCACGGTATGGTCGGCCTATCGTGGTGAGAAACTGGCGGCGGCGGCCTTGGTTGACGTGCTCCCTGGCAAAACGGCGATCATTTCGCCGCCACGACCGTCTGGCAAACAAACGCCCGAGACAATCCGCGAGTTATTGGTCCAAATCGTTGCCATGCTGCCGGGGCAAGGCGTGCGACTCGCGCAGGTTTTCCTGCCGAATGACCGCCGCGCTGACGAACCGATCTTTATCGAGGCCGGCTTTCGCTGCGCCGCGACGCTGTCATACCTGGTGAGCCTGAGCGGGAGGCTTCCAGCGGCTCGGCCGGACGACGATGTCGAGTTCGTGCCTTACTCGCCGTCGTTGCATGAACGGCTTGCTCAAGTCGTAGAGCAGACCTACGCGGGATCGCTCGATTGTCCCTCGATCGACCAGGTCCGCGCGATCGAAGACGTTTTGGAGGGATACCGCGCGACCGGTGTTTTCGATCCTACCCGATGGCTGATCGTGCGGCGGCGCGGAAACGACGTCGGCTGCCTGCTCTTGGCGGACGATCCGGCCAGCAACCAATGGGAATTGACCTACATGGGCGTCATCCCCGCAGCCCGCGGGCGGGGCGTGGGCGGCGCGATCGTGCGACATGCGCAATGGCTCGCCTCACATGCGGGGCGCGAGCGGCTGGTTTTGGCGGTCGACGCGAACAACGAACCCGCGATTGCCGTGTATGCGGCGGCAAACTTCGTGCAATGGGACGAGCGACGGCTGTTTTTGCGGGTGTTATGAAGCACGGTCCATGCGCCGCTCGTCGCGAGCGCGTGTTTACAGCGGAGTTCTTGACGTTTCGGCAGTGCGCGGCGCGGAGACGGTTTTTGGTCGCGACGCAAGTCGTGGTTTCTTTGCGACTTGCGATGGCCACCGACGGGCGCGGCCGCCCGAAGTCGTTTGCAGCCGACAAATTTTCCACGAAGCGAGCGCGACTTAAAAAAATCCTGATGCGCGGCTCTGCGGAGGTTTCCCGGCGATTTCCACGAGGCCATCTTCCTAACCGTGCGCTCATCAAAGCGGCCGTTTGACAGCAACGCTAGCGGTCGTACAATCGGCGTCTCGGGTGACAGGAATTCGAGTCTCGAATGGCCACGGCTGTGCGGGATAACTGCCCGAATCTAGAGCACGATCCGCCCTCCTGGCGGATCAGGCTCGACTCGTCTGACTGGCACGAATCGTCTGACTGACGCGGGCGATGTGGCGGATTGCGCGCTGGGGGTTTACAGGAAGTGAACACAGACGATAGGGAGATCGTATCGGCGATTCGCGCGCAGCTCGCGGACCGCATCGGCAAAGACCGATGCGAAGTCTGGTTTGGAGCCGCGACGCAATTGTCCGTTCGCGGCACGACGCTGGTCGTAACCGTGGCCAACCAATTCTTTCAAGATTGGCTGCGGACCCATTTTCGCAAAGATCTGGAAGCGGCTGCGCTGGCCGCCTGCGGCAAGCCGCTAGTGCCGGAGTTTCGCATCGCTGCGGGCGAAGCGCCATCGACGGTTACCGCCAACGGCGCAATTGCAACGGCCGCTGCAAAGGGCGAACCCAACAATGTCTCGCCGGCGCCGCTGGTGCCATCCAGCGGTTCCACTGTGTCATCTAACGGTTCCCTTGTGCCCTCTGGCGGCTGCACCGCAGCAATCGCGCGACGTCGCCGATTTTCGAGTCTCGATACATTCGTGATTGGCAATTCCAACTGCCTGGCGCATAAAGCCGCGCAAATGGCGGCCGAAGAACCGGGTCGGTACTCGCCACTACTAGTGCATGGACCAACCGGAACGGGCAAAACGCACTTGCTCGAAGGTATTTGCAACGCGTTTCGCAAAGCGCGGCCCCGCGGGGCTCAAGTCCTGCTCTCGGCGGAACAGTTCACCAGCTATTTTCTCGAAGCACTTCACGGCAGCGGTATGCCCAGCTTCCGCCGCAAGTATCGCGACCTGGAGCTGCTGGTAATCGACGACGTGCAGTTCTTCACCAACAAAAAGGCGACGCTTGTCGAGTTGCTGCACACGATCGACTCATTTCTGGGCGCCCGGCGGCAATTGGTGTTCGCCACCGATCGCGCGCCGGCGGCGCTCAAATCGTTGGGGCCGGAATTGATGGCCCGGCTGTCCGGAGGCATGGTGTGCCGCCTGGAATCGGCCGAGTATCCGACTCGCCTGGGAATCGTGCGTCAGCATGCCCGGGACCTGGATTTGAGCGTGCCCGAGGAAGTCGAATCGTACATTGCCTCGCACTTCACTACCCAGTCGCGCGAACTGGCCGGCGCTCTCAAGAAACTGCAAGCCGCCAGCCTGGCCCATGCGCGGCCGATCTCGCTGGCACTGGCCGAAGAGGTGCTTTCCGAGCTGATCGATCATCACGATCGGGTGGTGAAGCTGGTGGATATCGAGAAAGCCGTCTGCGATGTGTTTGGCATCGACTCCAAAAGTCTGCAATCCAGCGGCAAGACGCGCACGGTCTGTCATCCGCGGATGCTGGCGATGTGGCTGGCCCGCAAGCACACGCGGGCCGGGTTGAGCGAGATCGGCTCCTATTTCGGCCGCCGCAGCCACAGTACCGTGATCTCGGCGCAGAAGAAGATCGAATCCTGGATGAGCGACACCTCGCCGCTCAAGCTGGCCTGCGGCTCGCTCAGCCTGGAAGAGACCATTCG
>JANNQN010000071.1:0-5496 GCA_031400775.1 Planctomycetia bacterium | reverse complement strand
AGTCCCAGTTCAGCCCCTCGGGCACGGGCTGGGTCGGAAACGGCCCGCCTTCTTCCGTGGACAGCGGGAGCTGCACCGTGACTTTGCGAATCTTACCCAATTGTCCTCGACGCACCGTGGCCACGGCTCGCGCGAATAGCTCGAACTGATCGCCCCGCTGTTGCGTGCCGACTTGCATCACTTTGCCGGTCTTCTTGACCATCGCGACCAGTTGCTTGCCTTCGTCGATCGTAAGCGTGAGCGGCTTTTCGCAGTACACGTGCTTGCCGGCATCGAGCGCGGCCAGGGCGATCTCGGTATGCCAATGGTCGGGCGTGCCGATCGTGACCGCTTCGATATCTTTGCGATCCAACAGCTTGCGATAGTCCTCGAAGATGTCGGCCTTGCCGAAATCCTTCTCCTTGGCTCGCTCGGCATGTTGGCGTTGCACGTCGCACAAGGCCACGATGTCGCCGTGCTTGCTGGCCCGAATCGCGTCGTTGGTGCCTTGGCCGCCCAGCCCGATGGCGCCCACCAAGGGGCGTTCGTTCTTCGATTCCTGAGCCGCGAGCCGGCTGGTCAACCAGTAAGGGTTGCTGGCCAGCGCAGCCAGTCCGGCCGTGGTCTTGACAAAGTGGCGACGAGTACGCTGATTTTTCATGGGTCTTTTTCCTGTCGAGCGATACGTGCGGATCGCGATGTCTTGTTAGGTGACTCGGCATCACATGCACGAGCCCTTCGCACCGGCCAGCGGCATCCGGCAGTATCCGGAAAGCGCGGCATGAACCATCCAGTCTATCGTTGCGGATGGCCGGTTACTACCACCGAGTTTTAGCACGATCGGGTTGAGGCGCAATGCCCGGACATAGCTCGACAAACTGCCGGGGCGGCGGAGCCCCGCAACGGGTTGTCATGCAGCGGAGGGAGGAACGCGAACAAAATCGCGGAATTCTAAAGATATCTTCATACATTCCCTTAGTCGCTGCTCATTCAACGCAAATCGTGGATCGAGGGTCGCGATTTCATACTGATTGTTCTCACTTTGTAGGTCAGCTAGAAGCAAAACGATGCTCGGTACCTCACGGTGAAGAAATTCATTGACAAACGACTTGTCCAGTGGAAGATGCGAACCGCGATTTTCGGCACCAAACCCCTCAATCCGGTCGCGAAGTGTCGCGGTCAATTCGTCGTTTGCCATCCCGGTCAACTCCCGCCAGTCCTCTCGGACTGTCGCCTGAATCATATTCTCAATCGCAAATACTGATGGCCACCATTGCTGCTCGTACACGTCGTCGGAGAAAAAATGAATAAACATTGCGTCATAACTCCCGCAATTTTATCGCAATTGATTGCGCTCGTCTGTGGTGCGGTGATACGCGCGGAATCTATTCACTATTGGTTGTTGTACAGACGACCGCGACACACGCGGCCCCGACCCCAACCGTCACTGTTACCGGCGCGCAACACACGACAACTGCCCCAACCGCGATGCATCCGGCTCCAATAAGAACTTCGTCAATTGTCGCAATACAGGCCGCGTATTCGGAAAAGCAGTTAGCCCAACAAATTCGGCGACGATTTCTGTCCCACCACGTTCGATTCGGCATCGCGCGACAAGTATCGCCGCACTGCTCGTACCATCGATCACAATCGTCGTGAGAATGCAAGCCACTTGGATCTGTAGCATTGATTGGATTGTTGCCGCAGTAACCATACTTGTTTTTCATCAACGTCAGCGCATCACCGAACCAATTATTGTCGTGCAAGATCGTCGGATCGCGCGTAAGCGGGTCTTCTGTTAGAAACCGTCCGAGTTTCGGCGAATACATGGCGTCAATCCTTTTACCAAGGGCTGAACTGATTGTGGGCGAGTCGGAGGCAATTCACGCAACCGCATCCGGGCGGGTGGCCAGCCATTTGATGCGCAGGCTGGCGAGCTTGGCGGCACTGGGCGCACTGACAAGAATCAATGTGACCCAAACTGTTCGTCCGAAATGGATCGTTGGCCAAGCGGCGTTGCTGCTGCTCGAACATCATCCGTTCCGTATCGAACATGCGGCGTTCCGTGTCCAGTGCCTTCCTGGCCTCTTCGAAGCTGAGCTTGAGGAGCTTCACATACTTAGATTCGTAGCGAAGATCATCCGGCAAGAGCTTCGCAGCCCACTTGAACGCCTGAACTGCTTCTTCGATTCGGCCATTGGATTCCAAGCATGAGCCGCGAATCGCCAGAAAGCACGCAAGCTCTTCGATCGGCGAGAGTGACTTCAAGTACCAACCGCTAGACTTCTCGTAGCCTTTCCATTCGCGCGGCCACGTCCGATAGAAGTCATCAGGATAGAAACTCATGCCGGGCCCAGCACCCTCGACATTGAAAGTTTCGGGCACATTGAAAAGTTTGCCTTGCGGGTCTTCCCACCGAAAAAACAAATGGCCGGGAGCCTCCACAAGCTTGAGCGGTTGACCAAGCCGCCGTCCCACGGCGACAAACATGACCGGCATTGATGCGCAGGTTCCACCCGGACCGTTCATCATGCCGTTAATGAACAAGTCGCGTGAATCGCTGAAATCGGGATTGATGCAAAGCGGGTTTTGAAAATCGGAATCAGTGATTCGGTTCGGGTTGTATCGGACGCCGTAAAGCTCCTGCAGCGTTCGCAAGAGATAGTTACAACAGAAAGCTCCGAACGAGTTGTTGTAGACTGTCGGGTTCTGCGCAAACTTGTCGAAGCGCTCGCGATTTTGCCAATCGGCTTGTCGCGCGGCTTCGTCAAGCCACGCGACCCCTTCGGCGACGTCCAAGTTTTCCGCACCAGGAAGTCCGGCAGCGCAAATCAGATTGAGTGTGCCGACGTCAAGCTTGCCGAGAAAGTCATCTGGCGATTCGCTGATTTCGGCGAGAGTGGGGAATCCATTTTTGGCTAGAGCGGTATTTTCGTCAGCCATCGACCGGTCCTCCTGTCGGTTTCTGCTATTCTCTAGATTTCGGTGGCCGAATGCAATCAAAATTGCTGACCTTCAATCGCCTATCTGGGGCCAGGCGTCGACAAGACGCGTTGCCAGCGGCCCTCGGATTCGGAGAAGGCGGTCGTGGCGGCCATTCAGCAGATATGGCCTGCTGGGTGGAATCGCGGTCTGCCCATAGGTTCCGTCATGAGTACATGAGTAAAGGTGCTGCTGGCTTATTGAGCAACGCCACGGCCCCACAACGAATCGCCGAAAACCTTACTTGCGCGGATCAGATGTCTCGGACGAAATTACGTCGAACCGTGTTATCCGCCAGTGGACTTCGAAATCGCCTCCCAGCACGACGCGATCGTACACGAGCGGATATCCGTATTGCGGATCGAACTCGGCCCACATCACCATGCCCGTGACGGCCTTCGATTTGAACGAACCGGCCGGGTCGCGCGCCATATCGAGTTCTTGACCGATCGTCTCTAGTTGACCCGGCACGGACCAATAGTCCCAGGTCCGTCGCTGCTTGGGTTCGATGCCGTCGCGCGTCATGTGCGTGACTTCGCCGTCGCGCACCTCGATGTGAATCTGGCCAGACCGATTGCCCGATAGTCCCAGGTCGAGGTCATAACTTCGCGGGCCGTGTTTGTCCCAGCGCTCGACGGCCGCCTGATAGACCGCTTCGGTCAGTTGTGGGCGATTGCGGCGCATGACTAGCGCCACGCCCACCACCGCAATGAGCGCCGCCAGCAGTCCCAGCGACATGCCGAGCAGCAGCGGCCGCGCGCGCGTTCCGCGCCGCGGTGCGGGCCGTGGGTCGTCGGGCGGCGGTTCGTCGGGCGATTGGCCCGCGGATTCGGGATGGTCTGCGGTGATCATGCCGGGGGTGGAGATTGCTCAAGGTGCTGATGCGCGGGCGACTGCTGCTGGCCAAATCTTATTCTGTGCGATAGGCTGGGGCCAAGGCGGGCCGCGCTTCTCACAACACAAAAAGCGAAACAGGTGCCCGATCGATGGATAAACGTTTGCAATCCCGTCTCCGCGCCCGCACGAAAGTCATTGCCACGGTCGGTCCGGCCTGTGAAAAGCCGGAACAATTAGCCAGCTTGGTCTTGGCCGGCGCCGACATCTTCCGCCTGAACATGGCCCACGGCAGCCCGGCCGAGCAAGACCAGCGGCTGGCCGCGATCCGCAAAGTGAGCGCGGATCTCGAGCGGCCGATCGCCGTGCTCGTGGATCTGGCCGGCCCCAAGATTCGTCTCGGCCGGTTGCCCGACGACATGATCGATTGTCCCGCCGGTGGTGAATATCGTTTCGTGCGCGGCACGCAGCCCAGCACGGCCACCGAACTGACGTCGACCTACAAGCCGCTGATCGACGAGTTGCAGGTACACGACACGATCATGCTCGCCGATGGCACGGTCAGCATGACCGTGGTCGAAAAAACACGCGACTTCGCCCGCTGCCTGGTCGTGCAGCCGGGCATTATCCGCAGCCGGCAGGGGTTGAATCTGCCGGGCGCCAAGCTGAGCGCGCCGGCGATGGATGTCGACGATCGCGAGAACGCGATCTGGGCCGCCGAGAACGAAATCGACTTCGTCGGCTTGAGCTTCGTCCGCGACCCGCGCGACGTGCGCGAGCTCAAGGAACTCTTGCGGCTGCGCGGATCGCGGACCCGCGTCATCGCCAAGATCGAAAAGCAAGAGGCGCTCGATCAGCTCGAAAAGATCATCGCCGAGTCGGATGGCATCATGGTGGCTCGCGGCGACCTGGGCGTGGAAATCGACGTCGCCCAGATGCCCGTCGTGCAGAAACGCATCGTGTCCACGTGCCACGAGTATCAGAAGCCGGTCATCATCGCCACGCAGATGCTCGATAGAATGCAACACTCGCGGCGGCCGACGCGAGCCGAGGTGACCGACGTGGCCAACGCGATTCTCGACGGCGGCGACGCCTGCATGCTCTCGGGCGAGACGGCCATCGGACTGTACCCGCGCGAAGCGGTCGATATGATGAACCAGGTGGCGCTGGCGACCGAGGAGTTGTTTCGCAAGAACGTGCCACAGCCGCCAGGCGCGTTTCGGGCCGAGGGACTGCACCCGATCACTTCGGCCGTGGTGTACGGGGCCGGACACATCGCGGCCGAGATCGACGCCCGGCTGATTGCCGTGGCCAGCCACTCGGGCGCGACGGCGTTGGCTTTGTCGAAACAGCGCAACTACGTGCCAACCGTGGGCGTAAGCGATTCGCCGCAAACATTGCGGCAAATGTGTTTGTACTGGGGCGTGATTCCGCTGGGCGGAATACCCACGTCGAGCAACGAGCAAACGCTCGACGCCGTGAGCGCCTGGGGCCTGGCCGACGGCGCGATCGAATCGGGCGATCACATCCTGCTTGTGGCCGGCACGGGCTTGGGGCGGGGATCGCACGACCAGGTCGTTGTACACCGAGTGCCCTGACGGCCAGAGCGTGGGAACTTTTGCGGCGCGGGCGACGTCCAATCTTGGGCCAAGGGGGCGTTTCAAGCATTCACGGCGAACGAAGGCGCGGCTCCAATGAACA
>JANNQN010000070.1:0-1795 GCA_031400775.1 Planctomycetia bacterium | reverse complement strand
TGTGCGCGGAGACAACTATCTAGTCGCCGGTTCACCGGGGCTTGTCATGCGACTGAGAGACGGACACAACCTGAACTTTGTTTCCAAAGCGAACGAGCCCGGCGGATCGCCAGCAAGAATCATCAAATCGGGACCGCTGGCCGCGGCGCTACAATTCCACGATCGCCACAAGCTGACGGCGGGCAATGAACTGTTCTCGACTGTTGACCTCGATTTTCCGCTCGGCAAGAGTTGGGTCCGCGTCGACTGGTGGATAGACGATCCGACCGACGCGATGGCGGAAATGAGCGGCGAGCTGCGATTGCGACTGGAGCCCAAAGAAAACCCTCCCATCCTGGCCGACGTGGGCGCCGCCGGCTGGACGTATGCCACGCTCGGCCCGGAAGACAATTTGATCTTTCGCGCTGGTCCAAAGTCGGATGCCAAGCGGAATTCTCCCGAACCGGCCTGGCAAGTCGATCGCATGCTGGCCGGGCGCCGTGTGCCCTTTGCCCGACCGCCGCGAGTCGGCTCTGACATTCCGCCGCAAGGTTGGGCTCACTTGATGGATGCCAAGAGGGCGACAGCCATCGCGGTCGATCACTTTGCCCACTCGTCCGACGACACGATCGAGCTGGGGGGCCAGGGCCGAGTGCGATTGCTACGCGCATTCTCGCCGCAGTCGAAGGGCGCTCCGCCCGTGGCAAAGCGGCTGACGTTCTGGTTGCACGTGGTTAGTTCGCCGCCCCAGCGCGGCGCCGCCACGAGCCCCCAGTCGATGCTTTTTCCGCCCGAGGTGCGCGTCCTCGATGCGACTGGCGGCCCATGATCGAATCGGACCACTCAATGACTTTGTCTTGGCACCCTCTGTTGCTCCCGTCGGCCCCTTCCCCCAAACAAGCATCATGAATATCGCCATTGGCTCGGACCACGCGGGCTTCAAATACAAGCAGAACATTATCGCTCTGCTCCAGGAACTGGGGCACGAGGTGCAGGATTTCGGCACGCACTCGACCGAGCCGGTCGACTATCCCTTGTTCATTCGTCCCGTGGCCGAAGCCGTCGCGGCCGGTAAGTTCAAACGCGGTATTGTCTTGGGCGGGTCGGGCAACGGCGAGGCGATCGTGGCCAACCGCGTGCGCGGCGTGCGTTGCACGTTGTGTTGGAATCTGGAATCGGCCCGCTTCGGCCGGGCGCACAACGACGCCAACGTGCTTTCGCTCGGCCAGCGGCTGGTTTCGCTGGAGATCGCGTTGGACATCGTTCGGCTCTGGCTGACCACGCCCTTCGAAGGGGGCCGGCACCAGCGGCGCATCGAAATGATCGACCGGTGAACCGCCAGCGCAACAAACCCAATTAAAGGACCGCCGTGGATTTGCTTCACCGGACATTAGCGTGGCTCCAAGGACATGCCGGCTTCACGGCCTTCGTGATCGTGTCCTGGATCGTGCTATTGGTTTTCAGCGTGTGGGCGGTGCGGCATTTTCTGCTCACGATCCCGGCCGACTATTTCACCCACGAACATCGGCCGCTAGAGCGCTGGCGCGATCTTCACCCGGCGTTGCGCCGAACGTTAATCATCGGCAAGAACTTGCTGGGAGCGATGCTGGTCGTGGCCGGCATTGTCATGTTGTTCACGCCCGGGCAAGGCGTGTTGGCGCTGTTGCTGGGAGTGTCGCTGATGGACATTCCTGGCAAGCGCGCGGTCGAGCGCCGCATCGTTCAGCGCCCGAGCGTGTTGCGACTGGTCAATGCGATGCGCGCCAAAGCCAAGCGGCCGGCGCTGCAATTCTCGCCGCCCGAGCAGCCACCGCCT
>JANNQN010000069.1:0-2515 GCA_031400775.1 Planctomycetia bacterium | reverse complement strand
GCCGCCTTTAGAAAAAATCTGCTACGCCAGGCACAATCCTCCGATCACATAGCCGGGCTCAGGACGATGGTTTTAGTGAAGTCAAGGGAGTGTTTATTTTGTGGAACGGATTTCCACGCGTCGAGAAGCCGCGAGGCTGCTCTTGACCCTGCCGGATGCTTCCAGCGCCACCTCATGGAAGAGGCGCGGAAGGTACGTATAGACAACCGAAAGGAGTCCGCGATGAATTCGTTTTGCAGGCGAGGTTTGCTTCTATTCGTGAGCTTAGGATGGGTCGCCAGCCCGGCCAACGCCGAGAGCGGTCATGCCGCCCCGTCGCTGTTGCCGCTGCCCAGCGTGGCGCCGGTCGACGCGTCCACGGCCAGCTACAACTCGTACTTCTCGACCGCCGATTCGTACGGCTCGGCCTTCATATCGCCCAAGCCTGACCCGGCCGCCGCCCCCGCGGCACCCAGCAAAGAAACCGATCGCACCGCCTTTGACGAGTCGCTGCACGCCACCGGCTGGGACAACACCGTCGAAGGCTGCCTGGACGGCTGCCGCGAGGAGCAATGCCGCAAGGGAGGCTTCTTCGGCGGCGTCGGCGGCCTGGTGATGGGCCGGAACCGCGCCAATCCCTACTGGACCAGCGTCGACTCCAACAATAACCTCAACCGGCTCCTCAATACCCAGGACGCCGGCGCCAACTGGACCGGCGGCGGTCAGATAACCGTCGGCTATGGCTTTGGCGGCGGCGGTTCCTGCAATCATTGCGACGGTTGCGGCGGTTGCGGCACCTACCTGGGACCGGGCATCGCGTTCACCTACTGGGGCGTGGCCCCGATGACGGGCACGGCCAGCATCCGCGACGTCAATAATAACATCAGCACGGCGATCAACCTCGACACGCCCGCCCCGGTCTTGATTGGGGCCCGCCCGGCCAGCGACTTCTTCAACAACTCGCGGGAACAGCGCATCACCCGCGACGATCGGACCGACAACTTCGAGCTCAACCTGCTGCAAGGCGGCTGGACGATTGGCCGGATGCAAATGGTGGCGCTGTTCGGCTTCCGCTACTTCCGCTTCGACGAACGGCTGTCGTTCGGCGCTGCGGCCGCCGGCACCGAGTTCGGCGACAACGGCGGCGCGGACTCGGCCTTCTTGAACTTCCGCACCACCAATAACCTCTACGGCGCTCAGGTCGGTGCGCTGTTCAACTACAACGTGACCGATCGCTTCAGCGTGTTCATGGTCCCGAAAGCGGGCATCTACAGCAACCAGATGAACTGCCGTACGCTGCTGTTCACCGGCGACGGCCAGTTCGGCTACGACATCGCCGGGCACAAATCGGATGTCGCCTTCCTGGGCGAAATCGAGACCGGCTTGAGCTACGCTTTCTGGAATAACTGGCGGGCCTTCCTTGGCTATCGCGTGGTGGGAGTTGCCAACGTGGCCCTGGCCGACAATCAGTTTCTGCCCTTCCTGGCTGACACCCAAGGCTTTTCCGAAGTCAAGCAGAGCGGCAGCCTGATCCTGCACGGAGCCTTCATGGGCGTGGGCTGGCTGTTTTAAGAATTCCGCCGCCTGGGGATGGTTCAACATTGCACGTCCTCGGCCTACTTTGGGGTAGGTCGGGGACTTTTTGTTGGGTCGGCCGTCGGCGCGCGATTTTTCATTTTCGTCGTGTCGTCGTGGTAAAATGAAAACCTGACACCGGAAAGAACCACAACGACACGACGGCACGACGAAGAGAAAACGGTGGATGTTTGAACCAATCGCAGCGGAGACGGAACGTGTTGCCACGCAGGTGATGGATGCGGCGTACCGAAGGGGACGCCAACTGAACTCGGTCGGTATTGCCCGTCGATCGGAAGGAAATCGCCCTTCGGCGCCCGCGCGGAGGTGCTCTTTTCGAAGATTAGCGGAGGGCTGGACGCACCGAATACGGCCTGCGCCGGCCTAGACCGTGACGCGAACCAGGGCCTGAAAGGCCGGATCGGAGCGGATCGGATCGAAGTCGGACTCGGCGGCCACCAGCGTGCGATAGTGATCTTTCAGATCGATCGCCCGCGACAGAAAGGACAGCGCCTGCCGCTTGTTCTTGGCCAGACTCCAGTAGCAGGCCAGGTTGTAGTGCACTAGGGCGTCGTTCGGCTCAACGGCCAATGCCTCTTGAAGCGACTCGATCGCCATGTCTAGCCGGCCGGTCCGCTTGTAGCACCAGCCCAGCGACAGCCAGACGTGGACGTTGTTGGGGCTGCCCGCCGCCGCTTTGGTCAGCGGCTGCAAGGCCTCGCGGTACTGGTCGAGCGCCCGCAGACATTCGCCTTGCAAGTACAGGGCATGATCGGGCAGCGACTCGTGATCGCCGCAGCGGGCCAGCACGTCCAGCGCATGGCGCGGCATCCCCAGCTCGAGATATCCCTCGGCTTGCAGGACTAACTGCTGGCGGCGGATGCGATCGTGCGAGGACACTCCGGGTGCTCTCCTGCGAATTGCGGCCAAACCCGTGGGGCGCTGCGAACGAGCGCCACTA
>JANNQN010000068.1:0-1826 GCA_031400775.1 Planctomycetia bacterium | reverse complement strand
TCGTGGATAGTCGGCAACCGCAACAGTTTCAGATGATGCTGAAGCAGTACCAGGCTTTTGGTTTCGATCGGCTTCATCGGGCACCTCCTGGCAGCAAGGAGGCATAGCAGTCCAGATGCGGCGGCGGAATCTCGTGGCCTTGCAGGTGCGGCCGCCCATCCAGGCTGAACCATTGCGATGGCTGTTCGCGCCCTTGTTGGGCCAAGAGCCGGATGGCATCGACGGTCAACGCGCCGATCGCCAAGGCCCGTTCGATGGCGCGAGCCAATTCGGCCAACTCTAGCGTCTCCAGCAATCGCAGCACTCGGATGAACTCGCGCCGGCCTTCGGACTGTCGCTCCCCTTCCAGGCGACGCCGCAACACGCCAAAGCATTCGGGTAATTGCCAGTCCTCCAGCGGTCGAGCGAAGTCCAAAGAGCCCGGTTTTCGCTCCAATAACGCCAGATAATGCAGCGGATTGTAGTGCACGTTCTCGCGCACCCAATCCCGCGGATGCCTGGCCACGACCCGATCGTTGACGATCAACCGCACCTCCTGGATGTTGCCGACCGCGGTCACGTGGTGGTGGGCGTAAGCGGTCGGGACCGAGTAATCGTTGGTGTCGAACCGCACCAAGGAGAGCGAGTTGGCCTTGGCCCCCTCGACCCGCCGGGCCTCGAACGATTGCTGCGGCAGCGGAAGTAGCGTCCGTTGCTCTTCCTCTAGCAGTCCTTGCTTGGTCGTGGGCTGACCGCGCAAGCGACGTTCCAGGTCGGCCCGACAGGACTGGGCTAATTGCTCATTGAACTCCTCCAGGTCGTCGATCTGCGGGATCGGCACCATGAAGTTGCGTCGGGCGAACCCGATCAATCCTTCCACGTGGCCTTTCTCATTGGCACGACGCACCAGGCAGAAGTGATGCTCGAAGAGAAAGTGGCTTTCCAGCCGCAGGAACTCGTGAGTCGGTGTGTCGCCGCGACGGCCGACGAACTTGGCCACCGCGATGCGGCTGTTGTCGTAGCTGATCCGCGTCGGTACACCGCCGAAGAATCGAAACGCCCGGCAATGCCCTTCTTGGAACGTCTCGGTGCACTCCCGTGGAAACACCTGGCAGAAGAAGGCATCGCTGAAGGGCAAAGACATCACGAAGTAGGCGACCTTCGTCTCCTGGCCCTGCAATCGAACGATCGCTTCGCCGAAGTCGGCCTGGGCTTCGCCCGCCGGATGCGCAAGCGGCATGAACACCTCGGCCGTGCCAGCCCGCCAGGCACGTACGGCGTCGCCGACCACGCTGATCCCGCCCTCGTACTCATGCTCGGTCCGCAGTCGATCGAAGATCCGCTTGATCGTGTGGCGTTGTTTGGGCGGGGACTTCTTGTCCTGCTCGAGAATTTCATGAATGATCGGCAGGAACCGATCGAGCTTGGGCTTGGCCCGCGGCTGACGCTGCCGATAGCCGGGCGGCTCGGCGTGGTCGAGGATCTTTTGCAGGGTTTTCCAGTGCAGGTGATACTCTGCGCAGATCGCTCGCTTGCTCTTTTGCTTGGTCAACACCAAGCGACGGATTTCGGTCCACAGATGCATGTCTTGGTACACTCATGTTCCTCGCGGTTCGTAGGGCTTGCGACGGATTTACCGTCGCAAGTCTTGGTTACGAATCCGCGAGTTGGGCCATGAGCGCTGCACTTTTCGGCCGACCGTCGGCTACCCGCCCAGCGCTGCACTACTCGAGCGCCGTTTACAGTCACCATCTCGCCCGAGAATGCTCAAAAGCTGGAAATTGCCTTGACTTCGTCGGGCTAAGGATCCGCACATAAATAACCTGTTCAATTTGCCACGGATTGAA
>JANNQN010000067.1:0-5561 GCA_031400775.1 Planctomycetia bacterium | reverse complement strand
TCAAGCAACATCCCGACACCAAGAAAAGCCTCGTCATGAAGCGCCGACTCGCCGGCTGGAGCACCACCTTCTTGTCGGAAGTTCTTTTCGGAGTGCCAACTTAGTGTGCGCTAGCCCTGCCGCGAGACCCGCCAGACCAATCGCCATCAGCACCACGCTACCAGGCTCCGGCACGTCGTGTCCGTACGGCGTATAGAATTCGCAGATCGGCAATCCATCCGGCCCGGGCACCCCGCCGATGCGGACGATCGACGGTTCGGCGTTGGTGACGGCATTGTCCCAATTGGTACCCACGCCCGGCGTGGCGCCATGATAGTTGCCGTTTTCGAATTGGCTGACGTAAAAAGCGCAGTCCGGCCCGACCGAGGCAAGGTCGCCGTACGCGCCGGCGCCCGTGGCAATGTCGGTGATCACCGGCGCGCCGGTATAGCCGGGGCCCATCACGTATTTCGAGATCGTGCCGTCGTTGTTGTTGCTATAGAGCGTGCTCGTGGTCGCGTTTTCGTGAAACGCCAGTCCGTCTGGATAATGCGGCGTCAGGAAGGTATTCACGACAGCGCCGGTGCTGGTCAGGATCGTGATCGTGCTGTTCGATTGCCCGGTAATCGCGATGTTCCCCGCAGGACCGGAAACCATGCCGTCGACCAGCGCGTTCGAGGTGTAAATCAGCGTGTTCGTGGCACCCACCGGATCGTAGATGTAGACGTTGCTCGCGCCGCTGCCATCGGAATAGGCGATGCGGCCGTCGGGCATCGTGGTCACACCATAGCCCGCGCCGCCGGCGGTGCCGGCCAGAAGCTGCGCCGGTGCGGCCCAATTGGCCGGATCGAACCGCTCCAGCCCCGCGCCGGTCACCGTGTAGATGTAGCCATCCAGGCCGTTGGTCATTCCATAGCCGGTGTTGCTAAGGCCCGAGATCGTGTGCGTAGCCGTCACGCCGTGCAGAGAAGTTCCCTGATGGGTCGTGTTCTGCGTCAGGCTATATTCAAGAATGTCCGAGCCGTTTCGCGTCAGGAGTTGATTGGTGCTGGTCCAAGCCATTCCGGGTCCGCCGACCAGGGGCCCGGTGTAAATCTCTTGCGTGTATCCCGGGTTCAAAACGGGAAACTGAACGGCCCTAGCATCGGGCGAATGGAAAGAGTTCACCAGAGCGACGGCCAGGAATGCGGCGGCCAGAGTCAATGCGCGTTTCATGAGCGATCTCCGAATTAAACGAAGTGAGAACAGAAAGAGCCAGAACCGGCCAGACAGTGAGCGACTACGTCGCATTACCGAATGGTTCCGCCTAAGCCGGCGCGATTATCGTTGCAGCGAATTGCCATGTCTAGCCTCCAAGTAGCAATTCGTGGCGGGGCGCAATCGCCCACAAGGTTTTCGGATTCCGATAGCCGCCCACCTCCGGCCGGACCGGATATGCTGGATTCTGCCCAGCGACTGCCGGGGATTGCGATTCGGCTGGGCTCGGGCGGCTCCACTCGGCTTGCTCGGGCTTTTGACGCCGGGGTAGAATCACGCGTGTCGCAGCCGGTCGTACCCACTTCTCACGGAGGCGAGGCGCCGATGAACCTTCGCACGCGCGTTCAATTCGTCGCGGGATTGGCCCTGCTGCTGTCGATCGTCGTTGCCGCCCGCGCCACGGCCCATCCGCCGTTGCCTGGCGCACCCGATCTGCCCTTGCGCATCGGCGGCGACGATCTTCATTGGAATCGACCCGCACAACTGGTTCCGCCGCTGCTGGTGCTGCCGGCGCCCGGCTTTGGACAACTCTTGCCGAATTGGGAAGTCGGCCGCAACGCCGTGATGCTGATTCCCAACTACGAACCCGGCATGGCGACGTTCGAGCTTTTGGACTTCGGCGCCATTTCCGACCAGGCTCCGTTGCTGGTTGTACCGCGTGTGGCGCCGACTGACTTGGACAAACCGTAGCGGGACGAATGTCTTGAACGCGCCCGAGGCCGAGCAAACCGACGCGTCTGCTTCGCCGGCCACGACTCGCAGGCCACTTTGGCGGCGCTCGTGGGTCCGTTTCGTTTGCATTCTATTGATCGGTTACCTGGCGGTGCTAGGCCTGATGATGGCAATGGAAGACTCGCTGATCTACTTCCCGTCCGTTTATCCTGACGGATATTGGAATCCGGCGGGCTTGGATTTCGAGGACGCCCGGTTCCAGGCGGCCGACGGCACGAAACTGCACGGTTGGTATGTTCCCGCCGCCAACCCTCGGGCCGTGATCCTGTTCGCCCACGGCAATGCCGGCAACCTCAGCCATCGCATCGAGATCTTGGAAATGCTCAACCGGCTGCACGTCTCGGTGTTGATATTCGACTACCGCGGCTACGGTCGCAGCGAGGGTTCGCCTTCGGAGGCGGGCGTTTTGCAGGATGCCCGCGCGGCGCGGCGCTGGCTGGCCGAGCGGGCCGGAGTGAGCGAGTCGCAAATCGTGCTGCTCGGCGAATCACTCGGCGGCGGCGTGATGGTCGATCTGGCCGCCACCGACGGCGCTCGCGCGATCGTGCTGCAAAACACGTTCACGTCGTTGGCCGACGTCGCCAAATTTCACTATCCGTGGCTGCCCATCAAGCTGCTGATGCGCACGCAGTTCGATTCGCTCGCCAAGATCGGCCGCTACCACGGCCCGGTATTGCAGATTCACGGCGACGCGGACACGATCATTCCCTTCGCCCTGGCCGAGCGCCTATATGCGGCGGCCAACGAGCCAAAGCAGTTTGTCGTCATTCCCGGCGGCGATCACAACGACCCGCTATCGCCGCGGTTTTTCCAAGCCTTCGACGCATTTCTCGACACTCTGCCCGAGGCGCGATAGCCGGGCGCGGTCGCTAAAAAAAGAGCCTGCCCCGCCTCCGATGGAGAACTGAGCAGGCCCCAGGAGTCCGCTTCCGCCTGGAAGGATAACCAGGCGCGCGTGAGAGATGGGATGCGTAGCCATCTCCTATTCTATAAGGTGCCGAAATGAGGCAAACCTGACGCGAAAAGCCAGAAGTTTTCCAGAAATAGCGAAAAAGAGCGAGTGGACCTTTCCGACGCGGCCTAGCGCTTCGTTTAGCAAGCCCGCTAGGGCACATCGCGAGTGCTGACGAAAACGATCATTTTTCCATCCGGCGACCAGTCGGGATTTCGATTCTTCCCGCGCTGTCCCGGCACGGGCCGCGGGGCTGCGCCGCCGCCGACGTTCACGATATGAAGCGTGTTATTGGAGCTGAACACGAGCTCTCGGCCGTCCGGTGAGAAGGAAGCGAAGCCACCGAGGTTCCCTCTCAAGCGAGTGGTGACACCCTTGGCGGCCCCCTCGGCGCTGACGAACATCAACTGCCGCTGCGCTCCCGGCGCGGTCCGCACCGCCACGGCGAGTCGCTTGCCGTCGGGCGACCAGTCGAAGCCATTAAACAGTTCGAAAAACGGCTCGTCGAACAGGGCCACGTCCTCGCCACTCGCCAGGTCGATGACACGCAGCATTTGACCGTCGGAAACGGCCAGCTTGCCGCCGTCGGGCGACCAACTCGGCGACATACCGGGGCCAATCTCCACGCGCCCTTGACCATCCTGATTTTGCACGACGATCATTTCACTGCCGTCGCCGGAAGAAACCTGAAACGCGATTCGCTTATCGTCCGGCGACCAGTCCGGCATGGCGCTGCCGCCGATCTCGCGCAGTACGCTTCCGTCGGCTGCGATGGAAAAACATTTGCGGCGTCCGCCGCCGGCGGGCATGGCGTCGAAGGCCACGAAATTGCCATCTCGCGACCAACGCGGCGCAGCGTGGTCGTTGTAGCCGTCGACCTGCGCCAGCTTGCGAACATTCTGGCCGTCGGTCGTCATCGTATAGACCGCGCTGGGCTCGTCGGCCGCTTGCACATGGCCAAGCGCGGCGAACATCGCCACAAAAAGAAGCGTGGACATTGCCACGATTCTCAGTCTTGCTGCCGGAAAGGGCAGTCGGCCATCCATGACTTCGGTCCCCTATGAGACGCCAATCGCATCCACCGTCGTCGGCAGGACACTCAGTATAGCCGAGCCCGACGTCCGGCTCACCGCCTCCGCCGCCGCCAGACAACCAGGCCGATGAGGCCGAGGGCCGCGAGCACGAAGCTGGAGGGCTCGGGGACGATTTGGTAAGTGATCTCGAGCAGCGGTCGATCCAGAGGAGTGCCAAACTCGGCTGAGCGATATCGCCAGCCGTCGGAGCCGGTATATTGCAAGAGCCACCCCAGGTTTGCGGCGCCGTTGGACATCGATTGAATGCTGTCAGTCACGTCGAAGATCGCGTAATTGCCGAGCACGTTCGGTAGGAGCGTGAAACTGGCAGCGCCCGTCGCATCGGTGCCAATCGTTATTCCGTTCGTCAGGCTATTCCAAGTCGACGCGTCGCTCCATGGAACCAGCATCGTGTGCAACGAGATATTGTTGCCGGAGAGATCATTCGAGGCGTTGCCTGTGAGGATTGACAGCTTGGCCGAGAGGATCGTGGCCCCCAGCGGTACAAGTCCTCCGGAGTTTCCGAAGATCGCGTCAAACCGCACCAGGCCTTGCTGCGGGTCAACGCCCGTCGCGGGGCCGTCGCCATCGACCACGAGCGTCGTATCGCCGCCATGGCTCGCATTTGGGCTTCCCTGCTCGATATAGGTGTCGACGGTGCCATGATAGCCGGACGCATCCGGGGCGACTTGCTGAAACCGCACGGTTTGCAAGAACGGATCGCTGGTAAACGCACCGACGATCGGGCGCACTTGTGCTGCCGAGCCAGAATGGCTGACACCATAGGCATCTTCCACGGTCCGCAGCAGGTTGTGCAGCGTCCACGTCGAATCGAGCTGTACCCCCGGTCGAACGTTGGCTCCGTAGAGCACTGTGGGAATTCGATTTCGGCTGGCGCTATTGTCCTCATCGAAGGTCACGACAAGCAGGCTATTGTTGTTTTGCGCCCACGTCGCGTATGCGCCAAGGTTCTGCTGCAGCCAGGTGTCGCCCGCGAGAATCGTTCCGTCGTGCATGTTGTTCAGATTGTTTGGAACCACAACGCTCACAACGGGCAAATCGGCGAAGCTACTCGGGAGCGAAGTGAAGGGCTGGTTCGTTGCGGGGGCAAGGTGGTTGTTGCTCGGGGCGTCGACCGCTTGCCATTGGACCCACGGATTATGTCGCCGCGCGTAGAGGCCGCCGTTGGCATCGAAGCCGGTATACCCCGGCGACGGCATCGACTCCGAATAACCGGCGAAGGTGGCGCCGCCGGCAATCAGGGCAGCGCCCAGGTTCGGAGTATTGAAGGGAGTGATTCCGCTCGTGTCGTTATTGTTTGTCACCCCTTGGTTCGAGCCGGAGAAGAATTGCAAATAATTCGGCTGGCTGGGGTGTGTCAAGCCGTACATGTTTGTGAGCGATACCCCGCCCGCGGCCAAACTATCGATATACGGCGCCTGACCGGAACCGATCACCTGCGTGAAGGACTTATTCTCCTCGATCACGACCAAGACGTGGTCCCATGTGGGCGGGGCCGCCGCGACCGGACTGGCAAACCGGGCCGCTAACGCCAGCAGGAACAACTT
>JANNQN010000066.1:0-40391 GCA_031400775.1 Planctomycetia bacterium | reverse complement strand
CGGCGGGAATTTGCACTCGATCTGCAAACCGTGTTCGGCCAGTGCCTTGTAAAGTCGAGTGTTGCTGGGCCACAGCCTGGCGTCGAGCACCAACAGCGATGCGGCCCGCGGGCGGCCGACGTAGTCTTCGAGCGCCGGGCGATTGCGGCTGACGAACTCGTCGGCTTCTTCGACGACGACCAGGTGTCGCCCCCCGCCGAACAAGGCCCGGGTCGAAAGAGCGTCGGCCACGTCGCGCATCGTGCATTCGCGACCGTCGAACACCGTGACCGAAAAATCGGCGTCCTCGCCGGCCAGAACCTGCTCCTTGAGCCGCCCCAAAACTTGTCGCTTGAGGAACGCGTCGTCACCAAATAGCGCGCAGACGCCCTCGGCTGGGTGCTTGGCCGGATGGGCCAGGTAGTCGAGTCCGTCGGTCGGTTTCGCCATGGCTCCAATGTACCGGGCGCGTGCCGGGAACCCCAGCCACCGATAACCAACCTCCAACCCCCATTCCCCTCCTTGCCCGTCTTCCGCAGAACCGGCCTTTCGGCATCCCAGGGCTGCGAGTAAAATCGAATTGGGTAGTCCTTTTTGTGTGGCGCTGCGCAATTCTAGTGCGGGGAACAAGTTAGCGATGTTGCGTTATTCCACGGCAGGCGAATCGCACGGCAAGGCCCTGCTGGCCTTGGTCGACGGTTTTCCTGCCGGCGTGCAGATTGAAACCGACTCGATCGACGTCGAGCTCCGCCGCCGACAGGGCGGCTACGGACGGGGCGGGCGGCAGCGCATCGAGACCGATACGGTCGAGATTCTCAGCGGCATCTGGCACGATACGACCCTGGGCAGTCCCATCGCCCTGCAAGTGATCAACAAAGACGCCAAGCTGGAACGCCTCGGCGACCTGCCCCGGCCCCGGCCCGGCCACGGCGACTTGACCGGCGCGATCAAGTTCTTGGGTTCGATTCGCGGCGTGCTCGAACGGGCCAGCGCTCGCGAGACTGCGGCCCGAGTGGCGGCGGGAGCTTTGGCGAAGCAACTCTTGAAGCCGTTCGGCATCACGGCCTTTGGCTACGTGGTCGAGTTGGGCGGCGTTGCGATCGAGCCAAAAGCGGGCACGTTGGACCAGCAGCGGGCCTGGCGCGATTCAAGCGAAATCTACAGCTTGAACCCGGCGCAGGACAACCAGATCAAGGAGTTGATCGACGCCACGGCCAAGGAAGGCGACACGCTGGGCGGAATTTTGGAGGTCCGCGTCGAGGGATTGCCGTTCGGCCTGGGCACGCACGCCCAATGGGATCGCAAGCTCGACGGCCGCCTGGCCCAGGCGGTGATGGCCGTGCAGGCGATCAAGGGAGTCGAGATCGGCCTGGGATTCGAGGCGGCCCGGCGGCCCGGTTCCAAGGTTCACGATCCGATTCAATACGACGAGACGCAAAAAGATTCGCCCAACCTGGGCTACATCCGGCCGACCAACAACGCCGGCGGGCTGGAGGCCGGCATGACCAACGGCCAGCCATTGGTCGTGCGGGCCGCCAAGAAACCGATCAGCACGCTGCGCAAGGCGCTCGAATCGATCAACCTCGACACCAAGCAACCCGACGCTGCCAGCTACGAGCGGAGCGACGTCTGCGCCGTGCCGGCCGCCAGCGTGATTCTGGAAAACGTGGTGGCATTCGAAGTGGCTTGCGCACTGGTCGACAAATTTGGCGGCGACAGCCTGCTGGAGATGCAGGCCCGCTGGAAGCTGTTTCAGGAGATGGCGCGAAATCGCTAATACGCGGCGCCGCGGCATGCGGCGCTCCTCAGGAGCCTGGGAACACGGATGTTCTCGCTGCACGAAACCACGAAGATTCACCTGTGCCGCATCGCGTTTTTCGCGACATGCTTGGCGCCCACTTGCGCCGTCTTGGCCTGGGGCGCACTGGTGCGTTTGCCCAGCTACACGCGGGCCCACGAACTGGCAATCGCCGAAGGCCTGGGCTTGCACGCTCAGCTTGCCAAGGCCAGCTCGCCCCGGCCGGGCCTGATGCTGTATGAAGCGTTGGAGCTGTCCGATCCCGACACACGGCAGCCGCTGGCCCGCTTTCCGTTCGTCGAGGTGCAAACGAGCGGCGACGCGGTGTACGTGAGCCTGCCCTTCCCGGCGATGATCAACGGCACGCGGCTGGATGCTTTCTGGAATGCGGTCCGGCACAGCGTACGACCGTCGCGCGGCTGGCGCGAGCTGCACTTCACTTCCGGAAACCTGACCATTCACTTGCCCACGGGCGACCAGAGCTTCACGGCCTTGGCCGGCCGGATCGACAACACCGAAGAGCACGCCCGCGTTCAATTGAGCCTGCGCCGGGCCGTCTCGGGCAGCCAGCCGGCCGAAGCCGCGGAGCTGACCGTCGAGCGGCAGTGGCAAACGCAGCCGCAGGCCACGCTGGTGCAGCTCAACACGGGCGGCACTCCCCTGCCCTGCTCGCTGGTGGCGTCGATCTGGCCCGATGTCGAAACCCTGGGGGCGGAGAGCGAATTCCAAGGCCGCATCGTGGCCTTCGAACAAGCCGGCCGCACGAAGACCGAACTGAGCGGGCGGCTGACCGGCGCGGACCTCGACCGGCTGGTGAGCGCGCAATTTCCCCACAAGCTCACGGGCCGGGCCACCGCCGAATTGGATTTGATGACCATCGAAGACGGACGTTTGGAGACCGCCGCCGGAAAAATCACGGCCGGACCCGGCACGATCAGCCGCTCGCTGGTGCGCAGCGCGCAGTCGAACTTAAATCTGCATGGCTCGCAGGAGTTCCACGCTCCCGGCGAGGGACCGGTCGCCTATGGCGAGATGAACTTCGCCTTCAAGATCGACCGCGAAGGCCTGTCGCTGCGAGGAGAATCGCCAGCGGTCAAAGGCGCGCTATTGGTCGATGATCGGCGACGCCTGTTGCTGGGCGAGCCGACCGGCCTGGTTCAACCGGTGGTGAACTTGGCGCGAACGCTCGTGCCGCAGAGCCAGGTGCAAGTGCCTGCCACGCGCGAAACGGCGGCTCTCATTCGAGCGCTGCCGGTGCCTTCGGCACTGCCCGCGACCGAGGGCCAGGAGCCCGCGGCGCAAGCCCGACGTTTGCGAGTCGTGCCGAAGCCGCAGTGAATTTGCGAGTTCGGCTCTCTATTCTGCCGCTCGGAAGCTCCACCAGACGTGCTTGGGCAGCACGCACAGCGCGATCACGGCCAGTTGGATGACGATAAACACGCCCAGGGAAAGTAGCACGCCGTCGGTAAACCCGTAAGAGTGCAGGCCGACGCCCAGTTCGTTGACTCCGAACCAAGACCACCCCGTGATGATGTTGCCGCCCACGGCCAGGGCCGCCAGTCCGCGGTCTTTGACGATGCCACCCCAGCGGGCGTGCAACACCAGGGCGTTCCAAAGCACGATCATCAGCGCGCCATTTTCCTTGGGATCCCAGCCCCAGAAACGGCCCCAGGAATCGTCGGCCCATAGCCCGCCCAATACGGTGCCGATGAAGCTGAAGAACATGGCGAAGCAAATCGTGCCGTAGATCATGCGGCTCAGATCTTTGCCGACTCCGGCCGACAGACTGGGCGTCAGCACGCCCCGCAGGATGTAAATCAGGCCCAATAGCCCCGCGATGAACGTGGTGGTGTATCCCAAGGTCTCGCAGACCACGTGCGTCGCCAGCCAGAATTGCGTATCGAGTACGGCCTGCAGCACGCCCAACGTGTCGCCATCGGTCATGCCCGCCAGGAAGTTAGCGATCAAAAGCGTGGTAAAACCGGCCACCGAGGCGATAACGTTGCCGATGCCCAACCGGTAGACGACTTCCAGCACCAGACCGAGCACGACTCCGCCCCATCCGATGAACACAGCCGACGAGTACAGGTTCGTCACCGGCGGACGACCGGAGATATAAATTCGCGAGACGAGCGCGAAGGTGTGTATGGCGAGCGCTAATACGATCAACCAGAAGGCAGCCCGATTGAGCGGCCCGCTCCAACCCAGCCAGCCCACCGCCACCAACACGAACGCCACGACATATAGCACCAAGGCCCGATAAAACGGCTCAAACGAATTGAAGAACGCCTCGTAGTCGACCTTGGTCTCGTCGAGATCGCCGGGCCGATTTTCCGCCAGCCAACCTTGATACTTCGCCAACTCTTTGTTGAATTTTTCGGTGTCCTTGTCGGCATAGGCCGCCAGCAGGGACTTCATCGATAACATGGCTGGATTCGGCGCCTTGCCGTGCGCGCTGTCCTTAGCGCCATTGAACCAGGACATGGCGTAAGTCTCCCATTGCTCGTCGGCCGAGGCCGGCGGAATCGCCAGCGGCGGCTGCAACCGCTTGAGCGCGTCGAGCTGCGCCAAAAACGCGCGGGCCGCTTCCTGAATGTTCTCCTGGCGAGGCTCGGGCACCTCGAACGAAAACTTGACCAGCATCACCAGCCGCAACTTCTTGACCAACTCGATCAATCGCTTCTGATACGGGCTCATCTTGGCCGGCTCCAAAGCCGAGGCCAGCTCAGCCTGCCGCTCCAACTCGCCCAGATGCTTGACGAACTCCTCGGTGGCATAGCGAAAGCCCGATCGACGAGTCAGCCCCAATGTCTCGAGCACTTCCAGATTCTCGATGCGAAACACCAGATCCTTGCGCGAGTCGTCGTCGCGGGCGGCCACGTCCAGGAACCACTTGATTGCCGGCTGCGTCTTGCCGTCCTTGTCGACATAGGTCTGCTTGCCCGACAGGTATCGAAGCATGTTGCGGGCCACGGTGTCGAGCGGTTTGACGCGTCCTTCGTAAACCACCGGCAACCGGCCGAATTCGGCGAGTTGCATTTCATTCAAGGGCGCATGCCGGGGCCAGGCCGACGAAGCGACCCACAGAGCGCACAAGCCGACGACGATGGCCGGGAAGTAGAACATCGCGAACTTCTTGCCGCCCGAGAAAACGGCCGCCTTCTGCGCGGCCTTGCGCTGCTTGGACGATTCAACCGTCGCGGGCGGCTCTTCGTTGCGGCGGCGTAGAAAACGCAACAGGGTGATCGAAAACTGCGCCAGCATGCCCGTGCCAACCAACATGCAGGCCACGTAGGGAATCATCCATCCCGAATTGGTCACGACTTGCAGCGTCGTGACTTCGCGTCCCTTGTCGTCGATGTTGTAGCCGCTCTGATAAAACGTCTCGCCGGCGAAGCGCAGCGGGTTATTCATCCAGATTTTGACATCGCGGTCGATGCTGCGGTCCTTGTCGACCAGCCGCACGTCGGACGAATAGTTCTTGGGCGTCTGCGTGCCGAGGTAGTTGTCGGCCCGCACGTCGTCGAGATGCATTTGATAGGGTTTGTACGTGCGCTTGAAGCGCATCGCCAGCTCGTATGTCTTGTCATCGAGCTTAATTGCTTGCGGCAACAATTCGACGCTGACCAGGTACGTGCCGACCGGCTCGCCACCGTCTTTCTTGGTCAACTTGATGTAGGCCGCGGTCGAATCGACCTTGCCGCCGGCATCGGTGCCAGCGCCCGCGCGGCGCGACTCGGCGATCCACTGCATTCCGGCTCCGGCCGTGGCGAGGTTTCCAGTCGTTGCGGTGGCGCGCTTCAGCTCCGCGTTTTGCAGGTATTTTTCGATCGTGATGTCGAACGGCAGCAGCTCATCGCGAATCGGGGCATCGTCCTTCAGCAGCGAGCGCGGCACGACCACGACGTCGTCGGTCTTGGGGTTGGAAGGATCGACCACGGCCAGTTCGACCGTGCGGATGTCCTGCACGAAGTGGACGGTCTCGCCCTCGCGGATGTGCATCTGGCCTTCGACGTGCAGGGTGTGTACGACCAGCTCATTGGCCATCACCAAGGCAATGCCGCCGTGCAAGAGCACGATCCCGGCCCGTTTGCGAAACACGAGCGCGCAGCCGGCCAGCAACACCAAGCCAGCCAGGCCGCCCTTCATCAATTGCCACAAAATGCGCATAGACGAGTCGCCGAGCGCCGCTTCGGCCCCTTGCGAGAAGACCCACAGCAGCGCGCCCCCCAGCACGGCCTGGAAAATCGCCAGCGTCCAGCGTTCCAATTTGCGGCTCGATTCGAGCTTGGCCAGGCCGTATGCTCCCGCGACCCACAACGCGACCAGGCCCCATTTGGTGGCCGACCATAGCGTCGACCAGGCCAAGGGCGCTGTTTCCCCGACCGTGTCTTTATCCGAACCGCCGGCCACGACCATCCAGGTGAGCGCGACACCGAGACCGATCACGGCCAAACCGGCCAACAGCCGCGAACCGCTGGCCTGTACTTTGAATCGCAGGGCGTGTGCGGCCAGCAGGTTGATGCCCATCGCTCCGCCGATCAGCCAGCCGCCGGGAAACCAGAATCCGCCGGGCACGGTGGGCGCGCTACCGGCGAAGAACGAGGGCGGAAAAAATACCTGCAAGTCGATCCAGGCGAAGGATGTGCGGAAGTACTGGCCCATGACTTCCCAAATATCTTTGTCGACTTGCGCCAGCGTGCCGGCAAAGATCAGGAAGATCGCCATCGCGAAGAGCGCGACGGTCAGGCGCAGCGACGCCAGCGGCATCAGCAGCTTGACGAGACTGGAACTGGCCGAAAGCGATCGCACCCGGCTGGCTGCTCGCATTTCATCGGCTTCTTGGATGGTCAGCGTGTCGAGCGTGTCAGTTGCCATTGGGTGCTCCGGACGTGAACGGCGGGCGGCCCATGCTACTGGGCGCCGCGACCCCCAGCAGATTGACCAGCGTGGCTTTGGGGCCACCGAGGTCGAGCTGGGTCGATTCGCCGGCCAGTTGTTCTTTCGCGATCGGCGGCAACTTCAACTGATTCCGCCAGCGGTTCACGTTCACCAGGATATAGTCCGCGTCGTCCCCCGATTTCGGCAGCACGGTCACGCTGATCTCCAGCGGCTTGTCGTTTTCGCCAGCCGCGGCGGGAATGATAATCGTCGCGAAACGGATCTGCGAGCCATCTTGCTCGGACCAGCCCGCCGGCAGACTCCACTCGGGCTTGCCCTCGGCCGAAAATCGCACGGACTTGACCAAAGCGGTGAAGGCCTCAGCCCGCGCTTGCACGGCGTCCTTGGGACCGGTCATCTTGAAGAACCAACCCTGCTCGGCCAGTGGAACGATGGCGGCCACGGTGCGGTCGGTCGGTTCGCCGGCCGGCTGGCCCGCCTCGGGGGTCGCGGGCTGTTTTGGTTCTTGGATCGGCGGCGGCTTGTCGACCGTGTATTTCGTGATCCGCTCGGGCTTTTCGCACCCGCCCACCAGCGTCAGGCCGGCGGCGAAAGACAACAGTAGGAGCCAGAACCGGTTTGTCGCCATGGGATTTGCTCGTGTCCGCGGAGGAAGGAGGCTGAGATTCGCCGAGGCGATCCGCCGCTTAGGAGGGTGATTTCTTAATCGCTTGCGACCCGCTTTGCCGCGGCAGCCCTGCCGCCCCCGGCTTAGGTCATGCCGGCAAAATAGGGAATCCGCGGCGCGATTCAAACCGCCTTTTGGCCATTCCAACAGCCAACACTCGATTATAGTCCGCCCAACGCGAAAAAGTACAGGTGACGGGCGGGCCGGAAGGGTCTGAAATATCTGTCGGATTAGTGACTGATCTTGGGCCCATTGCAAGTCATGCTATGCATTAGGCGCGACTTCGCTCGAATAGCAGACGCTGCTCGCCCTGCTCGCCGTAAAAAAAGGCTAACTTTCCCGGCACGCAACAGAGGATTGTACCCCAGCCGCACAACTCGGCCTCCACCACCGCTTCGGCCAGCGGCCACTCACGACCGTCGAGATTCGGCGAGTCCGATATGACGTAACACGTGGGTGGGGCACCGCGGGCCGTGAGCACGTCGACTACGTTCGCGCTTGAGGCCAGTGGGGTGTAGTACCGCTCGTCGAAGTCTCTGCAGTGGTTGAGCCGATCGAGAAATTTCGGCCGTCGCTTGAGCGACGCGAGTAATTCGAGCCACCTTGCCCGTCGGGAAGGCGATATGAAGGCTCGAATCGTCGCTTCCTCGTGCGGGTGCATTCATTCTGTCGGGGCGGAGCATGGCGAACAGCTACCGATCGCATTGTAACGCATACAGCCACGTAGGTAATGCGCGACCAACGAACAAAAAACGTCAAAGATTGTCATGCCAAGGCATGACAGCCGCGGCATGAGCTACCGCTGGGGCTCTAGCACGCCGTCTTGCGACCAGATGCCCAGATGCTCGCGCTTGGCCTCTTGCTGGGCGCGGCGAAAGCGATCTTTGTTGGCTTGCGAATAGGAGAAGTGCGCTTCGAAACGAGCCAGGCCGGCGCGCACCAATTCGTCGTTCAGCATCCGCTCGTCGACCCACACATAAGCCAGAAAGCGGCCGAAGCGATCGACCCGCTCGCGATCGAACGACAACCGGGCCTCTCCGCCCGAGAGAAACTCGCGCGTGAACGCCGTGGCCTCGGGCCCAAACCGCTCGACGGAATGCTCTGGCTTGACGGTTTCCGGCGTGTCGACGCCGATCAGCCTCACCGTGGCGTGTGGCTCGAAGATGAGCGTGTCGCCGTCGATCACGCGCACCAGGCGATGCACGCCGGGCGCCAGCGGTTCGGGCGGCGTCGGCGGAAGCTCGCCGCTAAAGTAGCGGACCAGCCAGGTAGGTCATGCCTTGGCATGACGAATTCTTGCGACACCGTGAATCTCATTTGTCATCGTGATGATGCCTGGTCATCGGCGGGACACTATCCCGCGAATTGGCGATCTAACGTTACGCAGCAACAATTGAGCCGCCTGGTCGGAACACGAATCGATCGCCCTTTCCCGTTTGCGGCGCCGCGACCAACGAAAAACGAACGACAAAGATCGTCATGCCAAGGCATGACCTACTGGACCGACTACGCTTATTTGTCGGGTGGCACGGGCATCTTGCCCGTGAAAAGTGCCTGCACTGGCAAGATGCCAGTGCCACACAGCGGATGACAATTAAGAACAGTCGGTCCACTACTTCCCTAACACAACTCTCGCGATTTCCTAACGCCGCATCGCGTTGACGCCACGGCATATCGGATTTAGGGTTCAGCCTTTCCGATCCTGCCACTCCAATACGGCGCCCGCGCTAATGACCGCAACACGATATCATGTAGCGTTTTTGACCCTATCGATGCTGCTGGGGACCGCGCGACCCGTGCTGGCCGTCAGTATCTCGGGGCCGCAACTCGTCGGCATCATCTCCGCTTCGACATTGACCGAAATCTCGGGGATCGTCGGCAGCCGCTCGCTGCCTGGCAGCCTGTGGGTTCACAACGACAAGGGCGACGCTGCTAATTTCTATGCCATTGCCTCGACAGGCGCGCTACAGGGGCAGTTCTCGCTCAACGGAGCGACAAACACCGATTGGGAAGACATCGCGATCGGTCCCAAGGCCGGCGGCGGAAATTATCTCTACCTGGGCGACATCGGCGACAACGACGCGAATCGCTCGCAAATCTCGGTCTTTCGCACCGATGAACCGCTCGTCTCGACCGGCGGTACGATCGCGGCGGCAAACTACAAGCAGGCGCTCCTGCAATACCCGGGCGGCGCTCGGAACTCCGAATCGCTGTTGGTCGACCCGTTGAGCGGCGATCTGTTCATCATCACCAAAGCCCCAAGCGGGCAAATCTATAGCGCCCCGGCCAGCGCCTTTGACTCCGCTGGCATCACCCAGCTCACGTCTCTGGGCACGCTTGGCGCAACGCTCGACAGGCCCAGCGGCGCTGACATTTCGCCCGACGGATTGCACATCTTGGTCCGCGACCGTTCAACCACCGCCTACCTTTTCGAACGTGCGGCGAACCAGACTGTGGGCCAGGCACTTATCGGAGTTGGTATTCCGATCACGTTGGCGGCCGAGGTTCAGGGCGAAGCGATCGGCTGGGCCGCTGACGGCAAGGGCTTTTACACGACCAGCGAATGGGACGGCCAGGGACCGCAGCCGCTTTACTACTACGCCTTCAGCGTGCCCGAGCCGGCCACGTGGCGGCTGGCCATTGGCGGCGTGCTGGCAATGAGCGCGGGTAACCTGCTGCGCAGGCCGATTCGTCGCCGTACGAACGGAAGAAATCGTCATGCCACGGCATGACCTACCGCTGGGGCCCTAGCACCCCGCCTTGCGACCAGATGCCCAGGTGCTCGCGCCTGGCTTCTTGCTGGGCGCGGCGAAAGCGATCTTTGTTGGCTTGCGAATAGGAGAAGTGCGCTTCGAAACGAGCCAGGCCGACGCGCACCAGTTCTTCGTTCAGCATCCGCTCGTCGACCCACACATAAGCCAGAAAGCGGCCGAAGCGATCGACCCGCTCGCGATCGAACGACAACCGGGCCTCGCCGCCCGCGAGAAACTCGCGCGTGAACGCCGTGGCCTCGGGCCCAAACCGCTCGACGGAATGCTCTGGCTTGACGGTTTCCGGCGTGTCGACGCCGATCAGCCTCACCGTGGCGTGTGGCGCGAAGATGAGCGTGTCGCCGTCGATCACGCGCACCAGGCGATGCACGCCGGGCGCCAGCGGTTCGGGCGGCGTCGGCGGAAGCTCGCCGCTAAAGTAGCGGACCAGAAAGAGCACGACCAGCGCCACGCAGATCGCCAGCGTGCGATAGGGTTGACGACGGAAGCGTCGGCCTGGGGAGATAGCGACTCGCTCCGCTTAGTTCTTGCTGAAGTCGAACTGCTTGGAGTGGTCGCGTCCCAGCGGATTCTTGATGAACTTCTTGCGGCACTCGGTGCACAAGTCGAACCGAAGTTGCTCGTACACGTCGTGGCTGATTTGCGGATCCGTAGCGTCTTCGGTCCGTTGCAGAATTTCCTGAATTTCCTGCAAGTGGTCCCGGTCGTCTTCGCGCTCGTCCATGGCTGTGGGATCGAACGCCGCGTAGACTTCCATCTTCACGACATAGCGCAGGTCCTCGGGATCGAGTGCCCGCTTGCAGCAATCACATGAAAAGTGAATCATCGTCAGCTTCCCCGCGACTAAGAGGTGTTGGCTTCCGTCCCCTGCACTGTTTCAGTAACTCCGCCGGTTTCCATCCTAATGCGAGTTCTCGAAGCAGGGCAAGACATACTCGGCCATTTTTTTACGATTGTTTTCACGGGATGAGAATCGTGGAAACAGTTGCTTGACAAGCCCCGCTAAGCGCGCTCGTGCTACTGCGGGCCGTTGGGGCCACGTTGTGCGAGTTCGGGCGCCCGGGCTGAATTCATTCGACCAGGGCGGCCGTTTCAGGCTCCCTCTGCACTAGTCTGCCGCCGGGGCGCCGATTAGAATAGGGCTCCAGTGCAGAGCCGGCGGACCGCAATCGTTCGCCCGCAAAAAACGGCCGAGTGTCCGGTGGACTTCGTCGGTTCGCTCGCAAAAAGTGGTGATGCACACGGCCGCAGTGCGGGAATCCTCGTTTAGCGCGGGAGTTCTCCATGACGAGTTCGGCGATAGCCGCCAATCCTCTGGGCGCCAGCGTCCTGGTGCTCAATCGCTTTTATATGGCGGTTCACGTGGTCAACGTGCGACGCGCCTTCGGGCTGTTGTTTCGTGAGCTGGCCGAGGTGATTCACCTGCAAGAGGGCCAATTCGCCAATTACAGCTTCGACTCCTGGCGCGAAGTGAGCGAGCTGCGGGCCTCGTTCAAGGAGCCGCACGAGGATTGGATTTCGTCGGTGAATTTCGAGATCCAGGTGCCGCGCGTGATCCGGCTGCTATCGTTCGATCGCGTGCCGAAGCAAACGATTCGCTTCAATCGCCGCAACCTGTTCGCCCGCGACGGAAACCATTGCCAATATTGCGGCCGTAGTTTTCCGACTAGCGAGCTGAGCCTGGATCACGTGGTGCCCAAGAGTCGCAACGGCCAGACCTGCTGGGAAAACATCGTGTGCAGTTGCGTGGCCTGCAACGTGAGAAAAGGGGGCCGCACCCCGCAGGAAGCTCACATGAAGCTGATTCGTCTGCCGGTCAAGCCCAAGCGGAGCCCGTTGTTGGCGATCAAGCTGGGCAATCCGAAATACGAGAGCTGGAAGACGTTTCTGGATAGCGCCTACTGGTCGGTGGACCTCAAGTAGACCTTGGCGAATTAGACGCCGGCATAGCAGGACGGCGCAACGTGCCCATGCGAGCCGTGCGGCCCGCATTCCAGTCGATCCCAACGCGCAGGCGCAAGTGTTGTCGCCCGCCCTCGCGGTCCCATCTGCCGATTAAGCGCCGGCCAGCGGCTCTTTCTTCTCGGTGATGACCGGGCACTGCGGGGACATCTCGGCGTTGAGCGCGGTGAATTCCTTCCACTGCTCGGGCAGGTTGTCCTCGTGGAAGATGGCTTCGACCGGGCATTCCGGAACGCACGCTTCGCAATCGATGCACTCATCCGGATGGATATACAGCATCTTCTCGCCCTCGTAGAAGCACTCCACGGGGCACACCACCACGCAGTCGGTGTACTTGCAGGCGAAGCATGGTTCGGCAACAACGTGAGTCATGGACTGATCTCTCCTTGTGGCGTCGAAAGCGACGCGGATCGGGGGAACTCGGGCGCTCGCACGCTCACTCCGGTCGAGCCGGCCGCTCGGTCCTGGAGGATCGCCACAGGCGCCTTCCGGGGCGAGCGATTTGCTGCTGGCACGGCCACAGTCGAGAGGGAGAGCGTCTAACGGTTGTCTCGCTGAACGTTCGTCTCACTTCAAGGGCAGTCAAGTAGTTCGAGGGTGTCAAGTGCTTGACGCAAAAGCACTTGAAGGCCCCTTTTTTGTTCGTCGCGCGAATTCTAGTGCTCGTTCGCGAGAGTGTCAAGCAAAGGACTTCACACAATAATCGGTATAAAACAACTCAGACTTGCTTCGTTACACGATCCAACTTAAAATCATAGGTATTAACACTTTCGGCAAGCATTTCGCGGTTCCTGCGGCGGTCGGCACATCTCCGGCCTCGAAAATCAGCGATTCATAAGGGTCGCGCCTGTGGCACTCTCTGAGATCGACCGCAATCTCCTCCAGCGCTGCCTGGCTCGGAAGCCACGAGCGTGGGAAGATTTCGTCGATCGTTTCATGGGCCTGGTGGTCCACGTCGTGAATCACTCGGCTCAAAGCCGCTCGCTTCGACTGAGCAGCGAAGACCGAGAGGATCTGGCGGCGCACGTTTTTCTGGCCATCGTCAAGGAAGACCTGTCCGTGCTGCGCAACTTCCGCGGCGAGAGCAGCCTGGCGACCTATTTGACGGTCATCGCCCGCCGCGTCGTGGTGGCCGAGATGCTCAAGCAAAAATCATCTTCCCGCTTGGATGCTAGCGCCTCGTCCGAAGAGCTGGCACTGGTTAGTGCCGAGTCCGAAAGCCGCGTCAGCGATCGCGAGCAAGTCGAGCGACTGCTGGCCGAATTGGAGGGCGCCGAGGCCAAGGTTGTCCGCATGTATCACTTGGAAGGCAAGAGCTACCAGGAAATCAGCTCCGCCGTCGGATTGCCCGAGAACAGCGTTGGACCGACGCTCAGTCGTGCGCGTCGCAAGATGCGTCGGGCCGACGAGAACGTGTAGTCGTTTCGTCGCGCGAAAATTGAATGTTGGCGCGTGCCGGTTAAGCACTCGCGCCAATCGCAGAGCCGGCATGTTTCATGGATGAAACGCATTTGTCCGCAGACGTCGAAACGTATCGCTGCCCAGGCGAGTCTCGTGCGATCGACCGCGCCGTGCATCTGGCCCGGCTGGCGACTTTCTATGCCCCTTGCCGCCAGTGTGAGCATCGCGCTGACGTGCGGCATCTTTCGCCGATCGAGATTCGCCGCTGGGGTGAGATCGACCGGCGCCCACATCGTCCGCCGCAATTCACGGGCGAAGGATTCGAGAGTGCTTCGCCAAACCAGTGCGATCCGCCGCTCGCGCGCCGCTTCGCAGGCGCACTAGCGTCGATCGCCTGGGAGTGGCACCGCGATCCCTCGCGATCGCCCTGCATTCTGGTAGGCGCCGACGGACATTGGTCGACGGCCGAGTTGGTGGCGGCCGTTTGCGAGACGCTACAACTCTCGGGCTGTCGGGCCGTTGAAACGGGCGCCGTGACTTCGGCCTCCCTGAGTGTCCTGGGGCAGCATCTGCGTGCCGACGCGGCGGTGTGGATCGGAAATTTCAGCGGCGAACCGCACGCGATCGGGTTCAAACTGTGGGGCAAACACGGAAGGCCCTGGTCGTCGCCCGGCGAACTGGATGCGATGCGAGAGCCATACGAAGCGTCCGGCACGTCGCGTCCCAAGCGGCGCGGCGGCGGATTGCAACGCGCCAGCGCCAGCGATCTCTACTTGCCGCCGTTGGCCAGCTTGTTCCACGGTTTGAGACCGCTGAGGTTCGTGCTCGACACAACCTGCGAGCCGCTGGTGCGATATTTTCACGCACTCAGCGCGCACGGTGCCTGCCAGGTGCTGCGCGACCGCGCGATCGACGGCGGCCTGCAATCGATCGACGCCAGCTCGAGCGACGGTTCGTTTGCCGACCGCCGCGTCGAAGCCGTCGGGCGACGCGTGCTGGCCCAGCGCGCTCATTTTGGCTTGTGGATCGATGGCGACGGAGAGACTTGCCGCCTGGTCGACGAATTCGGCAAGCCGGTGGACGGCAAGGTTCTGTTGTTGACCTTGGCCGAGTACATCTGCCGCGAGCGACCGGGCGTGTCGCTGTTCGTCGAGCGCGAAGCCAGCGACAACCTGGCCAGTTCGCTCGAGCGCGCGGGCGCTTGCGTCGTGCGGGGTGGAGACACGAGACAAGAAGCGTATGATGCGATCGTCGCCGGCGGCGCCGTCTTTGGCGGCGGAGCCAGCGGCCGATTTTGGTTTGCCGGCGATCCGCCGGTGGCCGATGCACTCATGACCTTGAGCGTCTTTCTGACGCTGCTGAGTCAGTCGGATCGCGGGGTCTCGGAAGTCCTCGACGCCGCGCGGCTGGCGCTGTACAAATAGGCTCTGTACAAATAATCGTGGCCGGCGCCGCGCATCGCCCACTTCCCGTCACGTTCTCGCGTGGATACGAGCATGACTCATCCCTGGATCGCCGATCGCACGCGGCATTTCGACAGCTCCGGCATTCGCAAGGTGTTCGACCTGGCCAGCGCCATGACAGATCCGATCAATCTTTCGATCGGCCAGCCCGACTTCGAGATGCCCGAGGAGGTGCAAGCGGCTGCCGTGCGGGCGATCCACGAAGGAAAGAATGGCTATTCGCCGACACAGGGCATCGCCGCGCTGCGCGATAAGTTGCAGGCGCGAATCCAAGAGCAATACAACCACTCGGTACGCCAGTTGTTCGTCACCAGCGGCACCAGCGGCGGACTCATGCTCGCGATGTTGGCTTTGGTGAATCCGGGCGACGAGGTTATCGTTTTCGATCCGTACTTCGTGATGTACAAGTCGCTGATCGGACTGGCCGGCGGCGTGTGCGTGTTGGTCGACACCGCGCCCGACTTCCGCATCGATCTCGACAAAGTGGCGGCCGCGATTACCAAGCGAACCAAGGTGATCTTGTTCAACAGTCCTGGCAATCCCACCGGGGTGACGGCCAGCGACGCCGAGATTCGCGGCCTGGCGCAACTGGCCGCCGAACGGAATATCGCACTGGTGAGCGACGAGATCTACAGCCAGTTTTGTTATGACGAGCCGTTCGTCTCGCCGGCCCGCTACAACCCACAAACGATCGTCATCGACGGCTTCTCGAAGAGCCACGCGATGACCGGCTGGCGCTTGGGATATGCGCATGGCCCGGCCGAAGTCATCGCCCAGATGGTCAAGATGCAGCAGTTCAGCTTTGTCTGCGCGCCCCAGCCCGCCCAGTGGGCCGGCATTGCGGCGCTGGGCGTGGACATGACCGCGCACGTCGACGAGTATCGCCGCAAGCGCGACACGGTCGTGGCGGCCTTGGCCGAGGACTATGAGCTGGTCAAGCCGGGGGGCGCTTTTTACGCGTTTCCAAAGGCTCCTTGGGGCACCGGCGAGCAGTTCGTACACAAGGCGATCGAGAACAAATTGCTGATTATCCCCGGCAATATCTTCAGCCAGCACGACACGCACTTTCGCATCTCCTATGCCGCCTCCGACGCCACGATCGCCCGCGGGCTGGAAGTCCTGCGCAAGCTGGCCCGCAAGGATTTTTAGCGACCGCATCGTCCGGCCGGCCCGACGCAGCGGTCGAAAATGCAAGCGCCAGTGCGCCTGCGACAATGCGCGCCATTCGTGGGAAGCAAGCTGGACAAGGAATAAAATCGCGTCGTGCCAGTGGACTCGGGCGTCGGTCGCCATTCTCCTGCCAAGATTGTGGAGGTTCGGGCGAATTGCGGTTAGTCTGCGCCAATCGCGAGTTGCGCAGCGACCAGAGTCCCCCGTGGAAATCCGAGTCATTGCGATGCCAACCCTGCCCGTCGACGAAGCGCCCAGCCACGAACCGCGTCGATTCTTGCGTCGACTGAAGGACCGCTCGGCCAGAGTCGTCGGCGCGGTAGCTCCTTCGCGGACTGCCTGGCGCGGCGCGACAGCCGCCGTGGTGTTGGTTGCGCTGACGATTTGGATATCCGTCGTCATCGACGTGATGTCAGCCGCGGCAATAGCCGGGCCGCTGACCGTCGGCGCGGGTGTGGTTGTCGTTGCTGCGGCGATCGTCGGTCTGCTGTTGCTCGTGCTATGGGCGTTTCGTCACGCTCCGCTCCATTTTCGCTGGGCGATTCTCAGTTGCCTCTTCATTCTGGCCTTTTCTCTTTTGCTCGCTCCCATCGGGCTCCTCAGAGCGTTTGCCGCCAGCGCGCTGGTGCTATCGGTCGCCGCCATCACCGGCGGAGCGGCGGCGGTTTTGTACAGCGGTCAGCGGCGCTCCTCGGGCAGCGTCAGTCTGGCCGCGACAATCGTTTGGGCCGTCGTGGGGTGCGGATCGATCGTGGCAATATGCGTTTGGCTCTCAGGCGCCGGCCCACCGCGCGGCGAGATACCCAACGCTGCCGCGTCGGCGAAGGCGTCGCGGCCTCCGACATCGCAAGCCAATCCGGCCCTCAAGGGGACCCACGAGGTGAAGACGCTCACGTACGGCGCCGGCACGGACATGCATCGTGCGGAGTTTGCCGCCGCCGCGGCGCTGCGCACCAGCCCCGTCGACGGATCCAAAATGCTCAAGGGGTGGGACGGCGTCACCGGCTGGGCTCGCACGAGATACTGGGGCTTCGACGCCAAGGCCCTGCCGCTCAACGGCCGCGTCTGGTATCCGTCGGGCGACGGGCCGTTTCCTCTGGTGCTGATCGTCCACGGCAACCACCTGGCCTCTGACTTTTCCGATCCCGGTTACGAGTACCTGGGCCAGTTGTTGGCCAGTCGAGGATATATCTTCGTCTCGGTCGACGAAAATTTTCTCAACTTCATGGAAACGGATTTCGAATGGGGACTAGAGAAGGAGAACAACGCCCGGGCGTGGCTGCTGCTGGAGCACCTGCGCGTGTGGCACCAGTGGCAGTCCGACGAGAAGAGCCCTTTCTATCGCCGAGTGGACACGGCGCGGATTGCTCTCGTCGGCCATTCGCGGGGTGGTGAGGCGGTGGCCCATGCCGCCGCGTTCAATCGCTTGCCTTTCAATCCCGACAATGCCAAGGCCCGCTTCGACTACGGGTACGCGATCAAGAGCATCGTGGCGATTGCCCCGGCCGACGGCCAATACCGGCCCGCTGGCACGCGCACGCCGCTAAACGACATCAACTACCTTGTCATCCAGGGATCGCACGATAGCGACGTGTCGTCGTTTATGGGACTGAACCAGTTCGATCGCGTCACGTTCACTGGGAAGGGAGACTGGTTCAAGAGTGCCATCTACACTTATGCCGCCAATCACGGGCAGTTCAACACGAGTTGGGGGGCGTTTGACATCAGAGCGGGCCTCTCGAAGCGCCTGGTCAACACGCAAGCCCTGCTCGATGCGGCCGAACAGCGTCGCGTGCTGTGCGTTTACGTGGCGGCGTTTCTGGATTGCACGCTCGGCGATGTCGGCGAATACCGCCGGCTGTTTCAGGACTGGCGCTACGGCGCGGCGTGGCTGCCCAATACGGTTTACCTGACGCAATACTCCGATGCCACGATGCGTCCGCTCTGCACGTTCGACGAGGACATCGATCTTTCCACGACCACGGTTGCGGGCGGAAATATCGCCGGCGACCACCTGACGCTTTGGCGCGAGCAGCGCCTGGCGCTGCGTGGCGAGGCCAGCGACGACCGGGCTGTTGTCCTCGGCTGGGACCGGAATCACGAACAGGGCGAGCCCAGCTACCAGGTCACGTGGCCGGCCGGGGCCTTTGCGCTTGGGGAAGACAGCGAGCTGTCATTTTGCCTGGCCGACGGCAACGAGGACTCAACGCCGGACGACGAAGAGCCTTCCGAACGAAACAAATCGCCGCGGGATGAGGACCCACAGGCGGATGGGCCGCGCGAGCCGATTGATTTGACGATCGAACTGACTGACGCCGAGGGAGGCACGTCGCGGCTGCCGCTGTCGCACTTTGAGGCGCTACAGCCGCAGATCGAGACGCCCTTTCTTAAGGCGGCGTTCTTGCACCCCGGTCACCTGTCCGAACCGATCCTGCAGACGTTTCTGTTTCCGCTCTCCGAGTTTCAAAAGGTCAATCCGGACTTCAAGCCGGCCGCGGCAAGCAAGCTGAGACTGATCTTCGATCGTACCCGCTCGGGCGTGGTGATCTTCGACAAAGCTGCGCTAGGCAAGGCGCGGTAGGGGCGACAGAAGTCAGCCGGTGAGTTGGGCGTGGCTAACCGTCGGCCCGCCGGGCCCCGTGCGCTCAAACCCGCGGGCCCTTGCCCGATTCGCGGCGGCAGGCCGAAAGCTGTGGGCTAGATGAGACGAGAAACGCATGTTTAGAGCGTCCGGACGGCCCACCCAACCAAACTCGCATTTCCCTCCGCGGCGCGGTATGCTGATCGCGCGGCCGCAACTGCCGCGACACCGCGGAATTCCGCTGGGCCCGATGCCACTTTTGTTCTCGAAGGAGGCGATCGATGAACGCTCCCCGCACTCCCCATACTCGTCGTGAGTTTCTCTCCGCCGTCGGCCAAGGCATGCTCGTGGCCAGCGTTGGCGCCTCTCTGGCCAGCGAATTGAACCTGGGCGTGGCCTATGCCGATGAAGCGGTCGGCTCGCTGTCGTTCGGCCCGTTGGAACCGCTGGTGGTCCTGATGCAGGAGACGCCCGTCGAGCGGCTGCTGCCCACCCTGGTCGAGCGGCTCAATCAGGGAACCGACCTGCGCACCCTCGTGGCAGCGGCCGCGCTGGCCAACGCGCGCACCTTTGGCGGCGAGGACTACGTTGGATTTCACACCATGATGGCCTTGGCGCCGGCTTTCCACATGTCGCGCGAGTTGCCCGACGAGCGAAAAGCCCTGCCGGTGTTGAAAGTTCTCTATCGAAACACCAATCGCATTCACGAGCATGGCGGCCGCTCGAGCGACGTGCTGCACCCCGTGACATCGGCTCCCGTCACCACTAGCGGCGGCGAAGCGATGCAAGCCGCTGTGCGCTCCAAGGACGTCGAGCGTGCCGAGCGCACCTTTGCCGGTCTGGTCCAGCGATCGCCCGAAGAAGGCTTCAACGATCTGCTATACGCCGTGCAGGATCACACCGACGTACACCGCGTCGTGCTGCCGTATCGGGCCTGGGACCTGCTGGGGTTGATCGGCCGCGATCACGCGCACACCCTGCTGCGTCAATCGGTCCGCTACTGCGTCAAGGCCGAAAGCCAAGGTCACGGCTCGCACGGCGACGAACCGCGCACGCTGTTGCCGAAGCTGCTCGACGAGTATCATTTGACCGATCGCGCGCCGGGTTCCCAGACGGCCGACGACGCCTGGATCGAGCAGATGAGCCAGACGATTTTCCGCGGTACGCCCAGCGAAGCCGCCGAAGCCGCCGCCGCGGCACTGGCCGAGGGATTCACGCCCGATGCCATCGGCGAGGCCATTTCACTGGCCGCCAATCAACTGGTGCTGCGCGACATGGGCCGCACGCCGCAAGGCGAGTCTCCGGGCAAGCCGATCGGCAGCGTCCACGGCGATTCGATCGGCGTGCATGCCTGCGACTCGGCCAACGCCTGGCGAAACATGTCGCGAGCCGGCAACCCGCGCAACGTTTTCGCCTGTCTGATCATGGGCGCCTATCAAGTGGCGCTCGATCGCGGCGATCGTGGCGGCGATTTCCTGCATTGGGATCCGCTGCCGGTCCAGCGACATCTGGATCAGCTCAAGGATACCGAGCCCGACAAGCTGATGGCGCAACTCAACGAATCGATTCGCGGCAACATGCAGGCTCGGGCATGCGCCGTCGTGCATCGCTATGGCCAACTAGGTCATGCGCCGCGCGGCGTGTTCGACCTGTTGCTGGGCTATGCCATCAGCGAGGACGGGGCGCTACACGGCGAAAAATACTACCGCACGGTGAGCGAGGAGTTCGCCGCCACGCGGCCCGCGTTCCGTTGGCGACAATTGACCGCCCTGGCCCGGGTAACCGCCAGCGAATTCGGCCGCCCAGCCGCCGGTTGCGAGGAAGCCCGCAATTTGTTGAAGCTGGCCTGATTGCTCTTGCAGGTCGTGAATTAGGATAGAGTTCAGTAGGTCATGCCTTGGCATGACATGAAGTCCTATGCGCGGCCAGTCATGCCAAGGCATGACCTACATTCGACCACGTGGAACGCTAGGAACGCGATGATGTCAGGTGTGAGTTTTCGCGGGGCCGCTTGTATCGCGGTCGCGCTGCTGATGCCCGCCGGCGCTTGGGCGGGTGAAATTAAGTTCCGCGTGCAAGAGATCTTCAATCGCCTCTCGGTTGGCTACGCCACGCGGCTGGTCGACATGAACGACGATGGCAAGCTCGATATCGTCGTGGTCGATACCGAGCGCGTCATCTGGCTCGAGAATCCCGACTGGCAGGTGCATACGCTCGTCGAGCATGCCACGAAGAAGGACAACGTCTCGATTGCCGAGGGTGACATCGACGGCGACGGCAAAGTGGAGTTTGCGCTGGCGGCCGATTGGCGCCCCTCCGACACGCGCACTAGCGGCACGCTGCAATGGCTCGCGCGCGGAAAGACGCCCGACGAGCCGTGGACCGTACACCCGATCGGCGTCGAGCCGACGCTGCACCGGATTCGCTTCGCCGATCTCGACGGCGACGGCCACGACGAGTTGGTTGGCGTGCCGCTGTTCGGTCGTGGCTCGAGTGCGCCGAATTTTGCCGAGACGCCGCTGCGGATCCTGGCCTACAAAATACCGGCCGATCCGATCAAGGGACCCTGGACGCCCACGGTCATCAACGAAGAGCTGCACGTGGCCCACAATTTCTGGCCAACCGATCTCGATCGGGACGGCCGCTTGGACATTGTCGTGGCCAGCTTCGAGGGCGTGAGCCTGCTCAAACGGGGCGACGACGGCCAGTGGCGGCGAACGTTGATTGGCGCCGGCAATCAGGCTACCTCGCCAAACCGCGGCGCCAGCGAAATCAAGCACGGCCGGCTGGCCTCGGGCGAGGATTACCTGGCCACGATCGAGCCCTGGCACGGTTTTCAAGTCGTGGTCTACACGCCCCCCAAGCCGGGAGACAAACCGGCCGAAGGCAGCACGTCCCCACTTTGGCGGCGCACCGTGCTCGATGAAGCGCTTAAGTGGGGCCATGCCGTGTGGTGCGCCGACCTGGACGGCGATCGCGATCAGGAGCTGATCATCGGAGTTCGCGACACAAAAGACGCGGCCAATCCCTGCGGACTGCGAGTTTACGATCCGGCCGGCGACGACCCGGCCTCCTGGAAAAAACACGCCATCGATCCGGGCGGCGTAGCGATCGAGGACCTGGCGGCCGGAGATTTGGATGGCGACGGCCGCATCGACATCGTGGCCGTGGGCCGGGCCACCAAGAACGTACGGATCTACTGGAACGAAACGCCGCCGGAGCCAAGCGCTACGACCGGCAAGAAATCCGCCAGCCGCGACGAATTTCCGCGCGAGACGCTCTTCGACAGCGACGGCGGAAAGCGCTCGCTAGTTGACTCGCGCGGCAAAGCGGCCAGCGTGTTGGTTTCGCTGTCGGTCGAATGCCCGATCTCGAGTGAATACATTTCGACCGTGGTTCGCCTGGCGGAGCGCTATCGCCCGCGGGGTGTGAATTTTGTCGGCATCGATCCCAACGCGAGCGAGACAGTATCGCAAATGGGCGCCTATGCCCGCGAGCATCACTTGCCGTTTCCGTTTTTGAGGGACGAGGGAGCAAAGATCGCGCGGCGGCTGTTGTTGCAAGTGACGCCGGAAGTTTGCGTTTTCGATTCGGCCGGCTCGATCGTGTACCGCGGTCGCATCGACGATCGCTACCGTGCCGGCGGCGCTTCGACGGGGGCCACTCCCGTAGCCGATCTCGAGCGGGCGCTGGAAGAAGTTCTCGCCGGCAAGAACGTCAGTGTGGCCCGCACCAAAGCCATGGGTTGCCCCATCCAGTAAATCGGGCGATGGCCGATTCTCGACGCGTCGCTACGCCCCGGCCACGACAAAGCCCCACACGGCGAAGTAGTGGCAAGCGCTACCGGCGATCACGAACAAGTGCCAGGTGGCATGGAAGAACGGCACTCGATCGTCGCGCAACAGGAACAGCGTGCCCAGCGTGTAGAACAGCCCGCCGGCCAGGATCCAAGCCAGGGCCGTGCCGGGCATCAGTTGCAGGATCGGCTTGATGGCGATGATCGGCATCCAGCCCAGCAGCACATAGGCCGCGATGGAGACATTGTGCAAGCGAGTGAAGAACAGTTTGCAGAGAATTCCGGCCAGCGCCATGGCCCAAATCGTGAAAAACAGGGCCCACCACCAGCCGGCTCGCAGGTAGGTGAGCGAGATGGGGGTGAACGTGCCGGCGATCAGCAGAAAAATGCAGACCTGGTCGAGCGTGCGAAAGAAGTGCCGCAGCCGGGGCGTCGCAAAACTGTGCGACAGCGTGGAGGCGGCGTACAGGGCGACGAGCGTGAAGCCGTAGACAGCGACGCCCACCATTTGCAGCGAGTCGCCATATTGGGCCGTGACTGCCCACAGGGCGACCGTGCCCGCCACGGCCAGCGCAAAGCCCAGCGCGTGTGTCACGCAATTTGCCAGTTCATCGGCCCGCGACATTCGGTCGGGAGCAATCACGACGAAGTTCATAGGCGATCTATTGGCGGTCATTGGCGGTTGCGCCGCGGATCGACGATTCGCGCGCCGGTTGTCGACAGCTTACATGTCCTGGGAGCCGCGTCGAGCCGCATGCCTGAGCTTGGCGCGACGCGCTTGAACTTCCATATTATTGTATCGACCGCCACGTGTGACAAGAAACAGGCGACCCGGGGACAAGCAGCGTCCCTCGCGCCGCCAGCAATTTCAACTCAATAGTAGGTCGGAGTTTGCAACCATGCCGGGAAAAGGTCGCCGCGATTTCTTGAAAACGGGCGCAGTAGCCTGGGGAACGGTGCTTTTGAATCAATTGTCATTTTCCGCCGAACGCAACCCACGGGCGCAACAGTTCTTCGAGCACCAGGCCCGGCGGCGGGAAGAGCTTTGGGGCCTGTTGGGCGATCTGCCTCCGCGCAACCGGGGCGTGACCGCCAGGTTGCTGCGAACCGAGCCAGGTCCCGGCTACACGCTCGAGCACCTGGAGCTCGATCTGAATGGCATCGAGCCGGTGCCAGCCGTGCTGTTGCTTCCCGACAAACGGGCCGCCAAGGCGCCCGGCCTGGTCTACATTCACGCGCACGGCGGCACCTACGATGTCGGCAAGGAAGAGCTCGTCGTGGGTCGCAAGGTGCTGCCGGCCTATGCGCCGGTGTGCGCCGAGAAAGGCATTGTCACGCTGGCTATCGACAGTTGGTGCTTTTCCGGCCGCAAGCACGCGGAAGACGGTCGCCAGGGCGAGAGCGACGCTTTCAAGCAAATGCTCTGGAACGGCCGGGTGCTGTGGGGGATGATGATGTACGACGAGGTGCAGGCTGTCACGTACCTGGGCGGTCGCCCGGAAGTGGATCCGGAGCGGATCGGCGCCTTTGGGCTGTCGATGGGTTCGACCAAAGCCTGGTGGCTGGCGGCGCTCGACCCGCGCGTGAAGCTTTGCATCGATTTGTGTTGCCTGACCGATTACGAGGAGCTGATCAAGATCGACAACCTCAAAGGCCACGGCATTTACTATTACGTGCCGCGGCTGCTCAAGCACTTTCAGGCGCACGACGTCAACGAGTTGATCGTGCCTCGGGCGCACCTGAGCTTGAACGGACGGCAGGACCGGCTGACGCCTCCGGCTGGCGTCGAGCGGATCGCGGCGCACTTGGCGCCCTTGTATCGCGAGTATGGCCGCCAGTCCGATTGTCGGATCGAGCTATTCGATTGCGGTCATGAGGAAACGCCCGAGATGCGCAAGCTCGTGCTGGCCTGGTTGGACGAGCACCTGTAGCACCCCATTCGAAAGGCACACGCGGCAGCCCATGAGTATTCCCAGCGAAGCATCGCCCTGGATCATCGACGCCGACGAGGCAACGTTTCAAACCGCCGCCGTCGAGCGCTCGCGCGAGCTGCCGGTCGTCGTCGATTTTTGGGCCCCTTGGTGCCAGCCTTGCTTATTGCTCGGGCCGGTGCTGGAAAAACTGGCCGCCGATTACGCAGGCAAGTTTCTGCTGGTCAAGGCCGACGTCGATAAGCTGCCCGGCATCGCCGCCGGTTTCGGCGTGCAGTCGATCCCCGCGGTCTACGCCATGCGTGACGGGCAGTTGCTCGATTTTTTCGTGGGCCTCAAAAGCGAAGAGCAACTGCGCGGCTGGATTGATCGGCTGCTGCCCACCCCGGCCGAACAATTGGTGATCGAAGCCCGCTCGTTAGCCACGAGCGACCCCAAGGCGGCCGAAGCAAAGTACATCGAGGCGAGTGGGCTGGACGCGAACCTAGCCTCGGCGAAGATCGAACTGGCGGCTCTGCTGCTCGCGCGAGGACGCGCCGACGAAACGCACGTGATCCTCGACGAACTGGAACAGCGCGGTTTTCTGGAGCCGGAAGCCGAGAAGCTTAAGGCCCAACTGCACCTGGCCGCGCCGGCCAATTCGTCGGTCGATCTGGCGAAGTTGCGCGCAGGGGCCGCCGACCCCAAGAATCTGCCCGCGGGACTGGCCCTGGCCGAAGGCCTCGCATCGCAGGGTCAATACGAAGAGGCGCTTGCCACGGCTCTGGCCGTCGTGCAGTCGGGCAAAAAGGAGTTCGTCGAGCCGGCGAGGCAAATGATGGTCGACGTCTTCCGCTTGATGCCCGACGACAGTCCGCTCGTGACCGACTTTCGCCGCCGCCTCTCGACGGCGTTGTATTAAGCTTGTGGGCGCATTTGTGGCCGCCGTAAAAGTAGCAGGCACACGCCGTGTGCCGTCGCCGTTTCAAGAAACGGCGCCGATTGTCGCTTCGGCTTCGGCACACGGCGTGTGCCGGCTACTTAGTCCCCGTGCTTCTGCCGCAGCCGGGCCGAGGTGCGCAAAATCAATTGCGCCCGCTCGAAGATATCGAGCCAATCCTGCGTCACCGCATCAAGCAGGTCGCGACCTTCCGGAACCAGGCCGGTCGGGCAGGCGGGACCGAACTGATCGGCCGCTATCTTGCGATACTTCGACAAGGTGCGATCGCCAAAGCGGCTGACTTCAAAACCGTCTTCGCTGAGAAATACCACCACCGGCACTCGGGCGCCGCCGCACACTTTCAGCTCCGCCGCCAAATCGGCGTGCGTGTCGCGGTCGAAATACCGAACCGAGATCCGCGGATTCAGTCGCTCGAAGTGATCGAAGATCGGGCACTGGTTCACGCAGTCCCCGCACCAGGCCCCGGCCAGGCACACGACCGGCATCTCGCGCTGAAACGAAGCCACCAGAGACTGCTGCTCGGACGAAAGCTGCACGCGGGCGTGCAAGTCGGCCCAGCGGCGGCGGTGCTCTTCGGTGCCGTGAACCCGCAGAAAATCGTCGTAGGGCAATCCGGCCGCAAGCTTGGCGCCAAAGTCAACCATGACCTCTCCTTCGCTGACAGGTGCTACGTGACGCGACGCGGCGTGTAGAACGCGCGCACGTCAATATACTCCATGCCCGCGCGGCGTGCGGCCTCGATGCCCGGATCGGTATCTTCGTATACGCGGCAATGCTGGGGCTCGACGCCCAGCCGCCGCGCGGCTTCCAGAAAAACATCGGGCGCCGGCTTATGTCGTTCGACGTCCTCGGAGCTGACGATCGTATTGAACGAACCGGCCAATCCGATCTGTGTCAGGATCTTTTCGCATACCGGCCGCACCGCGCCCGTAGCGACCGCCAGTGGCAGCTTGCCGCGATGCGCGCGGACCACCTCGGCGACCGGCTCGATGGGGCGCACCAGGTGCAGCATCTCGTGAAACAGCGATTCCTTCTCCAGCGATAGCTGCACGGCGTCGATCGCGCGACCGCTCTCGGCGATCAATAGCTTGGCCACGCGCTCGGTGGGCCAGCCCCCCAGCGCATAGAAGCGGTCTTCGCTCATTTCCAGTTCGTAGCGATGCAGGATCGTCATCCAGGCCTCGTAGTGCGAAGGCATGGTGTCGGCCAGCGTTCCGTCGCAATCGAAAATAATTCCACGCATATCGAGCGATCAACTCCTTGGTGTCGTGCTGACGGACGTGCTCATTGCTCGGCGTTCCACTCGGCGTGGAACCGCTGCAAAAAGTCCACCATGAACTGATGCCGGCCTTCGGCCAACCGCCGGGCAGTGGGCGTATTCATGCGATCCTTCAACAGCAGCAACTTCTCATGAAAATGATTGATCGTGGGCCCGCTGTTTTTCTTATACGCCTCGAACGACGCGTGCCCTTCGGCCGCCACCGCCGGATCGTACAGCGCCCGGCCCGCGTGTCCGCCATAGGCAAAGGCCCGGGCGATGCCGATCGCGCCGATGGCATCCAGCCGGTCGGCATCTTGCACCACCTGGCCTTCCAGCGTGCGCATGGGCGTGGCCACCTGCGCGCCCTTGAACGAGACCTGGCGAACGATTTCTGCGACGTGTTCGATCACCGTGGGTTCCACGTCGAGACTCGCGAGCCACTCGGCCGCGCGGCGCGGGCCCAAATCATCATCGCCGCCGTGGAATTTCCAATCGGCGATGTCGTGCAGCAGGGCCGCGAGCTCGACGACGTACAGATCGGCTCCCTCGCCGCGGCCGATCGCCAGCGCCATCGCGCGCACCCGCTCGATGTGCCACCAGTCGTGTCCCGAGCTGTCGCCGGCGAGCAGTTGGCGGACGTGTTCGGCGGTTTGCTCCAGGACCTGTGTTTGCGCGGCGATTGTCATGGATTCGCATCGGCCCCGCGATTCGTTTTCAACCCCGGCGTGCCGTTTCGCTCGGGCACAACGCGAATGCCGGCTTGCACGAGCGCCGCGAACAGTTCGTCGACGTGGCGGCGATTGGCCGTTTCGACCGTGCATAGCACGTTGGCGGCGGCCAGGTCGGGCCCCGAGAACGTGCGGTCGTGGACCAATTCCTGAATGCTCGCGCCGGTGTCGGCAATCAGCTTCGTCAACCTGGCCAGTCCGCCGGGCCGGTCGGTGACTACGGCCGTAAAGCGGCACAGGCGGCCATCGGTCACGAGCCCCCGCTCGATCACGCGCGACAGCATCAACGGATCGACATTTCCGCCCGACAGGATGATCACGGTCCGCAAGCCATCGAGCTCGGGAAACTTGCCGGTCATCAGCGCCGCCAATGGCGCGGCGCCGGCCCCTTCGACGACGCTCTTTTCCAATTCCGCTAGCCGCAGCATGGCCAGGGCCAACTCTTCTTCACTGACTGTCACCACGCGCTCCACCCTCGAGCGCGCGATCTCGAAGGCCAGTTCGCCGACTTTGCCCACGGCCAGACCGTCGGCCAGGGTCGGCTCCACCGGCACCTTCACCACGTGTCCGGCGGCCAGCGAGGCGCTGAAACCGGCGGCGCGCGCCGGCTCGACGCCCACGAGTCGCACTTTGGGTGCAATGCTCTTAACCGCCAGGGCGATGCCAGCCAGCAATCCGCCGCCGCCGATCGGCACGACGATCGCATCGACGTCGGGCACCTGTTCGAGGATTTCCAGGGCAATGGTCCCCTGCCCTGCGATGATGGCAGGGTCGTCGAACCCATGGATGTAGACCAGTCCCTGTTCGGCGGCAAGCTCGCGCGCGTGCTCGTAGGCTTCGCCAAACGTCTCGCCGTGCAAGATGATTTTGGCGCCCAGCGCAAGGCACGTGGTGCGCTTGATGAGCGGCGCATATCGTGGCATTACGACGGTGACGGCGATGCCCAGCAATTTGCCATGATAGGCCAATCCCAGGGCGTGGTTGCCGGCCGAGGCTGAGATGACTCCCCGGCGGCGCTGGGCCGCGTCGAGCAGCAACAGCGCGTTGCGCGCGCCCCGCTCCTTGAAGCTGCCGGTGCGCTGCAAGTAGTCGAGCTTGCAGAAGACCCGCCCGCGACAAATCTCGGACAGCGGAATCGACTCGGGACACGGCGAGAGATAGATGCCTTCGGCAATCCGGTTCTTCGCGGCGACGATGTCTGCAAGCGTGAGATCCATGATCGAACTGAACAAGGGCGACAGCCGTGCGACGCAATCGGCTCTTGCGCAACAATCGGCGCGGCTTGAGCGTGCCAAATTGTACTCGGCCGGAGGAAATTCCAAAAGGAGCGCGGGGGGGCGCGTCGCGCTATCAGTCCCAGATAGCGCGCCATCGGCCAGCTTTGTGCCGCGTTAGCCGACCCCGCTTTGGACTTCGATTTCGACGACCGGGAGAACCACCGGCACTAGGGGCAATGGGATCGCGACGACCTGGGCGGCGCCATCGACTTTCTCTTGCGGCTGGTTGCGAATGCCAACGATGCGGCCCGTTGGGCCCTCGTGTAGATAAACGCAGTTTCGTCCGCCGTCTTTGGCGGCATACAACGCCGTGTCGGCTCGGGAAATGAACGTGCTCGGCGTATCGCTGGGCAGCCACTCGGACAGCCCGATGCTGATCGTCAGCGGCATGTTCGCGGCGACGCTCGTTCGGATCCGTTCGGCCAGGTTGCAGGCGGCGTGCAGCTCGGTGCGGGGCATGAGCACGACAAATTCCTCGCCGCCATAGCGGGCCAGGAAGTCGCATTCGCGCACGCTCGCCTTCAAGTCCCGGGCCAGTTCCTGCAACATTCGGTCTCCTTGCAGATGGCCGTGCGCATCGTTGATTTGCTTGAAGCCGTCGACGTCGATCATGGCCAGCGACAGCGGCGAAGGATAGCGGTTTTGCTCGGCCGTGTGCGCCAGCAACGACTCGTCGAAGGCCCGGCGGTTGTTGATGCCGGTCAAGGGATCGGCTCGCAGTTCGGCGAACGAAGCCAGGTGGGCCATCTGGCGGAGGATCTCGGCGTAGCTATGCGAGATTTCGGTGCCGAGTCGCAGCGTCGGCTTGAGCAGTTCGTCGGCCCGATCGCACAATTCCTGCCACGAGCCGCTCGGAGAACCTTCAATCCGATCGAGCCGGCGCTGGAATTTGTAGATGGCTGGCAAATGCGAGCTCATCGCCGTGCGCAGTCGCTCGGCGATCGATTCGAGCTCCTTCGCCACGGCCAGCGCCCGCAAGATCTCGCCGCGACCGTCGGTCTGGCTCGTCGCCGACAGCCGAATCTGCCGCCGCCCAAGCAGGTAGCCCAACGTGGCCGCCACGCCCAAGAGCAACGCAATCCAGTAGGAAATCGACGAGCCGAGCGCAAGAAGCATAGGTGAGTCTCCCAGGGCCCACGGTCGCAAGACGGTGCCGTGATATCCACTGGAAATATAGGTCATTCTCGACCTGCTGGATGGCTCATCGGAACTGTGCCCAGCAGCCTTGTTCCGATCGAACCTTCTGTGCCGGCGAAAGGACGCGGCAGGCGTGAAACTGCCGAATTTCGCAGCCTACGCAGGGAGTTCACAAGCCCCGTCGGCACACAGACAGCGGGACTGCTGTCCTAAAACCGTGCTAAAGCAGCCCGTAGCGGCTAAGCGTGCCGCACAGCCGGACCTCGCTGTCCGGGTCCAGTGGGGTCATTGGCATTCGCAGTTGGCCCGTGTCGCGCCCCAGCATACGCATGGCAGCCTTGATGGGAATCGGATTGGTCGACAGCCCGAGCATGTCGCGGCAGAGAGGAAATAACTTGCGATGCCACTGCTGGGCCGTGGCCACGTCGCCGGCGTCGAAGGCCTTGACGAGCGCGATGACGTCGCGTGGCACGATATTGCCCACGACCGAGATCACGCCGCGGGCTCCGATGGCCATTAGCGGCAACGTCAGGCTATCGTCGCCGCTTAGCACCGTCAGGTTCGAGAGCGCCACGATCTGCGATGCCTGGTCCATCGAACCGGTGGCTTCCTTGACCATCGTGATGTTCGACACCTCACCCATCCGCGCGATCGTTTCCGGCTCGATGTTCTTGCCGGTCCGTCCGGGAATGTTGTAGACGCAAATCGGAATCGAGACCGCTTCGGCCAGGGCCTTGAAGTGCTGGTAGAAGCCCTCTTGCGTGGGCTTGTTGTAATACGGCGCCACGACCAGCGCCGCGTCGGCGCCGTGCTTCTCGGCGAAGCGGGTCAGCCGCAGGGCCTCGGCCGTACTGTTGGAACCGGTGCCGGGCATGACCTTGATGCGGCCCGCGGCGAATTCAACCACCGCGGCGATCACCCGTTCGTGTTCGTCGTGGGTCAGCGTGGGGCATTCGCCGGTAGTGCCGACCGGGCACAGGCACGTGGTGCCGGCGGCCACTTGAAACTCGACCTGCGCGCGCAGGACTTCGTAGTCCACGGCGTCATCGCGAAACGGCGTCGTGATGGCCACCGACAGACCGGCAAACGCCTCCCCTTTGGTTGTCATCGTTGCATCTCGCGCAAGCTAGGGTCGATCCATTTCCTCAAAAGATGGCTGCATCATAGACGTTTTTCCGCCGCGCGTGCAATCGCCCGTGCGCGCCAGCGGACGCGTCTTACGAGACGAGCTTTTTCATCTCGCGGACGGCCTGCTCGAAACCGACCATCATGGCCCGAGCGACAATGCTGTGCCCGATGTTGAGCTCCGACATGCCGGCGATGGCCGCGATGGGCTTGACGTTGCGATACGTCAGGCCGTGGCCGGCGTGCAACACCAGGCCCAGCGAGCGAACCTGTCGGGCGGCCGTTTCCAGCTTGGCCAATTCGGCCGTTTGCTGCTCATCGCCAATAGCGCCGGCGAACTGGCCGGTATGCAATTCCACGGCCTCGACCCCCAGCTTGGCCGCGGCGTCGATTTGCTTGGCGTCGGGATCGAGAAACAAACTCACGCCGATGCCGCTGCCGCGGAGCCGTGCGATCGCCTCGGCCACGGCCGCGCGATTCGAAATCAAGTCCAGTCCGCCTTCGGTGGTCACTTCCTCGCGCTTCTCGGGTACGAGCGTGGCCTGGTCCGGCCGGTTCTCACAGGCGATCGCCACGATCTCGACGTTGGCGGCCAGTTCCAGGTTCAGCTTCACGGTGACCGTTTCACGCAGCACGCGCAGATCGCGATCTTGAATGTGGCGGCGGTCTTCACGCAGGTGCAGCGTGATTCCGTCGGCGCCGCCCAGTTGCGCCAACATGGCCGCCCAGACCGGGTCGGGTTCGGTCGTGCGACGAGCCTGGCGCACCGTGGCCACGTGATCGATATTGACGCCCAGTTGTGCCATTCGAGTTACTCGCGATTTTTGATCGACCCGCTGCGCGCTGCTAAGACGCTTGCGGCTTCGGCGAGGTTCACGGCAAGGATCGTCGCCCCATTGCCTGTGGCCCGCCCATCCTAGAATAAATAGATCTCTGCCAGCGTGAACAGGATCAAAATGCCGGTCACGTCCACGAACGTAGCCACGAACGGGCTGGAAGCATAGGCCGGGTCGATTCCCATGCGGCGGAAGAACAAGGGCAGCATGGAGCCCACCAGGGTCCCCCACAGGCAGATCGCCGTCACGGCCTGCGAGATGACCAGAGCAAACAGCCAGCGATTGGCCCCACCCAGGCTTTCCGTGGGCGCCAGAAACGCCCCGGCGAAACCCATCACTCCCAGCGTCAGTCCCAGCGCGATACCGATGGCCAGCTCGTGCTTGATGACGCGCCACCAATCGAGCGGCGAAATATGCCCCAGCGCAATTGCGCGGGTAATCAGCGTGGCCGCCTGCGCGCCCGAGTTGCCGCCGGTGGCAATGCACAGCGGAACGAAAAACGCCAAGGCCACGATTTTTTGAATCGAATGCTCGAATCCGGCCAGCACGGTCAAGGTCAACATCTCGACCAAAAACAGCCAGGCCAGCCAGATCGAGCGCTTCCACCAGATCGAACGCACGCTGGACGCCAGGTAATCTTCGACCAGGGGCCCAACGGCCGCCATGCGATACACGTCTTCCGACGCCTCGGCGTTCACCACGTCCATCACGTCGTCGTGCGTAATAATGCCCAGCATGTGGCGTTCGGCGTCGACCACGGGAATCGCGTGCAAGTCGTAGCGGGCGACTTCCTGCGCCACTTTCTCCTGATCGTCGGTCACTTCGGCGGTCACCAGGTCGCGCTCCATCAGATCGTCAATCTTCATCATCGGCTTGCCGATTGCCGAGAGAAGTTGCCGGGCTGAAACCAAGCCTCGCAGGTGGTCGTGCTCGTCGACGATGTACACGTAGTAAATCGTCTCCAGCTCCTCGGCCTGCCGGCCGATTTCCTCCAGCGCCTCGCGCACCGTATGCCCCTCGCCGATCTTGGCATAGCTGGTGGTCATCATCGCGCCGGCCGTGCCCTCGGGATACGACCGCAGACGCAGGATGTCGCGGCGATCCAGGGCCGGAATGAAGGGCAACAACTCGTCGACGATCTCGGGCTTGACGCTCTTGAGGATGTCGACCCGATCATCTGGAGGCAAATCGGCGATCAGCTTGCCGATGGCCTCGCGATCGACCGTTTCGATGATCTCGACCTGCTTGTCGCGGTCGAAGTAGCTGAAGATGTGCGCGCGGGTCGACTCATCGGCGTGTTCCAGCACGGCCCAGGCTTCGTCCGCGGTTAGCCCTTCCATGAACTCGGCCGTGCGAGCCGCGTGCAGCGCGACGCAAAACTCCTCCAGCTCGGCCGTATTATTCTCGGCCAGCATCTCGCGCAGTTCAGGCAGGTAAAGCGTGTTGGTCATGGCGGCAGGCGATGTAGAATGTGCGATCGAGTATTGCGGCGACCGCGGCGGAGGAAACGCGCTTCGCGGCTTAGTCGTCGCGGGCAGGCGCGAGGCGTGGAATCCCTGAGTATGCTGCCCCCGGCTCAAACTGTAAAGCCGTTTACCGCACTTGGCCTTCTATCCCAAGTGCAAACGAAAAGGGGCGCCCCCGCTGGGACGCCCCCTTGAAATAGCTTGCGAATAACTCTCGGCGCTTTCCGCCGGCACGTTACTCCTTGATCATGACGAATCGGTTCGCTCCGGCCGGCACCCGCACCAACAGCAGGATGCCTTCCTTGACGGTCTCTCCCTTGAGCGCACTCTTGAACTCTTCCACGTTCTTGACGGGCTTCTTGTCGACCTTCAAGACCATCATGCCCTCGCGCAACCCCTTCTCAAAGGCAATCTTGTCGCGAGCAACCTTGGTGATCAACACGCCGGATTCGCCTTCGTAGCCCAATTCAGTGGCCCGATCGGCCGACAATTCCGTGACTTCGATCCCCAACTCTTCGGCCTCATAGGCCGCGGGATCCTCGGCATTGCCTCGGCTCGGACGACCTTGACGGTCGACGATGCCAAAATCCTTGGGCTTGCTCTTGGCCGTAACCTGCAGCGTCACGTTCTTGCCGTCGCGCAGAACCTCAACGTCGGCCTTGGTGTCGAGCGTGGACCGCTCGACCAGCGATTGCAGCGCGCTGCGGTCCTTGACAGTCTGCCCGTTGAACTTCGTGATCACGTCACCCGCCTCAAAGCCGGCTTCCGCGGCCGGAGTCTTGGGGAAGACTTGCGCCACGAGCACGCCTTCGCCCCGACGAGCGCCGAATTTGGCGGCCAGGTCCGGATTCAAATCTTCCAGGCCGATGCCCAGATAGGCGCGCTGGACCGACCCCTTCTGCAGCAAATGGCCGGTAACCCACTTGGCCAGATTGACAGGAATCGCGAAACCGACGCCCTGAAACCGACCGTTGTCGGTGGCGATCGCCGTGTTGATTCCGACCACCTCGCCGCGCAGATTCACCAGCGGTCCGCCCGAGTTGCCAGGGTTGATCGCCGCGTCGGTCTGCAAGAATCGGGCTCGGCGAACCGATCCCAATTCGCGGCCCAAGCCGCTGATGATGCCGGCGCTGACCGTCTGTTCCAGCTCGAACGGATTGCCGATCGCCATCACCCAGTCGCCGATCTTCAGCTTGTCCGAGTCGCCCATCGTGGCGGCCGGCAGCGTGCCTGCACCCCGAATTCGCACGACCGCCAAATCGGTCTCTTCGTCGGTCTTGATGTCCTCGGCCTTGAACTCGCGGCCGTCGGCTAAATGCACGATGACTTCGTCGGCGCCTTCAACCACGTGGTTGTTGGTCAACACGATGCCGGACGAGTCGATGATGACGCCCGAGCCCATGCCTTGGCGCGGGGTCTGATTGGGCGCGAAATCTTCGGGATTGCGGCCGTTGAAGAAATCTTCGAACGGAGTACCTTTGAAAGGGTTCTCGCCGCGCGCCGCCGGACCACGACCCTTGGTCACCGGGTGCGCTTTGACCTTGCTGCGAATCGTCACCACGCTGGGCATGGCGATATCGGCCGCGTTGTTGAAAGCTTCGGAAAGAGCTTGGGCATGTTGCAAGGCCGCCGTATTGACTTCTTTCTTGGGCTCCTCGCCGATGGCGCCGTTGCGCTCGATCACGAGCCCTGCGCCGAAGGCCGCCAGAAGGGCCCCTAAGATGATGATTCTGGATTTGCCGTGTAGCCGACTGACGGACATAGGAGTCCTCCTTGAGTAAGGATTCAAGACCGATGGATTGTATGGTTTGCGCTTTAAGGATTGCTCCCTATTGTGGTTCTTACGCACGTCGGAGGCGGGCGGTTCGCTCAGGGGAAGTCTACGCGCCGGTGCAAGTGGCTGCCGCAAAAGCTGTTTGCCGTCTCGCAAGGCAATTCGTCGCCCGCCCGAACAATCTTGGCGTTTGCTCCGCTCGCACATGCTCTGACCGACATGGCCAAGATTGACAAAAACCACTGTCTTAGCTAGGGTTACGTACATAAAAGTTAGCATTTTTTCGCTCGGCACGTAAAGGCTGATTTGTCATGGTGCACACCGTCCGTTCCATCCTGACGGACGCTCAGATTCCGGTAATGGAACGCTGCGAGCGGCGCATCGGATACGTCTTTCAGGACAAGTCCCTGCTGGCGGCCTCGCTGACCCACGCCTCCGGAGCGCAGCATCGGCTGGCTTCCAACGAGCGGTTGGAATTCCTGGGTGACGCCATTCTGGGGGCCGTCGTGTGCGAGATTTTGTACATCCAGTACCCCGATTACCTGGAAGGCGACCTGACCAAAATCAAGTCCGTCGTCGTCAGCCGGCAGACCTGCGCCAAGATCAGCGAAGCGCTCGGATTGCAGGAATTCCTCATCCTGGGCAAGGGCATGAGCTCGCATCCCAGCGTTCCGCCGTCGCTGTTGGCCGATGTGTTCGAGTCGCTGGCGGCTGCCATCTACCTGGACGGCGGCGACCCGGCCGCTCGAGAATTCATTCAGCGCTTCATCGGTCCGGAGATCGAACTGGCCGCGGCCGGCGAATTGGGCGGCAACTACAAGTCGCTTTTGCAGCAACTGGCGCAGCGCGAAAACGGCTCCACGCCCACGTATCAACTGCTCGACGAAAAGGGCCCCGATCACAGCAAGTGCTTCAAAATCTCGGCCCAGATCGGGGGCTCGCAGTTTCACGCCGCCTGGGGACGCAACAAGAAGGAAGCCGAACAGCGCGCGGCCCGCAATGCCCTGGCCGAGATCAACGGCGAGGCGGTTCCTTTCCCGTCCGACTGAGCACGCCGCCCAGTCATCAATCCAGGTTTCGCGCCCGCAACAGCAGGCTGTTGGTCACGACCGACACGCTCGATAACGCCATGGCGGCCGCCGCGGCCACGCCCGGTAGACGATATCCGCCCAGCGGCACCAGAATTCCGGCGGCAATCGGTATCAGCAGCACGTTGTATAAAAAGGCCCAGGCCAGGTTCTGCTTGATCGTCGACAGCGTGGCGCGCGATAGTGCGATCGTGCGGGCCACGGCGCGCAGGTCGTCGGCGGTGATCACGATGTCGGCCGCTTCGAGCGCGATATCCGAGCCCGAGCCGATCGCGATGCCCAGATCGGCCGCCGCCAGGGCCGGCGCGTCGTTGATCCCATCGCCCACCATCGCCACGACCTGCCCCGACTCGCGCAGGGCCGCCACGGCCGCCTGCTTCTGGCCGGGCAGGACTTCGGCCTGAATCCGCTCGATGCCGACCTCGCGGGCGACTCGGGCCACGATTGCGCGGTGATCGCCCGACAGCAGCAGCACGTTAAGGCCCAAGGCCTTGAGTTGCTCGACCGCCTCGCGGCTGTGCGGTCCGATGGCGTCGGCCACGGCGAGCAGCCCCAGATAGTTGCCGCCCGCGGCCACGAGGATTGGCGTCTCGCCGGTCGTGCGCAGCGTGTTGATCAGTGCTTGCGCACTGGTCCATGCGATGCCGCGCGACGACAGCAGACTCTCGTTTCCGACCAGCAGTTCGCCACGCTTTCCATTCGCAAAAACTCCCTGGCCCGGAGCGATTTGCAAACTATCGACCTGCGATAGCGAAAGCCCGGCCTGCTGAGCCGCGCGGACGATCGGCTCGGCCAGTGGATGCTTGCTCAACTGCTCCACCGAGGCGGCTGTCGCCAACAGATCCTCGGGCAGCACGCCCGGCGCGGGCACGATCTGCGTGACGCTGGGTTTGCCCCGCGTAATCGTGCCGGTCTTGTCCAGCACCACGGATGTCACGCGGCCGGCAATCTCCAGGGCGTGAGCTTCCTTGATCAAGATTCCCAGTTCGGCGCCGCGGCCGCTGGCAACCAGAATGGCCGTGGGCGTCGCCAGTCCCAGCGCACACGGACACGCCACGACCAGCACCGCCACGGTGGCCGACAGACCTTCACCCCACTGCCCTCCTGCCAGGCCCCAGGCCAACAGCGTCGCCGCGGCAACCACCAACACCGCAGGCACGAACCACGACACGACGCGGTCGGCCAGGCGTTGGATTTCGGTTTTCGATTCCTGCGCACGCCGAACCAGCTCGACCACTTGCGCCAGGGCTGTTTGCCCGGCCGGCTTCAGCACCCGCGCTGTCAGCGAACCCGTGCCATTGATCGTGCCGGCCAGGATTTCGCTACCAGGGCCTTTTTCTCGCGGGACTGACTCCCCGGTCAGCCACGATTCGTCGACGCTGGCCGTGCCGCTCAACACCTGGGCATCGAGCGGAATCTTTTCGCCCGGTCGCACCACGATCGTTTCGCCGACCGCGACCTGGTCTGGCGGCACGCTCACAATCGCGCCGCCGCGCTGCACGTCGGCTAGTGGCGGTGCCAGATCCAGCAGCTTGCGAATCGCGGCCGACGCGCGCCCCTTGGCCCGGGCTTCCAGGTACTTGCCAAGGGTGATGAACGTCAGGATGATGCCGGCATCCATCAAATACATCGGCTGCGAGTGGCCGCTGTGCTCTGATCCAACGACCAGCCCGTAAGCTCCAGCCCCGTAGGCCGCCCAGGTGCCGATCGTGACCAGCGTGTCCATATTGGTCGAAGCGTGCCGCAGCCGGCGCAGCGCCCCCTGCAAAAACGGCCAGCCGACGTAAAGCTGTAGCGCCGTGGCCGAGGCCAGTTGGATCCAGCGGGCTTCGGGCCACTCGGTTCCTACGAAATCGAGAATTACCACCGGCGCCAATAATGCCGCGCTCCAGAGGAGCAATCGCCGCCAGCGGGCCAGCTCGCGCTCACTCCGTGTGGCCAAGCTTCCGCCGTCGTGCATGTCGTCGGCCAGCGAAGCCTCGTAGCCCGCGCGGCGGACGGCTTCGACCAGGGCCGGGATGTCGAGGCTTCCTGGTACAAGATTCACGGCCGCCTGGTTGGTCGCCAGATTGGCCCGGGCGCTGGCGATCCCCGGAACCGCGCTTAGCGCGCGTTCGACGCGCGACACGCAACTGGCACAGGTCATCCCGTCGACGTTCAGAAGGATTTCGTTCTCTCGCCCGGTAGGACTGGGCGGCGGCGCCGCGGCAGGCGTGGGACGGTCGATGATCGACGAGGCTAGCGGCACAAGCCGCGGATCGGAATCGCGCGGGCGTGCTGCGTCTGGAACCCGATAGCCGGCCCGCGCAACCGCGTCGCTCAAGACGCCGCGCTCTGGCGCTATGCCGTCGGCTTCGACGATGGCCTTGCGATCGGCCAGGCTCACCTTGGCGCTGCGAACGCCCGGGACGGCTTCGAGCGCGCCCCGCACGCTGCGCACGCAGTGCTCGCAGGTCATGCCTTCGATCGGTAATTCAATCTGCGCCATCCGTTTGCCCCACGGTCAAGTATAGCGGCCAGGACAATGCATGCCGCGCTTCCGCCATGCACCCACGTGCGCGACATCCGCCCGAACTTCACGTTCAAAATTGGCGATTGGCCGCGCGCGGCGGGGATGTCACAATGGTGAGCGATTCTGCGTCTTACGAGGAAGGTCACATGATAGCGGAAGTCATCTCGATCGGCGACGAATTGACCAGCGGCCAGCGGCTGGACACGAACAGCCAATGGCTCAGTGAGCGGCTGGGCGAAATGGGGGTCAAGGTCCTGTATCACACGACCGTGGCCGACGACCTGGCGGCCAACGTTTCGGTTTTCGCCACCGCGATCGGCCGCGCCGACCTGGTCGTGGCCACCGGCGGCCTGGGACCGACGGCCGACGACCTGACGCGCGAAGTGCTGGCCCAGGTGGTCGGCCGCGAGCTGGTGCTCGACGAAGCCTCGCTCGAGTACATCCGCGGACTTTTTGCCAAGTACAAACGCGACATGCCCGAGCGAAACCGGTCGCAGGCGATGTTTCCCGCCGGCAGTCGCATCATTCGCAATGACAACGGGACGGCGCCGGGCATTTGGCTCGAGGCGCCCCGGCCCACCGGTGGCGCGTGCCACGTGTTCGCTTTGCCAGGCGTGCCGGCCGAGATGTTCGAGATGTTTCACCAAACCGTCGGGCCGGCCGTGGCGAGCTTGAGCGGCAGGCCGCGCGTTATTCGCCATCGCCGCATCAAATGTTTCGGCGCTGGCGAGAGCCACGTCGAGCAAATGCTGCCCGACCTGATTCGCCGCGGTCGACAGCCCTCGGTGGGCATCACCATGCACGCCGCCACGATTACGTTACGGATCACGGCCGAGGGTGCGACTGAGGACGATTGCCGCGCGGCCATGGAGCCCACCGCCGCCACGATTCGCGAGTGCCTGGGCTCGCTAGTGTTCGGCGAAGAGGACGACGAATTGGAGCACGCCGTGCTCGGATTGCTGGCCGCGTCAAACCAGACGCTATGCACGACCGAATTCGGCACCGGAGGCTCGCTGGCCGAATGGCTCAGCCGCGCCGCCGGCAGCGATCAGCATTACCTGGGAGGGCACGTCATCCGCGGCAACACGATGCTTGCCCGCTCGCTGGGTGCTGCGGGCGGGCTGGTGGCTGCGCACGGCGCCGCCTCGCGCGAAGTGGCCGAAGCCATGGCTCGAACTTGCCGCGAGCAAAGCGGCGCGGACTACGCCCTGGCAGTCGGGCCGTTTCCCGAGGAAGGCCGGCAGGACCCCGAGGTGCCCTACTTTTTCGCCCTGGCAACGCCGGAGAAAGTAACGGTCAAAGCCTCGTCGCTGTTCGGTCATCCGTCGATCTGGACTCCGCGGGCCGCCAAGGCAGCGCTAAACCTGCTGCGGTTGGTGTTGATGGGGCAGGTGTAGAAGTGGGGGTTGGGGAATGGGGCTTGGAACGGAGGACAGCGAAGGAATTTCGCTGGCTTGCATGCTGCTAGCACTCGTGAGCATGGAGGGTATTGTTCATCCGAGACGGGGGATTATTCCGACTATTCAGGATAGGTCGTAACGATCACGTCAAGGAGCTCGAGCCATGCAATCTCGTCCCCAGAAATCATTGCGTGAACGACTGGCCCTAGATCAGACCGATGTCCGCGCCGAGTTGGCCGCGGCGAAAACGGTCTGCGCCGAGGAATTGGCGGAGATCGAAAACATGGTGTTGCGCACGCTGTATCGCGAGCGCAGCGGCGAACGGGCCTTGGCCGTTTCGTGATCGGCGCTGTCTAGCGCTTCGCCGGAGTTCGGCTACCCACCGGCCGTTTGCGCGACCGGCTTCTTGTCGTCCGGCTTGGCCTC
>JANNQN010000065.1:0-1884 GCA_031400775.1 Planctomycetia bacterium | reverse complement strand
GCTCGACCGTGAACGAAACGGTGTTATAACGCCTTAAAATACCCACAGCCGCCGAAGCCGCCGTGTGCGGATCGACGTCGCCGAGAGGTCAACGTCGCCACCTTGTTGTTGTGGCAATTGTGTCATTGCGGGGGGTGCCGTCTCTCTGGTGCGCTCCATTAGGCGGCTTTTCGTGTTGAATTGTCGAGGGATGGTTCAAGAGTCCGGTGTGGAGCGTCATTGTAGGATGTGACGAGGGCTTTATAAACGACGTCCCACACGCCACTGAGCAGAACCACACGGAGGTTGAGAATCACCTGAGCGCCTGCTTTCGACCACCGCATGCCCGACAGCTTGAGTCGCTGGGTGAACACGGTCTTACACGCGGCCTCTGTAATGCCGCTGCCGATCGGAAGTCCTTGAGCACGAAAGCCTGCGTACTGCATGTGCTTCGTGCGCGTCCGTAGATAGTTGTAAGCCGTTTGGAACTCCTTCCCTGCCCGCGTCGACATCGGGTAACGTTGGCGCAGCGCGGCAGCCGAGTGCAGCACTCGGAAAGGCCCGTTGGGTTTTTTGAGCAGCTTGCGCATCTTGGCTGCCCAGGCCGAGGCCTCGCGGCCCACGCCGAACAGGGCTTCGGCCATCGTGGTCAGCCGCTGGCTGGCATGGTAATAGTCGACGATCCATTGCCAGGTGAGTCGCTTGCCTGTTCGCGGATGCCGCAGCTTCTTGAGCACCTTGCGCGGGTATTGCGCTTCGGTGGCTCCCGCATCGGTGAGGTAGGCCAGTCGCGGCAGCGGTCCCTGCCATTGCCGCAAGACTTCCAACAACAAGGCCGTCAGCTCGTCGGTCATGGTTTGCTGGCCCAGTTCCGGCGCGTAGGCCAAGTACACCGTGCCCAGCCGGTTTCCCTTGCGGTCGTAGATGCTCAAGGTGGCGGTGCTGGCCACCTCGAAGAAACTGTGCGGGCTGGTGCAGAGCGTAATCCCATCGCGCCCCAGGACCAAAGCCGGCCGGTGCTTGCCCGCCGAGGCGTACGCCTGCTGCAGCCAATCGACGGCCTGTTTCGCCTGCTGCTCGCGGCGGAAGCCTTCCATGCCACTGGCGAGATGCTCGGCCACCGCCCGAAGTTTCTTCACGCCCCACTCGACCCCGTGCTGCTCGCGGAGCCGCGTCAGGGCCACTTCTTGCGTGGCGCCCGCTTCGGCCAGCGCTTTGCCCGCCACGTTGGCCAGGGCCGGCGTGGCGCCCTCGACCAGTCCCAACAGAATCTCCAGCGGGAAGATCGTGGGTTCCGCCGTATCGCGCTGCACATAGCGGTAGCCGTGCCGCCACAGCGTGATCTTGCCGAACAGCGTGGCGACTTCCCGATTGGGCGTCTTGCGGTTCAGCCGGCGATATTGGCCCGCCTCGTGTTGCACGTGAGGCGGCAACCCCTGCGGCTGGTCAGGTTCGAGCTGATTGTAGGCCAACTCGGCTGCCGCTCGCGCCAGGTGGCGTGCCTGCTGGGCGAGTTCCTGTTCAAAGGCCAAGACGGCGGCGGGCGACACCTCGCCCGCCAAAAAACGAAGTCACGAGTTGGCCGATGTGCTGCAAGTGCGGCCGAAGCGACTGGTCGATTTCCGCTGGCAACTGCAAGCCTCGACTTGCAACCAAGGCCATCAAGCACGTAGAGTAATTCATGGGCGTCCTTTCCAGAGGGGAGTGTTGCACCAGCAAGAAACAACATTTCTCGCAGAAGGGCGCCCTTTTCTCCAAGATCAACTCCCGGCCACGAGGCCGGAAAGACGTTCGCAAAACCCGTGTTTCAGGCGCACTGGAGGGATGGCACCCTCGCCAACTCCCGAACTTGTACAATCTGCTGAGGAAGCGCCACGGCCTCGCGCATTCCGTCCTTACTCAGGG
>JANNQN010000064.1:0-2968 GCA_031400775.1 Planctomycetia bacterium | reverse complement strand
GCCTGGCCGCTGGTCATGCCCGTGATCCGCTGCTCGCCGCGCACGCTCTTGGGCAGCTCCTCGCCGGTCAGCTCCTTGAGCTTGGGCTTGTTGTCGAACAGGTCGATGTGCGACGGAGCGCCGGACATGAACAGGTAGATCACGCGCTTGGCTTTGGGGGCGAAGTGCAACTTGGGCAGTGCGCCGTGCGTGGTCAGGCCCGGCATGGGCGACTGGGCGGAAGCATCTCCTCCACCCAGCAGCGAGGCGAGGGCGAATGTTCCCAGCCCGCGGGCACTTTGGCCCAACAGGGTGCGGCGGGTGATCTCGCGGCTGAGCCGTTCGTCGAGTTGCATGGCCTTAGCCCTTGGTGATCGTTTCGTCGAGGTTCAATAGCACGTTGCCGATAGCCGTCCAAGCGGCCCATTCGCTCAGGTCGATGTCAGCCGGCCGCGGCGATTCGCCGACACTGGTTAGTTTAGTCGCCGCGGCGGGGTTTTGCTGGTAGCGGGCCAACTGAGCCTGGTAAAGCTGAACCAAGACCTCTAGTTCCTTGGCCTGCGGCGCGCGGGAGGTGCATAGCTTGAAGGCATACGCCATCCGCTCGTCGACCGTCGCGCCCCCTTCTTTGAGAACTCGCTGAGCCAACACGCGGGCCGCTTCGACATAGGCCGGGTCGTTCAACAGCACCAGGGCCTGCAATGGCGTGTTAGTGCGTGCCCGGTTGTCGGTGCAGACCTCGCGGTTGGGCGCGTCGAACGTGACCATCGGCGGGTAGGGCAGGGCCCGTTTCCAGTAGGTGTAAATGCCGCGGCGATACAGATCGATGCCGTGGCTTTGCGTATAACTTTGTGCAGAGAAGGCGTTGCCGAAGCCCACCTCTTCCCACAAGCCGGGTGGCTGATAGGGCGACACGCTGGGGCCGCCGATGCGGGCGTCGAGCAAGCCGCTGACCGACAGCGCGCAATCGCGAATCATCTCGGCATCGAGCCGGAACCGCGGCCCGCGCGCCAACAGGCGATTGTAAGGATCGTGCTTGAGCCGTTCATTCTCGACGCGCGACGATTGACGGTAGGCGGCCGACATGACGATGGTTTTTTGCAGCCCCTTCACATCCCAACCGCTATCGACGAATTGCGACGCCAGCCAATCGAGCAATTCCGGATGGCTGGGCCATTCGCCCTGCGAGCCGAAGTCTTCGCTGGTCTTGACCAGGCCGGTGCCGAAGTATTGCTGCCAGTAGCGATTCACCGTCACGCGGCTGACCAGCGGATGGGCCGGGTCCACGAGCCACTGGGCCAGTCCCAAACGATTCGCCGGAGCGCCGGGCGGAAGCGGCGGCAGGCTGGCCGGCACGCCGGGAGTGACTTTGTCCCCCTTGGCGCGGAAGTCGCCCCGCACGAGCAAGAATGTCTCGCGCGGCTGGGCCATTTCTTCCATCACCATCGTCGACGAGAACGCAGCCTGCAGATCGGCCTGGGCCTTGGCCAGCTTCGCGACTTGCGAGTTCAGCGGATCGAACACGCCGCGCGACTGTGGCTGAAAGTAGCGCACGAAATAGTCGCGGATCAGTTTCTTCTGTTCGTCGTTGCGCTCGCCGGCTTTGACTTTGATAGCCGTGCGCACCGCGGCCGGGGCGGACGATTTTGCTCGCGAGCTCTCGATTGACTCCCAGCTTTCCTGCGTGCTCGTGAGCACGGCGCCTTGCGGCGAGCGCGACAGCAGGCCGAGCTTATCCCAATAAACGTGGCCGCCGAACTGCGTGCAGGACCAGCCGTCAACGACCGCGCCGGGCGCGAGGTTGACCGCGGCCGCGTCGATTTCCAGCCGTATCCAGCGGCCCGCTTCGGGCATTGTTCCGGCGGCCAATCGGCTGGGTGAGTTGTCCTTGCCGAAGTCGATCTTGTTGGCTCCCCAATAGGCGCGATGCTCCCAGCCGGCGCTGTCGTGGAACTGGAGCATGATCTCTTCGGGCGGATTGGCCGGATCGACCAGCACGTGCGCGAACAATCTATCGCCTGCGCCGATCACCAGCGGGTACCGCGCGCCGGTGAACAAGTGCTGGGCCAAGCCCGAGGCGGTCCGCTGGCTGGCGCGCTTGCCGCTAAGCACCGGTTGCGGCGATTCGACCCATTGCCAACTGCTGGCCTTGTCGTCTCCGGCGGGCGAGGCATCCTGCGGCAGATCGTCGTCGACCCACACCATTTCGCGCGGCTCGGTCGACAGGGCCGGCAGTGCGGTTGGCGGTTCGACGGGCGCCTTGGCCAGTTCGGTTTGAATTTGCGCTTCGACCGCGGCCAACTCACCGCGATATTTTTCCGACTCGGCCGTCTGCTCGGGCGAAGGCACGCGCAGACTGGGCTTGGGATTTTCTTTTTGACCGTCGAGACCCTGCTCGGGCACGCTGTTGAAGTAGGCGTAGAGTTGATAAAACTCGCGCTGCGTAAATGGATCGTACTTATGGTCGTGACACTCGGTGCAGGCCAGCGTTGAACCGAGAAACACGGTGGCGGTCGTCGTGACCCGATCGATGATGTACTTCGTCAAATACTCGGCGGGATCGGCGCCCCCTTCGAAATTGACCATCACGTTGCGATGAAATCCGCTGGCGATTTTCTGGTCCACTCCGGCGCCCGGCAACAAGTCGCCGGCGATTTGCTCGACCGTGAACTGGTCGAAAGGGAGATTGCGGTTGAAGGCCCCGATCACCCATTCGCGATACCGCCACATGTCGCGATGGTTGTCGATGTGATAGCCGTTGGTGTCGGCATAGCGCGCCAGGTCGAGCCATTTTTGCGCCATCCGCTCGCCGTAACGGGGCGAGGACAACAGCCGATCGACGACTCGTTCGTAGGCTCCCATGCTCTGGTCGGCTACGAAGGCGTCGACTTCGGCGATCGTGGGGGGCAAGCCGGTGAGGTCAAAGCTGACGCGGCGGATAAGCGTGGCGCGGTCGGCCTCGGGCGATGGCTTCAGCCCCTCGCGGTCG
>JANNQN010000063.1:0-5226 GCA_031400775.1 Planctomycetia bacterium | reverse complement strand
GGCATCGCGGACCATGACGACGATCCGCTCTTTCAAGGGACGCTTGGCTTTGCCGTTTTCCGAGGCCAGATTCTTGGAGCGCTGCAGCTTGTCTTTGATTTGGCTGATGTGCCGCTGTATTCGCGGGCTGGTGGGCTTTCGCGGCGCGACCCGAGCGACGGCCTTGGCCGGTGTCGAGCGGCGGGCCGGCGCGGCCACTTTGGCGGCGCCATTGGACGAGGATTTGGCTTTGGGGGTGCTCAACAGCGCTTTGACCAGTTGGTCTTTTCGCATGCTATGCCACCCGCGCACGCCGCCTTGCTTGGCCATTTGAGCCAAGTCTTTGTGAGAGTAGGACTTGAGAGCTGCTGGCGTCATCAATGGACTTGCCTCCGCGTTCGCCCGCCGACGCTTTTCATAAGCTGATCGTAGAGCAGGAAGTCGTGGTTGGAGCGCCGTCCTTGACTGGAAATAACGCTCGAACCCTCCCGGGCAGTCCATAGCCCCATGAGGTGACGCAACCGCCTTCAGCCGTTTACACTTAGAGCGGGGACGTCCAGTGGGGAACCGTGCAGTTTTTCGGCGGCCGCCGCTGAATTTCCCTGCATCACGAGCGTGGCTTGGGGGTGCCACGCACATTTCTGCACTCAGCAACAACCGCTGTCTGGTGGGGCACTCATTTTCCGGCTCTTTCGAGCAGAACTCGCCGGCTCTTTCGAGCCTGGCATCAAGTGCGGCAACCTCGCATTAGCAAGTCTAATCAAGTCGACTCAAAAACGCAACGGTCTGGCGTATCGGAATCGTCTGGAATCCATACCAGCGCTAGCTTTATAGCGTGGCGCGCCAGTTGCATTGCCCCACGCTGACGGATGCGCTGTGCGGAGCGACACATCTGAACCGCTCACCGCGGGCGCGCCGAGGGTTTGGATCGACCCGGGCGGGAGCCGGTTCCAATTTGGTAACGCGTTTGACACCGCCAGCTTATGGCGGATAGAATGACTTTGTGAAAAAAAACACGAATTTGGCGTCCCAGGCAATTGACACCTTTTTTTGACGCGACTAGGATGGCCATCCTTACGGGATCGCAAGCGTATCGCACGTAGCGTGGTGCGGCAGTTTTCGGGTGCCCGACGGGCGCCATTCAGGTCGCTCCCCCAAGGCGAGATTCGCGAACGTGCCAGAGCCCCATGACGACCGGTCGCCCATGGCGATCGCCTTCGAGTGGTCGGCAACGGTCATGACCATTTCCGCGGTAATGGTCGTCCCGGGATTGATGGGCTATTGGCTCGATCAGCGACTTGGCACACGTGCCTTGTTTCTACTGGCGGGCTTCGCCATCGGGGGCACTCTGGCGGGTATGCAGTTGATGCGGATCGCCAAGAAGCGCACGGGACAGGACGACGGAAAGAATCACGACGCGAAGTAACAGAGTCGGCCGAAACAGACAACGGCCGAGCAAGAAAGCGACGGCAGTCAAGACGATATTCAAGACGATGTCGGGCAGTCAAAACACAATGCGGAACAGGCTCTCGGCTTTGAGTTTACCGGCTCAGGCCGCTTGGGCCAGCGCGCTGGTCATCGGTCTGTGGCTCATTGTGGCCCCCGTCGCCTACCAGATTTCCGGAGCGATTGGTCCCCGTGCCGCCGCGGCCGGCGCCGGCGTGTGCCTGTTGGGCGCCTGGCTGGCACTGGCGATTGCTGCCTTCTTCCCCGGACCCTCGGGCGCCTTGCATCGCATGTTGTTTAGCATGCTGGCCCGCACCATGATTCCGCTGCTCTTGGGCGTGGCCCTGCATCTCAATGCGCCCAGCCTGGCGGCGGCGGGAATGATTTTTTACCTGTTGATTTTCTACCTGGCGACGCTGGTATTCGACACCGCACTGTTGTTGGCCCAGGTAGCCAATCCACAAGTGGTGAAAAGCTCGCAGACATCCGACAAGCCGATCTAACCAAACCGATCCGAAACGGTCATGGCCGACGACAAAGCCGCACAACACGATTCCGCCAAGGCGCAGGAGGCCAACGCTGCGCACGCGACGGATCATGCGCACGGCGGCGAGCATGCGCACAATCCCTTCGACAAAGAACACCTGATCGGGCACGTCAAGGATGCGGAGTACTTCGAATTCCCGCGCGCCTTGGGCGGTAAGCTCTATATTCCGCAGTTGCTCAAGACCGACAAGCCGCTGGCCACGATCAGCACCGGCTTCAAGCCGATCGACGATCGCATCGAGCCGTTCGATCTGAAGATCACGAAGTTCATGGTGCTGGAGTTGATTGCCGCCGTGATCGTGATCGTGCTGTTCACGCGACTCGCGGCCCGCATCAAGCGAGGCAACGCACCCAAGGGCAGTCTGACCAACTTGCTCGAATCGATGGTCGTGTTCATTCGCGACGAAGTAGCCCGGCCGGCCATCGGCCATCACGACGCCGACCGCTTCATGCCCTATCTGCTTACCGTGTTCTTCTTCATCGTCGGCTGCAATCTGCTGGGCCTGGTGCCTTGGGCCGGTTCGGCCACGGGCGCCTTGGCGACGAGCGGGGCGTTGGCGATCTTGACCTTCGCGACCGTGATCTTTTCGGGCATGGCCAAGCTCGGGCCGGTCAAGTTCTGGCTGGCGCAAGTGCCGCACATGGACCTGCCCAAGCCGATTGGTTTTCTGCTCAAGCCCATGATCTTCGCGATCGAGCTGTTGGGGCTGTGCATCAAGCATTTCATCCTGGCCATGCGACTTTTGGCCAACATGATGGCCGGCCACCTGGTGCTGGCCGTGATCCTGGCGTTCATCGCCGCCAGCGCTTCGAGCTTTGCGTGGTATGCCGTCACGCCTGCCAGCGTGCTGGGCGTGGTTGCGCTCAGCCTGCTCGAGTTGTTCGTGGCGTTTTTGCAGGCTTATATTTTCACGTTTTTGTCAGCCTTGTTCATCGGGATGGCCGTCCACCCGCACTGATCCGCGGCGCGCGCCACGGTGACATTGGAAATCAACCTACTCTTTCACGCATTTTAGAGGAGACCCAACTAGTGAACAGCTTTGTAAAAGTTGCCGCGATGTGCTTTGCCATACTGCTCGTGGCCTCGCCGGCCATGGCCCAAGACGCTGCGAAAGCATCGTTTTCGATGAATCTCGGTTCGGCCATTGGCGCCGGGCTCGTGATTCTGGGCGCCGGTTACGGCATCGGCAAGATCGGCTCGGCGGCCGTCGAGAGCATGGCCCGCCAGCCCGAGGTGGCCGGCAACGTGCAGACGGCCATGATCATCGCGGCGGCCCTGATCGAAGGTGCCACGTTCTTCGCGCTGATCGTTTGTATGTTGTTCAACACATCCGGCTAAAGCGAAAGACGGAGGCGTTATGAGCCTGGCTCGTTTCGTGTTTTGTATGGCCATCGCGTGCGCTTTTTGCGCGCCGGCGGTGGCGATCGCCTGGCAGGTCAATGGAGTGGAAAAGGGCGACGTGGCGGAAAAGATCGAGCACGCGGGCGAGGAACTTGCCCACGCCGTCGAGACCGATCCCAGCCACGCCAGCACGGCCACCGATCCGCTGTCGGTCGATCCGGATCTCGCGATCTGGACGCTGGTGGTGTTCGTTGTGCTATTGGTGGTTCTCAAGAAATTCGCCTGGGGACCGATCCTGGCGGGATTGGAAAGCCGCGAAAGCAGCATTGCCAATCACATCGCGCAGGCCGAACGCAACCACGAGGAGGCCAAGAAGCTGCTCGCTCAATACGAGCAGAAGCTGGCCAGCGCCGCCAACGACGTGCGCGAGTTGATGGAAGAAGCGCGTCGCGACGCGGACCATGCCCGGCAAACGATTTTGGCCGAAGCCAAGGCGGGCGCCGAAGCCGAGCGGGTCAGGGCACTGCGTGATATCGAGACGGCCGCCGATCAGGCCATGGAATCGTTGGCCGAGCGCAGCGCGCAGTTGGCCGTCGACCTGGCCGGCAAGATCCTGCAGTCGAAGCTTTCGGCGGCGGATCACACCCGGCTGATCCAAGAGGCCGTAGCTAAGTTTCCCACGTCGAGCGCCAGCTCGAATTAGTTTTTCGCGTTCGATTTATTCTTCAGTACCCGAGTCCCCAGCAGTCACGGTTCGATGGCCGAAACTTCGCCAACCGCCAGGTCGAAATCCCGAGCCGTGAACGTCGGCGCGCAGCAGGTCGCGGCAATCTATGCCAAGGCCTTTCTCGGCGCCGCTGAAGGCCTGGGGCAGACCGACGCCTTGGTGGCCGAGTTGGCCGCCGTGAGCGACTCGCTCGATGACTTTCCTCAGCTGCAAGCCGTGTTTGCTTCGGCGCTGGTGAGTCCGGACGAAAAATCGCAGCTCTTGCAGCGATTGTACGGTTCGCGGTTATCGGGGACTCTGCTCGATTTTTTGAAAGTCGTCGCCCGGCACGGACGGTTGGACCTGGTGTCCGCCATCGACGAGTCGGTCGGCACGCTGTACGACGAATTACGCGGCCGGGTGCGCGTGCAACTTCGCACGGCCACTCCGGTGGACGATAGCCTTTCGCGCAACTTGACGGCCTCGCTGACCAGACTGCTGGGTGGCGAGCCCACGCTCGAACCCGAGGTGGATGCCGCCTTGATCGGCGGCTTGATGTTGCGCGTTGGCGATACGGTGTACGATGGCTCGGTGGCCCGGCAACTCGCCCAGGTTCGCGAGCAAATGATCAACAGGAGCGTCCATGAAATTCAGAGCCGACGAGATAGCTTCCGTCATTCAGGCGGAAATTGAGAATTACCGTTCGCAGATCGACGTTCGCGAAGTAGGTCGCGTGCTGGAGGTCGGCGATGGTATCGCGCGGGTCTACGGACTCTCGGGCGTGATGGCCGGCGAAATGGTCGAGTTTCCCAACGGCACCATCGGACTGGCCTTCAACCTTGAAGAAAACTCGGTGGGCGTCATCATCCTCGGCGACTTCCTCGGCATTACCGAGGGAGACGAGGTGAAGAGCACCGGCAAGCTGCTGAGCGTGCCGGTGGGCGATGCCGTCATCGGCCGGGTCGTCGATCCGCTGGGCAATCCCCTGGACGGCAAGGGCCCGATCATCACTACCGAGCGCCGCGACGTCGAAACCGTGGCCCCGGGCGTGGCCGAGCGCAAGCCGGTACACGAGCCGCTACAGACCGGCATCAAGGCCATCGACTCGATGACTCCGATCGGTCGCGGCCAGCGCGAATTGATCATCGGCGATCGCAAGACCGGCAAAACGGCCATCGGTATCGACGCGATCATCAATCAGAAAGAC
>JANNQN010000062.1:0-9309 GCA_031400775.1 Planctomycetia bacterium | reverse complement strand
CGATCTGTGTGGCGTCAAGCCACACGTGCTACGGTATTGGGAGCAGGAGTTCACACAGCTGCGACCGATGAAGCGGCGTGGCAACAGGCGCTACTACCAGCACCATGAAGTGCTGATGATCCGGCGCATTCGCGACCTGCTGTACGACCAGGGTTTCACCATCAGCGGGGCGCGCAACAAGATGCAGGAACTGCTGCAAAACGAGCGCGACAAACGCAAGAATGGCGAGGTGCTGCTCGAGGGCGTGGAAGTGATCGAGACCAGCGACAGTGAACTCGATGACTTCAGCGACAGTGACCTCGACGACATCGCCGAGTCCGGTGCCGGTCACCTGGTGATGGTGCGCCGGGAGTTGTCCGAGATTCGCGAACTGCTGAGCGCCGCCTACTGAGCCGCGCCATGCTGCACCCGTATAATCTGGAGTTAAGATCGGTGTGTGGCGCAGCCTGGTAGCGCACTTGCATGGGGTCTGCTGCTTCGCCATCCGCAGTGGGGCTGGTCGCTGCTCAACGGCGTGATCACGCTGTTGGCCGGCGTGGTCATCTACCGGCAATTGCCCTTCGACGCCTTCTGGGTCGTGGGTTTGCTCGTCGGCTTGGAAATGCTGTTTAACGGCTGGACCTGGATCATGCTCTCGCAAGGGATTCGCAACCTGCCGGGCGAGACCATCGCCTAACAAGAATCGCCTCCGGCTCGGCGGTCCCGAGGGGCCGCCGGCCGGCGCGCGAATTTTGTAAAATTGATTCAGGAGATTACTTTAAGGAGATTGGATTCATGAGGATTCTCCAACGGCGGCCCCGCAGCCGGTTTTTCGATCCCTCGCGGATACTGTTGTCCGCTTGTCTGGCGTTGGCGATTACGCCTGGCCTGTTTGCTCAAGCGCCTGGGGCGCCGGCGGCGGGATCCAATTTGAGCGCCGCCGACGAGGCCGCGATTCGCGCAGCGGCTGAGACGTATGCCAAGGCATTTAATGCGGCCGACGCCAAGGCGCTTGCCACCCTGTGGACCGCCGACGCCGAGTATGTCGACGAACTGGGCCAAGATTTCCGCGGCCGCGACGCGATCGTGCGCGCACTTTCGTCGACCTGGACCGAGCACCCTGGCACGAAGCTGGAACTGACCGTTTTGTCGATCCGGCAACTGGCGGCCGACGTGGCGCTCGAAACCGGAACGTCGCGCGCCAAACCGGCCGACGGAAATCCGACGCCGGGGGTCAAGTACACCGCCGTACACGTGAAACGGGATGGCAAGTGGCTGGTGTCGAACGTCACCGAGTCGCGTCATATGCCGGCCACGAACGAGCCCTATTTGAAAGATTTGGCCTGGCTGGAAGGGGAGTGGAAGGCCGAAGCCGGCGGCAAGACCACGACGTTCCAATGCGACTGGATGCCGAACAAAAGCTTCCTGCGGCGTTCGTTCACGGTCAAGGAGAAGGACCAGACAATCAGTTCGGGAACGCAAATCATCGGCTGGGATCCGCTGCTGGTTACGATCGTCTCTTGGACGTTCAACTCCGACGGAGGCGTGGGGCGCGAACTGTGGGGCCAGGCGGGACAGCGGTGGACCATCGAAGCGTCGAGCACGCTGCGGGACGGTAGCACCAGTCTGGCCACGAATATCTTGATGAAGCTCGACGACAACACATTCAGTTGGCAAAGCGTCGAGCGCAGCTTGAACGGAGACCTGCTGCCCGACACGGCCATCGTGCGCGTGAAGCGTGTGGCACGCTGATTTCTCCCCACGGTCGTGCGACATTGCTCGTTGAATTGAATTAGACCGGCAAGAAAACTGCCGCCCCAAAATATCTTCGCCTGAGCATAAGGAGTCTGTGATGTTGAAGGTTGTCTCGCTCTTCGTTGCGGCCGTTTCGCTCGTGCTCTGTCAGGCCCAGGACTCCGCGGCCCGCGGCGGGGGCGGGTTTCATGGCGGCGGAGGCGGGGGAGGCTTCGGCGGTGGTGGCGGCGGGGGCTTTCATGGTGGCGGCGCATTTGGCGGAGGCGGGTACGGCGGCGGAGGCTACCACGGCGGAGGCGACTTTGGAGGGGGCGGCTACCGCGGTGGCGACATCGGCGGAGGCGGGTATCGCGGCGGCGACATTGGCGGCGGATATCGGCCCGGCGGTTTCGACGGCGGTTACAAGCCCGGCGGTTTCAATGCCGGCGGATACCGGCCCGATGCCTTCCGCGGAGATACCTTCGGCGCGCGGACGCATACGGCGCTGCCCTCGGACGGCGGCTTTGGCCACGGCGCCGCGGCACGCTACACGCAGGCCGGCCATTTCACGCGCAACATCTCGGCCAACACCATGGCCGATCGCGGCCGCAACGTCCGCAATAATTTCTGGCACCACGATTATTACAACCGCAACTGGTGGAATAATCATCCGGGCGCGTGGTTCGCTGCCGGCTGGGCGGCCGGCACGGCTTGGAATTGGGCCACCTGGCCGGCGCTGGGCGCCTGGTACGGTTGGGGCGACGCACAGCCGATTTACTACGACTACGGCACCAACATCACGTATCAGGGAGACGACGTCTATTACGGCGACGCCCCCGTCGCCACGGCCGGCGAGTACTATCAGCAGGCCGACACCCTGGCCCAAAGCAATCCGCCCAGCAAAGGATCGGACGACGACTGGCAGCCGCTGGGCGTGTTCGGGCTGGTGCAAGGCGATCAGACCAGTGCAAGCGCCGTCTTCCAACTGGCCACCAACAAGTCCGGCGCCATCGAAGGCAACTTCAGCGACATGCTGACCGGCTCCACGCTCAAAGTACACGGCGCCGTCGATCGCAAGACCCAACGGGCTGCCTGGACCGTGGGTGACAATAAAGACACGGTCTACGACACGGGGATTAGCAACCTGACCAAAGACCAGGCGCCGGTGTTGGTTCACTTCGGCAAGGATCGCACGCAGCAGTGGCTGCTGGTGCGAATGAAGCAGCCGGCCGATCAAAAAGCCGGCGACGACGCCGAAGCGCAATAAACCGCCGAGCGCCTTGGCAGTCGAGCAACTCCTGGGCCGAATTCGAGCGGATGGGCGAACACTGCTTAGCAGGCAGCCGGTTGGCTGAAACGGGCCGGATCGACAACGCTCAGGTCGCCGCTCGTCAGAGTCGCGCGAACGGCCAAACCGCTCACCTGGCCCGTCGCGGAGTGTTCGAGGTCGAATAACACCGCATCGGCGGCATCGCCCGGCAGCAGGTGATTTTCGGCCAAACCCAGCAGTCGACACGGATGGTGGCTGGCCATGCTCACTGCCATCGCCAGATCGACGCCTGCAAATCGCATCACGTTGGCCACTCCCGAGCCGATCGGCGCCGAGGCGCCAGCCAACAATTGATCCTGCCCGGCGATCACTAGCCGACCTTCGGGCAGAATCTCCAACTCGCAAAGCTCGGTCGAATACCGACCCGGCGGCAATCCGGCCAGGCCCGACAAATCGCTCACCAGCAGGCAACGCGCGGGCGTTTTTGCGCGAACCATACTCTGCACGACTTCGCCCGGCAAGTGATGGCCATCGACGATCAAGCTGGCCATCAGCCGATCGTCGGCCATCTGATCCCAAATGTAATTCGGGTGTCGACGCAGCATTCGGCCCGCGCCATTTCCCAGATGCGTGCTGAGCGAAGCGCCGGCATCGACGGCGGCGCGGATTTGTGTCGATTCGGCGGTCGTATGCCCAATCGCCACGACCACGCCGCTTTGGACGACGCGGCCGATGAACTCGCTAGCCTGGGGATACTCGGGCGAGAGCGTGAGAATTCGAATGCGACCGGCTGCCGCATCTTGCAAGCGGCGGAACTCTTCCCAGTCAGGCGGACGGCAATGCTCGATCGGGTGCGCGCCGCGCGGCCCGTCCTCGCGCGTGATGTAGGGTCCTTCGAGATGAATGCCGGCAATGACCCGCGCCCGGCTGTCTGCCTGCTGACAAGCGGCCGCGATGGTTCGCAAGCTATGCTCGAGCGTCTCGAAAGCGGCGGTCGTTACGGTGGGGCAAAATTTTGTGACGCCGAACGAGGCCTGTTGTGCGGCGATTTTCAGAACGCTCTCGATCGTCAACCGCAGCGAGCTGAATTCCTGACCGCCGTAGCCGTTCGATTGCACGTCGACGAATCCGGGAGCAATCCAGTGCAGATCGGCCGCCGCGGATCCCAGCCAGGGTGGCTCGGTGACGCCGCGGATCGTGCCGTTGGAAATCTCGAGCCGCACGGGGCGGCCGGTTCGATAGTGCCGCCCGGTCAGATGCGTGGGACGTGCGTTCATTGCCGGCGGACAGATTATCGAGAGCGGAGCTTGCGAAGATCACTCGCTTGCGAGCGACTGGTCCAAAGCCACGCTCGCAGCGGTCTTCCGCCTATCGTAACCCGTCGCCCGCGGCGTCGCCAGCTTGCCGGTTAATACCGATCGTTGGCGGGGCGCGACACGATCAGCGGCACCGCGGGCATGCGCCATCGCATGGGGTCGCCGGTGTTCGAGCCCCAGTGGTCCGAGTAGCCGTTCATCCACCCCGTCGGCGAGACCGATGGGCGCGAATTCGAAATGCCGTACCATTTCTGGCTTGCCAGGCGGGCCTGCCGCTCCTGGCCACGCTGTGACGCGCGGCGGCGAATCGATAGCTTGACGTCGTCGTGGCGCGTGCGCTCCTGCTCGTAGAACCACATTTCCGGGGTCGGCGCGAGCGTGCCCACCGAACTATCCGACGGGCTGACGGGGCGCGGCATCGAGTCATCCGCGATACAGGGCCAGCCAAAGGCGGCCACCAGCAAAAACGACAGAGCCCAGCATGAGCGGACCATCGGCGAGTTCTCCTATGCGGCGGCGCTCGGGTGCCCCCCTGTGCCGCGCGGACTGAATTGGGTCAAACGGCGCGGGCCGCAACTCGTTCGCTGCCAGAGCGGGAACTCGGCGCGAAACACAGGCTCGCTCTATTCGCATTCGGATGCCGCAGGGTCGCAAGATTAAACGATCTTGCGAGTCGTGCCTAAGATGCGGCTGACGAAGCCCCCGGCGACGGCGAAAGCTAGAGAAGTTAGGCCAACGGTACGGGCGATGAGCTAACAAACGCGCGATAGGTGCGTTCGTCGCCCGGAACCACCAGCACGTACACCATGTCGCCAGATTGCCAATAGCCGACGGCCTTGCCTGCGGTGTTCGACTGCGGGCTGGCCGGCGGGGTGGCCGGCAGCCCGGTACGCGTCAAGCGGACGACGAACAAATGGCCGGTCGCTCCCGTGCGGTCTTGCAATTGATAGACCACTCCCCGCGCGGAGGAATGCTTCGCAAGCGACTGCCAACTGGTGGGCGAGGCCGTGATAGCGCCGGGCAACGGAAACTCACCGGGGGCCTGCTGAGCATCCTGCCAGTTGGCGCCCAGTTCTTGGAACCAGACCTCGGCGATATCCTCCAGCGGCACCTCGCGGTCACCCGGGAGCCAGACGGTCAAAAACGCAACAACGAGAATACTGGCGGCGATCGTTGCGAAGCCAGCCAACCACTTTCGGCGCGACCAGCGCGAGTCCAAGTCGTGCGGCGGCGCCAACCGCACCGCAGGCTTGGTAATTGACTGTTGACCGGCGGTGCTACGAATCTCGCTCGTCGAGACAGCGGCCTGCGAGCGCAGCCGATCGAGAATTCTATCGGCCAATCCCTCGGGCACACCGACCTCTTCCATCGTCGCGGAAACGGCCGCGTCCCATTTTTGCACCCGCTCATAATGCGAGCGGACCTGGGGATCTTGCTGGATCTGGCGCGCGACGTCGACCATGTCGGGCGAAGCGATGTCATCGCTCCCCGGCCGGCAGGCCTCGATGCTCTCAATTATTCGCTTTTCCATGTGCCAATCACCCTAAGGGGCACTCGGTGCCAATCACCCTGAGGGGCACTCGTCGCTCGCTAATTGTTACCGGCGAATCGCCGTGGGGCGACGCCAATCCTGCGCCTCGGGCCCCGTTTGTTCGCCAGGCCCCTGCTGTTCGTGAAGTTCCTTCTGCTCGCCGGACTTATCCGCCGCCGGTTTCTGGGCCTCGGAATCGCTCAGCAAACGCCGCAGGTGCGATTTACCTCGCGCCAAACGGCTCATGACCGTTCCCAGCGGAATCTCGAGTAGCGCCGAAATCTCACGATACGAGCGCTGCTCGAAGTAGAACATCAAAACCACAACCTTGAATTCATCGGCCAGAGCATTCAGGGCCGCCTGCAATTGCTCGCTATCGACGGCGCGATCGACGATTGCCGCTGGCACGGAATTGATATCAAATTCCGAGGCAACCTTCGGCAAACGTCCGCGAAAGCTCTTGGAGTAACAATTTCTAAGTACCGTAAACAACCAGCCGCGCTGGCACTCGGAGTCGCGCACCTGGTGGATTTTCTGCTGGGCAACCAAAAAGACCTGCTGCGTCAGATCTTCGGCATCGGCAACCGAGCCCGAAAGACGGTAGGCATATCGATAGAGCGGCTGGTGATGGTCCTTGACCAATTGGCCAATGTCCAGCGGCTCGACACGGTCAGCCATGTTCCGCCCTTCCGTTGTAAAGAGGCCTGGCCGAAGGAGTTTATTCCCGACCGCCGGAAATGCCGGCAGGAACCCCTACCGTCGGCCGCCATGGGACCGCCGCGAGGCCGATTCGACATCCATTAGGCCGGCGGCACTCCAGGTGTGGTCAATATATCGCTTTGCGTCGAAATTCCCAGTTGCCAGCACAGGGCCGAAGGCTCGGCGGGGCTCTTAAAGGGCGATTCCTCGACAATGCGGCGGCTGTAAAGCTATTCGCTTTCGCAGCCAGCACATTAACGCGTGCTCGCCCGAGTGGCGGACGCTCCATGGCCGGTCCTCGCCGATGAATTTGCCCGATTTCCGCCGTCGTGGTCGACGAACTCGTCTTTGAGGTCGGAGGGGCGAAAGCTAGACTTCCGCGCTGGTTAAGAGCCGTCAACGGGGTTGAGCTGGGAGGAGCCCGCTCGCCAAGGCGCCGCGTGCCGCGTCCGCATACTATTCAGGGAAGGTGATGTCATGAAAAAACTTTCGTGCGTACTTTTGTTGGCCGGCCTGGCCGGGGTGACAGGAGGCTGCAACAAAACCGCTTCGACCGAACCGGCGACGACTCGCACCGGCGCCGTGGAGCGGGTCAACCGCGACGCGAAATCGATCGAGTTGCAAGCCAGGCGAGACATCGATGAATTTGCCGCCGAGGCCGAGGCCGCGGTCCGCAAGGCGGGTACGAACATCAAGAAAGGAGCCGGAAAGCACGCCGATGATCTGTCGGCCTTCGCGGCTTCCATGGCCGAGGACGCCAAGGACCGGGCCCTCGACATTCCCGAAGCGGTCGACCAGGCACTGGAACGTCATACGCGCCGCTGGCACGACAACCGCCGTCGCCGCGAAGAGCAATCCGGCGCCCGCGAGTAGGATCGTCACTCGCGCGACGGCAATCAGGTGCGCTTCGGTCGCGGCAACCGGCCGCCTTTGCCGCGGCGGCGTTTGCCGCCCGACGCGCTGCGCGCATCGACCTCGGCTACCTTGGATCCCAGCGAAGACCGCATGTGTTCGATCCGGTCGCGAAGCCCCGCAGCCCGTTCGAACTCCAGGGCATCGGCGGCGGCCAACATTTCGGCCTCCAATTCGCTCAGATATTCCTCGGTGATGTACTGCGTCTCATCGGCACGGCCCACGGCGGCGTTGGCCTGGGCATGAGCATTGGCCTCGGCCTCGATGCCGGAGCGAATCCCCTTTTTAATTGTCTCGGGAGTGATGTCGTGCAGGCGGTTGTATTCGAACTGCAACGTTCGGCGGCGCTCGGTTTCTTCGATGGCCCGCTGCATGGAATTGGTCACACGATCGCCGTACAACAGCACTTTGGCATTTACGTGGCGAGCGGCGCGGCCGATCGTTTGCATCAGCGACGTCTCGCTGCGGAGGAACCCTTCCTTATCGGCATCGAGAATCGCCACCAGCGAAACTTCGGGCAAGTCGAGACCTTCACGCAATAAGTTGACGCCCACCAGGGCTTCGAACTTTCCCTCGCGCAATTCGCGCAAATGCTCGACGCGTTCGAAGGCATCCAGCTCGCTGTGCAGCCACTTGCTGCGAATGCCTTGCTCGGACAGATAGAAAGAAAGATCTTCGGCCAATCGTTTAGTGAGCGTGGTCACGAGCACGCGCTCGCCAACGGCCGCGCGGGCCCGAATTTGCTCGAGCAGATGCGGGACTTGACTTCGGGCGGGGCTGACCTCGATTTCCGGGTCTAACAAACCGGTCGGCCGAATGACCTGCTCGACGAATTCGCCGTGCGTCTGTTGCAGTTCGTAGGGGCCGGGGGTCGCCGATACGAAAACCGCGCGGCCGATCTTCTGCTCCCACTCGTCGAATTTCAGCGGCCGGTTGTCCAGTGCGCTGGGCAGGCGAAAGCCGTGCTCGACCAGCGTCGTCTTGCGGCTGTGATCGCCCGCGAACATGCCGCGCACCTGCGGCACGGTCGCGTGCGATTCGTCGACAAATAACAGATAGTCGTCCGGGAAGAAGTTGAACAAGGTCTGCGGGGTCGCGCCCGGCGGTCGCCCGCTGAGTGGCCGGCTGTAGTTCTCGTTGCCGGGACAAAAGCCGACCTCGAGCATCATTTCGATATCGAACCGAGTGCGGGCATTGAGCCGCTGGGCCTCCAGCAACTTGCCCTGATTCTTGAGCACTTCGAGTCGTTCTTCCAGCTCCTGCTTGATCGAATCGATGGCGGCGGCGATGCGCTCTTCGGGCATAACAAAGTGCTTGGCCGGATAGATGAAAAGATCCTGCTCGGGACGAATGACCTCGCCCGTGGTGGGATTGATGATCGAAAGCTGCTCGATCTCGTCCCCCCAGAACTCGATTCGCAGGCCATACTCCTCGTACGAGGGCCACAGCTCCACGCAATCGCCGCGGACCCGAAACTTGCCGCGCGAAAAGTCGATGTCGTTGCGCTCATACTGCACGTCCACCAGCTTCATTAGCAGGTTGTCGCGGTCGACCGCCATTCCCCGCGCCAACGGGATCATCATGGCCTTGTAATCGTCGGGCGAGCCCAAGCCGTAGATGCACGACACGCTGGCCACGATGATCACGTCGCTGCGGCTTACCAAGGCGCTGGTCGCCGCAAGGCGTAGCCGATCGATCTCCTGGTTGATCGAGGCGTCCTTCTCGATGTAAATATCGCGCTGCGGAATGTACGCCTCGGGCTGGTAGTAGTCGTAATAACTGACGAAGTAGTGCACAGCGTTATGGGGAAAGAATTCCTTGAACTCGCCATAAAGCTGCGCGGCCAAAGTCTTGTTGTGCGACAGGAC
>JANNQN010000061.1:0-7830 GCA_031400775.1 Planctomycetia bacterium | reverse complement strand
ATGCGACTTCCTTGTCCTCGGGCGCGTAGCCGAGCGAGCGTTGATAATCGGCCAGCGCCGTGCGGTGTTGGCTATTGGCCGTGGCAACCCGGCCGCGCAGGGCCCAGGCCGCGGCTCGTCGGGGATCCAGCCGCAGCGCTTCGTCGGCCAGTTGGCTGGCTTTCGAAACCTGTCCCAAGGCGAGGTGCAGCTCGCCGGTCCGCACCGCCAGATTCGGATCTTCGACGGCCAGTCGCCGCGCTTCTTCCAAGTGAACGAGCGCATCTTGGGTGGCGCCGCGCCGCCACAATGTCTCGGCGTAGTTGCGCCGCGCGTCGGCATCGGTCGCCGAGGTCTGCACGGCGCGCGACAGCAGCGATTCGGCCCGCTTCCAATCGCCGCGCTCCATGGCGTTGATTCCCTGTTGGGTCAACTGCCGGCAGTTGGCGACCGATTGCGACACGGGTCCCCGGTTCGCCAGACTGCGACAGCCGCCGGCCAGCGCGCATAGGGCCAGCGCCACGATTGCGCGTTTCATCCTGCGGCTGTTATGGGGCATACGCTAAAGCGCACGCGCGCTTGGGGGATGTATGAGAGTGTGCCAGTAGGCACTACGGCCGTGGAAATTTGGAGGCGAGCGAAGAACACCAGAGAATTTGGTCGCGGGACGGTAACAAAATGGGTGTTTTGCCACAAGATCAGGGGGGTTGTTGAGGGGTGCTCGCGACCGCCTTCCGCCGACACTGGTCCGCGCCGGCCGCAGGTTTTAGAATGTCCCGTTTGACGCATACCCTCGTCCGCCAGCAAGGAGCCGCCAGCGATGCCCGCCACGTACGACAAATTGGGCATCCGTTTCCTCTATCCCGACAATTGGATTCTGGACGAGGAGGAGGCCGTTGGCGGTAACGGATCGGTGGCGGTCTATAGCCCCGGCGGGGCGTTCTGGTCGATCGTGCTGCATCCACTCGAATCGGATCCCAGCGACCTGGCGGCGGCCGCGTTGCAGGCGCTTAAAACCGAATACGAATTCTCAGAGGCGGTACCGGCCAGCGAAAAGTTCGGCCGCCGGACCGTCAGCGGCTACGACGTGAGCTTCTTCTATCTCGATCTTACCAATACAGCGCTGATTCGCGCGTTTCGCACCGAGACCGCAACTTGCCTGGTTTTGTGCCAGGCCGAGGATCGCGAGTTCGCCGAGCTGGCCGCCGTTTTTCGCGCCATCACGACCAGTCTGCTGGCAGAGAAGTAGCAGCATTCAAAAAGTAGCAGGCATACGCCGTATGCCGTCGCCTACTTTGATACTTGCTGCGGCATACGGCGTATGCCTGCTACTTTCTGGCGCTACACCGAGATTTACCGGCCGGTTTGTAAGATTTACACGCCGCTGGCCGGTGCTTTACAGGACGAGAATCGGCGGCTGATCGCGCAAACGGCTGAATTTCTCGGCCGCTTCGAGAATTCCTCAAGAATCTTTGGCCGACGGTCGCGTTGGGCACGCCAACTGCTTTAGCCCACCATCGCTCATGTCGACCCAGACTGGCCGCGGATGACCCGCACGATTCCGCGGCCGCCAAGTCGAAGTATGACGCACCGTGAATCTTAGCAGTCTTGTCGCCGGGGTATGGCGACCTTAGCCCGTTACGGGAGGCACCAGTTTTTCACGGTTCAAGGGCCCCCCTTGGCAGCATCGCCGCCAAAGGGGGCCCTTTTTTTGCGCGCCGGCTGGCCCAAAGGCGCCTGTCGTTAAAGTCGCGGCAGGCCGGACCTTTGGCACCTTCGGCTTCGGCGGCACGGCCGGGTCGCACATCAATGTGCGGCGGCTAGCCTATATTTTCTTGGAGCCAGCCGTGTGCCTGGCTCGCCAACATGCCCGCCTGGCTTGCTGCCCCCTAGTATCGTCAGGACTTGAGCCCCGCTGGGCTCCAGGGATATACTTCCGCAAGCAACGGCGGCATGGGTTTTGAATCCGTATCGCACTTCGTTTAGGAGCAAGTGACTATGGCAACGGCTCAACACAGTTGCGTGGACCAGATTGGCGATACCGCCGGCATTATCTGGAACGAGCTCAGTGAGAACGGCCCGCGCACGCTCACCCAGTTGACCAAGGAAATCGACGCCCCCCGGGACGTCATCATGCAGGCAGTGGGCTGGTTAGCTCGCGAAGACAAACTGTCGATCGACGAGGACGCGCGGGGCAAGAAGAACGTCTCGCTGCGGGCCTAGAAGTTGCCGACTTGAGGGGGTGGGTTCCGCCGCGCCAAGGCAAGGGCGGCGACCACAGCTCGTGGTTCAGTCCGCAGCGCGGAACGCACGGGGCGTGTCCGACGCTTCGGCCGACGGGTTCTTCGATTGAAGCGGCGACTAGCCTCTCTCGTGGCGTTTTGCGTTACCGAAAGTTCTCGCGTTGGCAGAAATCTTCACCGGACATTGGGCTGCGACGACCCTGCTGGCGCAAGCCGCGCCCCTTGCCGCGCCGGAACCCACGCTTTGGCACTGGCTCGTCTTCAGCGCCTTCGTCATCATCCTGCTGACGCTCGACCTGGTCGTCTTCCATCGCAACTCGCACGAGCCCACGCTGCGCGAGTCGGCCATGTGGACCGTCGTATGGTGCAGCATCGCCCTGGCCTTTAACGGCCTGATCTGGGCCTGGCGCGGTCCGGTCATCGGCATCGAGTTCCTGACCGGCTACCTGGTCGAATGGTCGTTGTCGATGGACAACGTCTTCGTGTTCGCCGTCATCTTTGGTTTCTTCGGCGTGCCGCTGAAGTATCAATACCGGGTGCTGTTCTGGGGCATTCTGGGCGCGATCATCATGCGCCTGGCGTTCATTCTGGCGGGCACGGCACTGCTGGAGCAATTCGATTGGGTGCTGTGGATCTTCGGCGCGTTCCTGATCTACACCGGCATCAAGCTCGCGATGCACGACTCGAGCGAGGTCAACCCGGAAAAGAACCTGCTGATGAGGGCCGCCAAGCGGCTGTTCCACGTCGCCAAGGAAAACCACGGCTCGCACTTTTTCGCCGTCGAGAACGGCAAGCGCTGCATCACGCCCCTGTTTCTGGTGCTGCTGGTGGTCGAAAGCACCGACGTATTGTTCGCCGTCGACAGTGTGCCGGCGATCTTCGGCATCACCAAAGATCCGTTCATCGTGTTTACCTCCAATATTTTCGCCATCCTGGGCCTGCGGGCGCTGTACTTCCTGCTGGCCGGGGTGATGGACGTGTTCCGCTATCTGAACTATGGCCTGTCGGCCGTGTTGGTGTTCGTGGGCGGCAAAATGGTCGGCGAGTTCTGGACAGGCCACCACCTGGTGACTCCGCCGGTCTCGCTGGTCATCATTCTGTCGCTCTTGGGCGTTTCGATCGTGGCCTCGATCGTCGCCAAAAAGCGCGAGACGCCGGGAGCGGAAAAGTCGCCTGAAGCGGATCGCTCTTGACGCCGCCTCGACTGGCGTTCACTGTGGATTAATGGGCAACTTCCGCGGAATTGAGAAGCGAAGCGAGCGATCGTGAAACATGCTCTGATCACCGGCGGCGCCGGATTCATCGGCAGCCACCTGGCCGAAGCCCTGCTGGCCCGCGACTATCGGGTGACGGTCGTCGACGACGAGTCGACGGGCACGGCCGAGAACCTGGCGGCGGTTCGCGAGCACTTCAATTTCAGCTATGTGCACGGCACGGTCGCCGACAAGGCGCTGGTGCGGCAACTGGTGAGCGACGTCGACGAGGTCTATCACCTGGCGGCGGCCGTCGGAGTGCAGTTAATCTCGACCGCGCCGATCCACACGATCGAAACCAATATTTATCCCACCGAGCTGATTCTTAGCGAGCTGCTGCGCCGCAAGCGAGACGGTTATTCGGTCAAGTTGTTTCTGGCCAGTTCCAGCGAGGTCTACGGCAAGAACCCCAAGCCGCTGTGGGCCGAGGACGACGACCTGGTGTTCGGCCCCACCACCCGCGGCCGCTGGGCGTACGGCGCTTCGAAGGCCATCGACGAGTTTCTGGCGCTGGCCTATTGGCGGCAGCATCGGCTGCCGGTCGTGATTGCGCGGTTCTTTAACGTGGTGGGTCCGCGACAGACGGGCCGCTACGGAATGGTGCTGCCCCGGTTTGTCGACGCGGCGCTGGCCGGTCGGCCGCTGGTCGTCCACGACGATGGCCACCAGGTGCGCTGCTTTGCCCACGTCTACGACGTGGTCCGCTCGGTGATCGAGCTGATGGACACCGAGGCGGCCGTGGCCGGCGTGTTCAACGTGGGCAGCGATCAGCCGGTGAGCATTTTGCAACTGGCCAGAACCGTGATCGCGGCCATTAATCCCAAGCTCGAAATCGCCTTTCAAACGTATGCCGAGGCCTACGATCAGGATTTCGAGGACGTCCGCTCGCGGATCCCCGACCTCTCGCGCCTGCGGCGCACGATCCGCTTCCGTCCCGAGTTCGAGCTGGACTCGACGATTCGCGACGTCATCGAGCAAGCCCGCACCCGGCCAAGGCATTGAGTGGGGGCTTGTTGGGGGTTGGAGGTTGGGGTTTAGGGGTTGGTAGACACGACGGGCAAGCGAATTTTAGCTCGTGCTGTCTCCCCCTTTGCCAATCCCCAAACCCCAACCCCCAACCCCCATCACCCACGTTGGCAATTGCGGACCGGTGGCGGTAAGATAAAGGGATGTGCAGTCGCACAGTTCGCGGCCGAGGGCAAGCTGCCGCCGACGGGGCCAGACCACCTCGCAATTCGGACGCCATCGCCATGATCCACTCGCCCAATGCTGCCAATCGCAGCTTTCGCCGATTCGCCAAACGAGCATCGGAATTGAATTCGATCTCCGGCCGCCCGCGCGGTTTCACGCTCATCGAAATGCTGGTGGCGCTGGCCGCCACGCTGTTGATGATGGGCGCCACGGTCACGCTATTCGGCGTGATCGTCGACAGCGTCTCCGGCAGCCGTTCGCTGTTGGAGATTTCGGACAAGCTCCGCGCCACACGCAATCGCATTCAAGCCGACCTGCAAGGCGCCACCGCGACCATGCGGCCGCCCCTGCGACCGGAAAACGACGAAGGGTATTTGGAGATTATTGAAGGCGGGGAGACAGATGGTAACCACCCGAGCATCCCTAACACGCTCTTTGGCGACACGGACGACGCATTGTTGCTCACGGTCCGAAGCCGCGGTGAACCGTTCGTCGGAAAGGTGTTGGGCGGCACCATCGAATCGCAGGTCGCCGAAGTCGCTTACTTCCTGGTTCAAGACGGCCCAATGATTGATGCAAGTGCCGGCCTTCGACTGTTCACACTTTATCGTCGCGCAATGGTTGTCCTCCCAGGGGTTGGAATTGGGCTAGGAGGCGATTCCACGTTGGCGTTTTACAATTCCTATGATGTCTCAGCTCGAATGGAGGGTGGCAATCGAGTCGCCAACACGCTTGGCGATTTGACAAAGCCCGAAAATCGTTTCAATCGTAACAGCGTGGCGTTCCCGCAGCGTTTTTTCTTCCTGCCGCTACCTGCGCTTTTGCCGTTCAATGCCGCGAGCCAGCGGCTTGGCGACGACATCCTGATGACGAACGTCCTGTCGTTTGACGTGCAAGTCTACGATCCAGGCGCGCCGGTGTTTGATGTGACGGAAGGTCCTCCGCCTCCACCTGCGAGTAGGCCGATCGTCGCCGTCGAGCCCCGGGATGTAAGCTATTTGGGTCCACTGGCAGATGGCATCGTAAAGCAATGGATCAATGCCACTTATCCGGCGACGTTTCAGCTAAACCCACCCATCGCGCCCCCACCGCCACGGCAATATTACGCAACCGTCGCTTTTGGCGCCTACGCTGATTTGGGCTACCTAACTACTCCGCCACCATATACGAACACCCCGCCTGCATACTCGCCTCCGGCCGGCGCCGGAATTCCTGCGTCGCAGTTTGGCGGTGTACCAGACCTGAAATCGTGGATTCCGGCACCTCGCTCCGCCATTAATCCATTTTTTTACGATACCTGGTCGCTGCACTATGAGAATGATGGTGTACTTCAGCGGGGCTCGGCAATGGACCTCGCCACCAACGGCCTTGACGATGCGCCAACTAATGGAATCGTTGACGACATTCTCGAACGCGACACCCTCCCCCCCTACTCCGCTCCGCTGCGCGGAGTGCGGATCACGATCCGGGTGTACGAGCCGTCCAGCCTGCAGGTCCGGCAGGTCACGATCGTGCAGGATTTTCTGCCCGAGTAGTCCTGGCCACAACCAGCCAAGCTCTATGCCGGGCGGGAAAAGTCTTTGCGAGTTTGGCGGATGCAACCCCTTCAGGGTTGGCTTGGGCGGCATCCGGATACCCAGGGTAGCCGCTACGCGACAACCCTGGGCTGAACGATTAAAATCCCGTTGGGATTGACGCTGGATGTTGGGATTGACCGACTTCGCGATGGGGCCAGCAGCGTGTTGGACACGGTTTCAGTTTGATTCGTTTTGGGCTTGTGAGCCTGGCTTCGAGTTCCTGCCTCAATCCCAACGGGATTGCAGCATCCAGCCCAGCCCTTGCGAGTCTTCGAGCTACCCTGGGTTAGCAGAATTCGCGGCAAGCCAACCCTGAAGGGGTTGCATCCGCGAAATCCAATGCGTTGCAAATACCCGAGCAGTATTGAGCCGAAGTAGCGCCACACGTCGCCACGCATGCCCACTCCGCACATCATTCGCCTGCGGGCGCCGTGGCAATTGCAGGCCCTGGTCCGCTATGTCCCGCTTGGGCCTGGGGAGTTTCAGGAACGCACCGCCGATCTGCCGCCGGCGGCAAAAGCTGAAGTGCCGGGCGATTGGACGGAGTTATTGGGCGCCGAATTTTTGGGCCGCGTTCGCTATACGCGATCGTTCAATTGTCCCACGAACCTGGACCCTAACGAGCGGGTGTGGCTGATCTGCGACGGCGTCGATGCGGCGGCCGAATTCTCCTTGAACGGCACGTCGATTTTCACCCTGGCCGGCGCCGATCGCCGCGGCTCGTGCGACGTCACGGCTCACTTGCGTCCGCGCAACCTGCTCTCTGTCGACGTCAGCCTGCTGCCCTCGGGCCACGCCCAGCACGTGCCCCGCGCCGCCGGTCGCGCCGGCCTTGGCGGCGGCATCAGCGGCGAAGTGCGGCTGGAAATTCGCCGCGGCGATGCGTAGCCGGCGGTTGATTACTGTGCCGAAGCGTGGAAACCGCCCCGCTCGGTTGTTAGAATCGCCCGGTCGATGTCGCTTTGCCCGGCCCCTGCCGCTGAATTGCCTTCCGCCGATTTCAACCACCCTGTTCGAGGCCCCCATGCACGTTCGTTTCGCTCCCTTGGTTTGCGGCCTGATCTGGATTGTTGGCGCCGATCTCTCGGCGGCCGAGCCCAACACGCTCACGCCCGATGAAATCGCCGACGGCTGGATTCTGTTGTTCGACGGTCAGACCGACTATGGATGGCGGGCGGCCAGCAAAGCGAATTGGAAAGTGGCCGATGGTGCGATCTCGGTCGACTCGGGCGAGATGGGACTGCTGCACACGACCAGCCAGTTCGCCGACTACGTGCTCAAGGTCGACTTCCGCAATCCACCGGGCACGAACAGCGGCGTCTTTCTGCGCACTCCGGCCGTGCCGACGAACCCGGCGGTCGATTGCTATGAACTGAACATCGCGGCCCCGGCGGTCAGCCCCTTTCCGACCGGCAGCTTCGTCAACCGAGAAAAGGCCCGGGCCGTGCCCGAGAGCGCCGAATGGCGGACCTTTACCGTCAAAGCCGAGGGTGGCCACTTCACGGTCGGTTTGGACGGCCAGACGGTGCTCGACTATGCCGACTCGCGGCCGCTGGCGCGCGGCTTTATCGGCTTGCAGTTCAACAA